>NZ_JBEXWC010000006.1:0-334103 GCF_040629635.1 Streptomyces sp. NPDC005898 | reverse complement strand
CGGGGCGGCGGCCCGCCGCGCGCCCCGGGCCGCCCCCGCGGCCGCGCCCGGCCCGGGGGCCGGCCCGGGAGCCGGCCGCGCACCGCCGTGTCCTCGTGTCCTCACCGGGTAACGGTGTGCCGTTCGTTCGGGACGCAGTGCGTCATGGTCAGCCCGCTCACGTCACGCGGCGGATTCTCCCCGAGGTTGGCGAGCCGCTTGCGGTCTTCCTCGGTCAGCTCCTGGCCCGCCAGCGGCTCCAGGCCCGCCACGTCCTTGGGGCCGACGCCGATGCCCTCGCCGACCTTCAGGCCCAGCTCGTTCTCCACGAGCAGGAAGTGCCACACCATCCGCTCCTGGATCTCGCGGGGGCACTGGGAGAGCAGGTCGACGAAGTTCCGCACGAGGTCGTCGCGCTCCCACTGCTCCATCAGGCAGTAGCGCTGGCCCGCCTGGAGGTAGTCGTTGGTGCGCGGGATGCGCTTGCGGGTGAGCCGGCCGCGGATCTCCGGCCCCTGCTCGTCCTCCGTCGCGTACGGCGCCTCGCGCAGGCCGCCGGTGATGGAGGGTTCGTAGTTGACGATGGGGTTCTCGCCGCCGCCGTCGACGTGGTACGCCATCTGGCCGTCGCGCTGGTTCGTGCGCACGCGGGCGTTCTTGGCCTGGTTGACGGGCAGCTGGAGGTAGTTGGGGCCGACGCGGTAGCGCTGGGTGTCGCTGTAGGAGAAGGTGCGGCCGACGAGCATCTTGTCGTCGGAGAAGTCCAGGCCGTCCACGAGCACGCCGGTGCCGAAGGAGATCTGCTCGTTCTCCGCGAAGTAGTTCTCCGGCATCCGGTCGAGCACCATCTTGCCCACGGCCCGCGGCGGGAAGTCCTGCTCGGGCCAGGTCTTCGTGTCGTCCAGCGGGTCGAAGTCCAGCTCGGGGTGGTCGTGGTCGTCCATCACCTGGACGAGCAGCTCCCACTCGGGGTACTCGCCGCGCGCCACCGCCTCGTACAGGTCCTTGGTGGCGTGTCCGAGACCCTCGGCCTGGACGTTCGCCGCGTCCTGTTCGGTCATGCTGCGCACGCCCTGCTTGGGCATCCAGTGGTACTTCACCAGGCGGGACTCCCCCTGCGCGGTGACCCACTTGTAGGTGTTGACGCCGAAGCCCTGCATGTGGCGGTAGTCCGCCGGGATGCCGCGCGGGCTGAAGAGGTTGACGAGCATGTGCATGGACTCGGGGGTCTGCGACATGAAGTCGAAGATCCGCCGCGGCTGCTGCTCGAAGGTCACGGGGTCCGGCTTGAGCGCGTGGATGACGTCGGGGAACTTGATCGCGTCCCGGATGAAGAACACGCCCAGGTTGTTGCCGACCAGGTCCCAGTTGCCGTCCTCGGTGTAGAACTTCACCGCGAAACCGCGCGGGTCGCGGGCCGCCTCGGAGGAGTCGCGGCCGCCGATCACCGTGGAGAAGCGCACGGCGACGTCCGTGCGCCTGCCCGGCTCCTGGAAGAGCTTCGCGCGGGTGAAGCGGTCGATGGGCTCGTCGCCGAACTTCCCGTACGACTCGAAGTAGCCGTACGCGGTCACGCCCCGGGCGTGCACGACACGCTCGGGGATGCGCTCGCGGTCGAAGTGGCTGATCTTCTCCAGGAACTGGTAGTTCTCCAGCGTCGCCGGGCCGCGGGCGCCGACGGTGCGCTGGTTCTGGTTGTCGTGGACCGGATGGCCCTGCCGGTTGGTGAGCGTCTCCCGATCGTCGCCCGAGGCGGGGCCCTTGCTCGATACGTCCGTCACGTTCGTCGACTCCTTCGACCCGTTCGTCCCTTGTTGCCGTACGTGCGTGGTGCCGTGAGAGTTCCTCTTGCTCCGGTTTATCAAGTTATGCGACTTATGGTCTGTGCGCGCTTCCCGCCGGGTACCCGCCCGGGGCGGCGAACAGGCCTGCGAGTGAACCGAGCCACGACTTGGAGGACCCCATGACCGTCCCCACCGCTTCCGCCACCGGGGTGGCCGTCGTCACCGGCGCCGACTCCGGCATCGGCCGGGCCACGGCCGTCCGGCTCGCCGAGGCCGGCCTGGACGTCGGCATCACCTGGCACAGCGACCGGGAAGGCGCCGAGAGGACGGCCGAGGAGGTGAGCGGCCACGGGCGGCGGGCCGCGCTCGCCCACATGGACCTGACCCGGCTGCCCGAGGCGGCGGACGCCGTCGACGACCTCGCCGAGCGGCTCGGCCGCATCGACGTCCTGGTCAACAACGCGGGCACCGGCACCGCGACCCCCTATCTCGACCTGAGCCTGGAGACGGTCCGCGAGGTCATCGACGTCGACCTCGTCGGCCCGTTCCTGTGCGGCCAGCGCGCCGCGCGCCGCATGATCGCGCAGGGCGGGGGCGGCCGCATCGTCAACGTCACCTCGGTGCACGAGCACCAGCCGCGCGTGGGCGCGGCCCCCTACTGCGCCGCCAAGGGCGGGCTCGGCCTGCTCACCCAGGTGATGGCCCTGGAGCTCGCGGAGCACGGCATCACCGTGAACGCCGTCGCGCCCGGCGAGATCGCCACCCCCATGACCGGGCAGGAGGACACCGACGTACACGACGAGCGCCGCCCCGGCATCCCCCTCGGCCGGCCCGGCGACGCCCGGGAGATCGCCGCCGTCATCGCCTTCCTCGCCGGGCCCGAGGCCTCGTACGTGACCGGCGCGTCCTGGGTGGCGGACGGCGGCATGGTGCGGATGGGCCCCCAGGCGGGCTCGCACCTGCGCGGCGACGAGTGGCGGCGCCCCTGAGCGGTGCCGCGCGAAGAGGTGACGCCCCGCGCCCTGCGGTATAAGGGAAATCCGAGTACAGCAACTGGCCCGTGTCGAACCCGGCGGTCCGGGTACCGGAGCTGCCTGGAGCAGGGATCGTCGGAGACCGCCGGCCGGCACACGCAGTGCGGCGGCCGGCGTCCCGGAAACGGAGCAGCAGGTGACGCCGAACGCAGAAGACACCACTCCCGAGGCGCGAAAGCCGCTCACGGAGCTGCCCCCGACGGGCGGGCGGGCCGGGGGGCCCGCACATCACGAGGTGCCCGCGGAGGAGCTTCCGCCCGACCTCAACCAGGCCATCCTGGAGGCGACCAAGCAGGTCGGGGCCATCCTCAAGAGGAACGACCACGACTTCGCCCTCGCCGGCAGCGTCGCCGTGTACGCCCACGGCGGCACCGGCAACCTCCAGCACGACGCCGACTTCTGCATCCGGCCCGAGGACGCCCCGGCGGTCGCGGCCACGCTGGAGGAGGCCGGGCTGCCGGTGTTCGCGCCACCCGAGGACTGGCTGCTGAAGGCCAAGTGCCTCGGCCAGGACATCGACCTCATCTTCGAGCTGGCCGCGCAGCCGGTCACCACGGAGCTGCTGCGCCGCGCCACCCCGCTGCCGGTGGACTCGGTGCAGATGCCGGTGCTCGCGCCGACCGACCTGATGCGGTCGCTGCTCGCCGCCTTCTCCGCGCACCACTGCGACTTCGGCGCCGTGCTGCCCATCGCCCGGCAGCTGCGCGAGCGGGTCGACTGGGAGGCGGTGCGCGAGGAGTACGGGCACGCGCCGATGCCGGCGGCCTTCCTCTTCCTGCTGGAACGCCTGGAAGTCATCGCACCGCGAGGAGCAGACCGATGAACGACCACGCCAACGTCGAATACCGCATCGCCCATCTCAAGGAGCGGCTGGCCGCCGAGGAGCTGGGCGAACTGGGCATCCGCGTCGAGTCCCGCGGCTCGTCCGTGGCCGTCGTCGGGACGGTGCCCTCCTCGCACTGCCGTGAGGAGCTGCTGCGCACCGTGCACGAGGAACTGGCCGGGCAGACGGTCCACTTCGACGTCGTGGTGGCCGGTGCCGCCGCCCCCGACCACCCGGAGGAACTGGCATGATCCGCATCGCCGCCGTGGGCGACATCCACATGGGCCTGGACAGCAAGGGCCTGCTCCGCCCCGCCTTCGAGACCCTGCACGAGTGCGCCGACCTGCTGCTGCTCGCCGGGGACCTCACCCGCCACGGCACCGTGGCGGAGGCCGAGATCGTCGCCGCCGAGGTGTCCGGGCTGCCGGTGCCGGTCGTGGCCGTGCTCGGCAACCACGACCACCACGACGAGCGGCCCGAGGAGGTCACCGCCGTCCTGCGCGAGGCCGGCGTCCAGGTGCTCGAAGGGCAGGGCACGGTCGTCGAGGTCGACGGGGCCAAGATCGGGGTCGCGGGCACCAAGGGGTTCGGCGGTGGTTTCGTCGGGCGCAGTGGGAGCGAGTTCGGCGAGCCGCTGATGAAGGAGTTCATCCGCTACACCCGCCGCTGCGCGGAGGGCCTGCGGACCTCGCTGGAGGAGCTGGCCGCGCAGGGCTGCGACACGCGGGTGGCGCTCACCCACTTCGCGCCCGTGCCGGACACCCTCGCCGGGGAGCCGCTGGAGATCTATCCGTTCCTCGGCAGCTATCTGCTGGCGGAGGCGATGGACGCGGCGGGCGCCGACCTCGCCGTCCACGGCCACGCGCACGCCGGCACCGAGCACGGCATGACCAGCGGCGGCGTGCCGGTGCGCAACGTCGCCCAGCCCGTCATCCGCAAGGCGTTCAACGTGTACCACCTGTCGGGCAGCCACCCGGCCCCGGCGGAGACGGCCGCCCGCGGCAACCGGTAGTCGCGGCCCGGGCGGGTCAGCCGCTGCTCTTGAGCAGTTTCTGCACGCCGCGCAGCACGTCCTGGGCGGTGACCTCGCCCAGGCAGGGGTGGCCGGGCACCGGGCAGTGGCGGGCGCGGGTGCCCGCGCACGGACTGCCGTGGTCCCCGAGGAGCACGGCGTCCACCCCGTAGGGGCCACGGCGCTCCGCCGGGACGACCGGGGCGAACGGGGAGACGACCGGGGTGCCGGTGGCGGCGGCGAGGTGGGCCGGTCCGGTGTTGCCCGCGACGACGACGTCGGCGGCGCGCAGCACCCCGGCCAGGGTCCGCAGGTCGGTGCGCCCGCCGAGGTCCACGGCCGCGTCGCCGCTCACCCGGCGCGTCAGGTCGGCCTCGCCGGGCCCGCCGGTGACGACGACACGGTGGCCCGCGTCGGCGAGCAGGGCGACCGCCTCGGCCGCGCGGCCGGCGTCCCAGGTGCGCGCGGGGGTGCCCGCGCCGGGGTGCAGGACGACGTAGGGGCCGTTGCCGGTGAGGCCGGCCGTGTCGGGGGTGGGCAGGACGCGCAGCCGCCCGTCGTCCCCGGCGCGGGGCGGGAAGCCGAGGGCGGCGGCCGCGTCGAGCGCGGCCTCGGCGTCGTGCCTGCCGGGCAGCCGCCGGTGGGGTACGTCGATGAGGGTGCCGGAGTCGTCGGCGCTGTCGGCGCCGATATGACGTACGTACGCCATGCGCAGCAGGAGCGCGGCGGGCAGCGGGCTGTGCCCGTACGGGGTGCAGACGAGCGCGACGTCGTACGCCGTGTCCCGCAGCCGCTGCAGGAAACCCTCGACGTCCGCCTCGTCCACCGTGGGCGGCCGGGGTCCCACCCACGGCGCCTCCCACACCAGGACGTCGTCGACGTCGGGCAGCAGCCGGGCGGCGGCCTCGCCGCGCGGGCCGCACAGCAGCGTCACGCGGTGGGCCCGGGTGGCGACGGCGCGGACGGCGGGCCCGGCAAGCAGCACGCCGGTCATGCCGTCCAGGCAGACGACGAGCGCCTTCACGCGGCCCTCCCCCGGTCACCAGGAGCACGCAAGGTGTCCACCTCCCCCGGCGTTCGGCGGGGTGGGGGGCCTGCTGCGCGCAGGGCGGTCGAGGAAGTCGGCGACGGTGCGTTTGAGCCCGTCGTCCAGCAGGACCCGCGGCGTCCAGCCGAAGATCTCGTGGGCGAAGCCGGTCGCGGGCAGGGGCGGTCCCGGCTCGTCGGTGCGTGTGCCGGTGCACTCCAGGCGGGCGTGCGAACCGGTCAGGGCGATCACCCGGCGGGCGATCCCGGCGACGGTCTCCGTGGGCTCGGCGCCGATGTCGACCGGCCGCACCGAGCGGCTCGCGGCCACCAGGAGCACCCCGTCGACCGTGTCGTCCACGTAGCACAGGGAGGGCCTTCGGTCGCCGTCACCGGGGACGGTCACTGATGTGCCGCTCAGCGCCTGCCGGATGAGGGTGGGGATCAAGGGGCCGTCCTCGGGCTCCATGCGGGGGCCGTACGCGGGAAAGAGCCGCACGATTCCCGCGTCGGCGTCCTTGGCGGTGACGAACGCGGTGGTCAGCGTCTCCGAGGAACACCGTGCCGCGTCGTGCGCGCGGTGGGCGCCCGCCTCGCAGGTGGAGACGAGCAGGAACCGCGCGCCGTCCCGGGCGGCGACGGCCAGGGCGTTGCGGGTGCCGGGGCTGTGTCCGTCGGGTGTCGCGGGCGGGTGCGCGGCGCGGGCGGCGGACGCGGCGGGGCAGGCCAGGTGCAGGACGAGGTCGTACGGCCCGGCGAGGGCCGTACGACAGTCGGGCCGCTCGATGTCCTGGCGCACGTAGCGGAAGCGGGGGGCGGCGGCCAGGTGCGCGACGCCGAGGGCCGCTTCCGCCGGTACGCCGTCCACGCACGTGACCTCGACGCCCGCACCGAGCAGGCGCTCGCACAGGTGCGAGCCGAGGAATCCGGCGCCCGCGGTCACCAGCGCCCTCTCCCACGGGGGCGGGGCCGCCGGTGTCATGGAGAACATCGTCGGCGTCATGGGACGACCTTCCTTCCGCCGGTGAGACGTGCGGGGGCCCGGTGCCTCACGGCCAGGACGGCTCCCTGCGCGGCACGACGACCAGCTCGGAGACGGCGCTGCCCGCGGGGACCGACAGCGCGTACAGCAGCGTGTCGGCCACGACGTCCGGGCTCTGCAGCATGGACACGTCGGTGTCCGGGAAGCGCTCCATGATGAACGGGGTCTCCATGCCGCCGGCGATGATCCCCGTGACGCCGATCCCCACGCAGTCGCGCTGGGCCTCCTTGAACAACGTGTGGGTGAACGCCCGCAGGCCCGATTTGCCCGCGGCGTACGGGCCGGCCTCGGTCCAGGTGCGGTTGGCGGCGGTGGACAGGATGTTCACGATGTGGCCGCCGCCGCGGGCGACCATGCGCCGGTAGGTCTCCAGGCACAGGTACATCGGGCCGAGGAGGTTGGTCTCGACCACCCGGGTCACCTCGGAGGCGGTGAGGTGCTCGATCGGCTTGGAGACGTCCACGGCGGCGTTGTTGACCAGGATGTCGACCGCCTCCCCCGCCGCCTCCAGGTCCCGGAAGACGGCGGCGACCGCGGCGGCGTCCCGTACGTCCAGCTCCACGAAGCGGGCGTCGCCGCCCTCGCGGACCAGCTCCTCGCAGAGCTGCTGGGCGAGGTCCTTGCGGACGTCGGCGGCGAGCACCCTCGCCCCCGCCCCCGCCAGCTTCCGCGCGATCGAGGCGCCCAGACCGCGCGCCGCGCCGGTCACCAGCGCCTGCTTGCCGTGGAGGTCGACCTGCGCCGCGCCGCCCATGCCCGTGCCTTTCCTCGTACCGGTTGCCGCGGCCCGCGCTCGGCGGCCGCTCCGCCTCCCACTGTGACGCGGCGGGCACGCTCCGGCACCTCGGGGCGGCCGCCCGCGTGCCCCCTGCCGCTGTGGCCCCCGTCACCGACGCCGGTGCGCCCGCCCCTGCCGGGGGCCGTGTGAGCAAGCACACCAGAAGCGCGAACGGGCCCTGGTCGCCGGGGACTTGATGACGTTCGACGGAGCGTCCGGTGGTGCTGCGCCGGACCGTCCTGGAGCCGTCTGCCACCATGGTCGACGCCGTACTCCGGAACGTCCGCCCGCTCGGCGCGGCCCAGGAGACGCCCTTCCGGCGACACGGCGCCCCCCCCCAGATCCGGTGGAGTGACCGCGCAGTGCTGCCGGTGCCCCGCAGCTCCCGCCGGTCCGCCGCCCCGCCCGAGCCCTTCGGGCCGCCTCCGAGTCCCGAGTCCCGAATACCTGTGCCTTCCTCCCTCGCCTCCCCTGCCTCCGCCGCGCCCGCCCCCGTCCCGCCCGCCGACGGCTCACGGTCCCCGTGGCGGTCCCTGAAGTACCGCAGCATGCGCTGGTGGTCCCTCGCCAACTTCGTGTCCAACGCCGGTACGTGGATGCAGCTGACCGTGCAGAACCTGCTGGTCCTGCAGATCACCGGGTCCGCCGCCGCCACCGGCCTGTCCATGTCCGTGCAGGCCGCGCCCGCGCTGCTGATGAGCGTGGCGGGCGGCGCCGCCGTCGACCGCTGGCCCCGCAAGGTGACCGCCGCCGTCAGTCAGACCCTGCTCGGCGCCATCGCCTTCACGACGGCCGTCCTCGTGGCGTGCGGGCGGCTCGACCTGACCGTGCTGCTGGTCCTGGCCGGCCTCACCGGCGTCGTCGCCACGGTCGACGGTCCCGCGTGCGCCCTGCTCGGCAACGACCTCGTGCCGCCGCGGGACGTGCCCTCCGCCATCGGTGTGGGCTCGCTCGTGCACAGCGCGGGCCGCCTCGCCGGTGCCGCGCTCGGCGGTGTCACGGTCGCCTTCCTCGGTACGGCGGCCGCCTACGCCGCCAACGGCGTGTCCTTCCTCTTCGTCGCCTCCGTCATCCCTTTCCTGCGTCCCGCGTACGCGCCGCGCGACCCCGGGCACGAAGACCCCGGGCCCGGGCCCGGGTCCGAGTCCTCCGAGTCCGAGTCCGACGGGCAGGACATGACCGTGCGCCAAGGTCTCGTCTTCTTCCTGCGGCGGCCCCGGCTGGTGGCCCTCGCGGGCATCACCGGCGTCAGCGCCGTCTTCGGGCGCAACTACACGCTGACCCTGGCCGTGCTCGTCACCGGGCCGCTCGCAGGGGGCGCCGGGTCGTTCGGCACGGTCTCGACCGTCCTCGCCGTCGGGGGCATCGTCGGCGCCGTCCTCGGGGCCCGGCTGCGCCGGCCGTCGGTGCGGCTGGTGGGCCTGCTGGCCGCGGCGGGCGCGCTGCTCCAGGTGGTGGCGGGCCTGTCGCCCTCCTTCGCGGTGCTGCTCGTCCTGGTGCTGCCCATGGCGGTCGTGGAGACCGTCTCCGACACCGCGGGCACGACGATCCTCCAGACCGACCCGCCGGCGCGGCTGCGGGGCCGGGTGCTCGGCGTGTGGGGCAGTGTCAGCACGGCCTGGGGCCTCGCGGGCCCGCCCGCGCTCGGCCTCCTCATGGAACTGGCGGGCCCGCGGGGCGCGCTGGTCTCCGGGGGCCTGATCATCGCCGGTTCCATCGGCGCGGGCTTCTTCCTCCGCGCACGCGAAAACGTCCCGGTGCCCGTGCCGGTACTCCTCCGCAGCGACGACCCCGCAGCCCGCCCGACACTGCGCGCGGCAGCGTAACGCCGCCTTACGCCCCCGCCTGCCTCGCCCTCACATGCGGCCCGGCTTCTGGTTGCGCGCGCAGTTCCCCGCGCCCCTGACAGGGCGCACCTCGATGCCTCAAGGGGCGCGCACACTTCCGCACGCCCCTGACAGGGCGCACTGCCACCCCCAAGGGGCGCGGGGAACTGCGCGACCAGCCCACGACGACCCGCAGCGACCAACCCCGCGTCCGCCCCCGAACGCCTCGCCCCCACATGCGGCCCGGCTCCCAGTTGCGCGCGCAGTTCCCCGCGCCCCTGACAGGGCGCGCCCATGCGCCGGCACGCAAAAGCACCCCGCAAGGGGCGCCCACGACGGGGCGCAAGAAGGTGACGCACGCCGGGCCCCGCGAAGGGGCCTTACCGCCCAGGCGCAGGCACCGCTTCCAGCGGTGAGCCCGTCGGCAGGGCCCGTACCGCCCGCAGCACCTCCTCCGGAGTGATCCGCAGCAACCGCTCATCCGGGCGGAGCCCATGCGCGTCGCCCGGGCGGGCGGCCCCGTCACCGTCGGGGTGCCACAGCGCGCGATGCCTGGGACCGGGCGGCGGCCCCCAGAGCCGGGGGGCGACGGGCCCGAACAGCACCACCGAGGGCGTGCCCAGCGCCGTCGCCAGATGGGCGAGGCCCGTGTCCCCGACGATGACGCACCGCGCGTGGGCCACGAGCGCCGTGAGCCGGTCGAAGGGCACGTCCTCCGCGCCGCCCAGCACGGCCCCCGGGGCGAGACCGGCCTCCTCGGCCACCCGCCGCGCGGTGGCCTCCTCCCCCGCCCCCGCGGTCACGACGACCTCGTGGCCGTCCCCCCGCAGCCGCCGCGCCACGGCCGCGAACCGCTCCGGCGGCCACCGGCGGGCCCCGGCGTCGGCGCCGGGGTGCACGACGACCGCGCCGGGCGCCGGGGAGGGCGTCGCCGGCCCGGGGATGCGCAGGTCGTCCGGGTCGGCGTGGACGCCGTACCAGGTCAGGAGCCGGCACCACCGCTCCCGTTCGTGCTCGTCGTCGCGCCAGGCGGGACCCTCGATGTCGGGGGTCCCGGGATGCGCGTACGCCAAGAGCCGCCGGGGTCGCAGCCGTTGGAGCAGGAGATGGCTCGGCGGGCCGTTGCCGTGCAGGTCCACGGCGAGGTCGGGCGGCGGCCCCGTCCAGGGGAGCACGGCGGGCACCCGGCGGCCGGGCGCCGAGGCGGGCAGCAACCGGTCCACCAGGCCGGTCGCGGCCGCGGCGGGGGCCAGGCGTTCGGGCGCGGCCAGCACGATCTCGTGGTCCGGCAGCCACCGCCGCAGGGCGCGCAGCGCGGGTACGGCGGTCAGCAGGTCGCCGAGCCCGAGCGCCCGCAGCACCAGCGCGCGCGGCCGGCGCTCGGTGCCCTCCGGCGGCCCGCTCACGTCGCTGTCCCGGCGGCCGCGGCGGCCCGCCGGGTCAGCAGCGTGGTGGAGCGGCCGTCGAGGTAGGGCAGGACGACGGCCTGCCCGCCCCAGGCCCGCAGCGCCCGCGCCTCGGGCAGGTCCTGGACGGAGTAGTCGCCGCCCTTGACCCAGACGTCGGGCCGCAGCCTGTTCAGGAGTTCCTGCGGGGTGTCCTCCTCGAAGACGGCGACGGCGTCGACGCTGGCGAGCGCCCGCAGGACACGGACGCGGTCCGCCTCCTGGTTGAGGGGGCGGCCGGGGCCCTTGCGGCGGGCCAGTGACGCGTCGGAGTTGAGGCACACGATCAGGCAGTCGCCGATGGCCCGGGCGCTGTCGAGGAGGCCGACGTGCCCGGCGTGCAGCAGGTCGAAGCAGCCGCCGGTCGCGACCACCGTGCCGCCGCGCGCGCGGACCCGCTCGGCGAGTTCGAACGCGTCGGTGGCCGGTGCCTCCTCGGCGCCGGGCGCGGGCGTGACGCGCCACAGGCCGGGGTTGGTGGCGCCGCCCGCCGAGACGAACGCGGCGGCTTCGGCCACCGCCCGCTGGAGGGCCTCCTCGGGGAGCGCGCCGTCCGCGAGCGCCGCGGCCGTGGTGGCGGCGAAGCAGTCCCCCGCGCCGCAGGGGTCACCGCCCGCGCGGAACGGCGGGGGGACGAGCATCGGCGTGCCGGAGCCGGGCCTGGTCAGCAGGACACCGCGCTCGCCGAGGGTCACGGCGACGCCGCTCACCCGCCAGCGGTCGGCGAGTTCGGTGCCCCGTTCGGCGTACGCGCGCAGGCTCTCACCGCCGCCGGGGCACAGCGCGCGGGTCTCGGCCGCGTTCGGGGTGACCAGCCGGGCGCCCGGCACGGGGGTGTCGCCCTTGGGGTGCGGGTCCCACACGAGCGGGGTGCGCGGGGTGACGGCCGCGAGGTGGTCGCGTACGGCGCTGGCGGTGTGCCGTCCGTAGTCGGCGACGAGGACGGCGTGGGCCTGGGCCAGCGCGTCGCGCACCGCCGCGTCGGGTTCGCCCGGTGTGCCGCCGCCCCGGTCGATGCGCACGAGGGGGCGGCCAGCGGCCAGGACGCGGGTCTTGACCGGCAGGGTGCCGTTCAGCGGCAGCTCCACCAGCCGTACGCGGCCCGTCAGTTCGCGGCGGACGGCTTCGCTCGCGGGGTCGTCGCCGAGCGCGGTCACGAGGATCACTTCGCGGCCGCCGCGGGCCGCGAGCGCCGCGGCGAGGCCGGCGCCGCCGGGGTGGCGCCGGTCGACGGTGACGTCGACGACCGGGGCGGGCGCGTCGGGGGCGAGCCGGGTGGCGACTCCTTCGATGTCCTCGTCGAGCAGCACGTCCCCGACGACGACGAGCGGCTTCGGCCCGCTCACGGCGTGCTCCCGTGGACGGGGACCGCGGCGGGCGCGGCCCGGCCGACGCCGGCGGCGACGGGTGGCGCGGCGAGCGCCGCGTCGAAGGCCTCGCAGAGCAGGTGGACGGCGACCAGGTGGGCCTCCTGGACGGTGGCCGTGGTGTCGCCGTCGATGTACAGCGGCTCGTCGGCGGCCTCGCCGAGCGGGTTGGGGCCCGGCCCGGTGAGGGACCAGACGCGCAGGCCCGCGGCGCGGCCCGCGACCGCCGCGGTGATCAGGTTGGCGCTGCGGCCGGAGGTGGACAGCAGGAGGAGGATGTCGCCGGGCCTGCCGTGGGCGGTGACCTGGCGGGCGTACACGTGGTCGAAGCCGTAGTCGTTGCCGATGGCGGTCATGCTGGAGGTCTCCGCGTGCAGGGAGATCGCCGAGTACGCCGGCCGCTCGTGCCGGTAGCGGCCCACCAGTTCGGCGGTCAGGTGCTGGGCCTGGGCCGCGCTGCCGCCGTTGCCGGCGGCGAGGAGACGGTTTCCGGAGGGCAGCGCGGCGGCGAGCCGCCCGCCCCACTCCGTGAGCCGGCCGAGGCTGTCCCGGCGCAACCGCCGAAGCGCCTGCTCCAGCGACCGGCAGTGCAGATGCGCGGCGTCGAGTGCGGGGGTTTCGTTCATGCTGCTCGGGCGCGCCGCGCCGAGGGGCGGCGACGGGCCCTGCCTCCTTCGGATGTCGGTGCTCCGCGGCGGGTCGGGGCGGGGCTCACACCACGCCGGCGCCGGTCGTGACGGGCTGGGGGTCCAGGACCTCGCAGTACGCCGCCTCGGTGGCCGCGGCGACCCGGTCCCAGCCGAACCGGCGCAGGGTGCGGCGGCGTCCCGCCTCGCCGCAGGCCTCCCGGGCGGCGGGGTCGGCGAGGAGGTCGGCGACGGCGCGGGCGAGGGCCTCGGGGTCGCGGGGCGGCACCAGGCGGCCGGTGGCCGGGTCGGCGACCGTGTCGAGCTGGCCGCCGACGGCGCTGGCGACGACGGGCCTGCCGCACGCCATGGCCTCCAGGGGGACGATGCCGAACGGCTCGTAGTCCGCCGGGCACACCACGATGTCGGCCGCGCGCAGCAGCGCCGGCACATCCGCGCTCGGCACACCGCCGGTGAAGTGGACCCGGTCGGCGACGCCCGCCTCCCTGGCGAGTGCGCGCAGCCGCCGGACCTCGGGGTCCTCGTCGAGGCGGTCGGCGGGGGGACCGCCGACGACGACCAGCTCCGTCTCGGGCAGTCGGGCGAGCGCGGCGATGGACACGGCCGCGCCCTTGCGCGGCACGAGGCGGCCGAGCTGGAGCAGTTGGTGGCGTTCGGTGCCGCGTTCGGCGACCGGGCCGCGCGGGGCGAACAGCTCGGTGTCGACACCGCAGGGCACGACGGTGGTCTTGGCGGCGGGGACGCCCATCCTGCCCAGTTCCACGACCTCGTCGCGGCAGGTGGCGATGATCCGGTCGCAGCCGGAGCCCACCTCGGTCTCCAGGGCGATCCGCCTCGGCGGGCTGGGGTCGGCGAGCTGCTGGTGGCGCCGCTTGACGGTGCCGAGCGCGTGGTACGTGTGCAGCAGCGGCAGGCCCAGCTCGCGGGTCGCCCACAGGGAGGCGAGCCCGGACATCCAGAAGTGCGAGTGCACCAGGTCGGGCGGCCGGTGGCGCCAGGTGCGGGCCAGGTAGCGGCCGAAGTCGCCCATGTGGGGCAGCAGTTCGTCCTTGGGGATCTGCTCGGGCGGCCCGGCGGGTACGTGGTGCACGTGCACGCCCTCGCGCAGCGGCACCGTCTCGGGCAGTTCGCGGTCGTCGCGCCGGGTGTAGACGGTGACGTGGTGGCCTCGGTCGGCGAGGGCGCCCGCGAGCGCGGCGACGTGCACATTCTGGCCGCCGGCGTCCACGCCGCCCAACGTGGCGAGCGGGCTGGCGTGTTCGGAGACGAGGGCGACGGACAGCTTGCCGGGGCCGCTGGGCGCCGCGCCGAAGGCGGCGGGGTCGAAGGGGCCGAGGAACGAGGTCATGAGCACGCCTCCGTCATCACGCGCTCCCAGTCGGCCAGGAAGCGCTTCAGTCCGTACCGTTCGAGAGCGGCCTGGCGCGCGCGGGCGCCGTCCTCGGCCGCGGCCCGCGGGTTCTCCAGGTAGCGCCGCGCGGCCCGGGCCAGGACCTCGGGGCGGGTGGACAGGACGCCCGCGCCGGGCGGCACCGCCTCGATCGCCTCGGTGGTGGCGAGCGCCACGACGGGCATGCCCAGCTGCATGGCTTCGAGCAGGGACAGGCCGAGGGAGGTCCAGCGCACGGGGTGCAGGTACAGGCGGCGCTGCGCCAGCGCGCCGTGCAGTTCGCTCTGCGGCAGGTCGGCGGTGCGGCACCGGTCCTCGGGGAGGCCGAGGTGCGCGGCGAGCCCTTCGGTGCGCATGCCGAAGACGTCGAGCGGGGCCGCCTCGCTGAGGGCGGGGAGCAGGTCCGTGCCGGTGTACCGGCCGCGACGCACCGGTTCGTTGACGACGACGGCGGCTCTGGCGAGGCGCCCGGTGTACTGGTGGCCGGGGTCGACGACGCCGTGTTCGATGACCTCGGTGCGGGTGCTGCCGCAGTCCCAGAACAGCCGGTTGAAGTGCGTGACATGGACCAGCGTCAGGTCGTCGCGGTCCGCGCAGGGGTGCCGGGTGTCGGGGACGTCGCCGTCCGGCGCGTTGTGCTCCAGGTAGACGGCGGGTACGTCCCGTCCGGGGCGCCGGCCGCCGAGCCGGCGTTCGGCCAGCTCCTGTTCGTGCGGGCGCTGGAGGACGACGAGGTCCACCTCCGCCTCCCGCAGCTCCTCGGGCGTCACTTCCCGTACGGAGGCGGGCCAGGAGAAGGTCCGGGCCCGGCCGAGCCCGTCGGGGCCGCGGTCCGGTGTCACGGGAACGAGGTAGGTGTGGGGGCCCTGGACGAACGCGGTCGTCCAGGAGCCGTGCACGTGCCACAGCAGGATGTTCATACGCTTGCTCCTCGTTCCGTTTCGGGCGTGCCGTCCGGTGCGGTGACCCGGGCGGGCGCCGCCCGCGCGCGGCGTGTCCGGTCGGCCGCGCCCTCGGCGAAGGACGCCACCGCGGCGAGCACCTCGCCGTCGTCGACCCGGTCGAGGCAGGGGTGGCCCGGCACCGGGCACTGCCGGGCCCGGCTGTCCGCGCACGCGGCGTGCTGGTCGCCGAGCACGACGTGGGGGACGCCGTACGGGCGCCAGCGCTCGGCCGGCACGACCGGCGCGAAGAGGCAGACCACGGGGGTGCCGACAGCGGCGGCGAGGTGCATGGGCCCGGTGTTGCCGGACACCACCGCCCTGGCCCTGGCCAGGACGCCCGCCAGGCGCCGCAGATCGGTGGCTCCGCCGAGGTCGAGGGCGTGCCGCCCGGCGACCCTGGCGGTCAGCTCGCGTTCGTCGGGGCCGCCGGTGACCACGACGCGGTGGCCGGCGGCACTGAGGGCCGCCGCGGCGCGCTCGGCGCGTTCGGGGCTCCAGGCGCGGGCGGGCACGGCGGCGCCGGGGTGGAGCACGACGTAGGGTTCGCCGCCGGTGAGGGGGGTGGTGTCCGGCGTCGCCTCCACGCGCAGGGCGCCGTCGTCGCCGGGCGGCAGGGCGAAGCCGCAGGCCTCGGCGAGGTCGAGGGCGGCCCGCGCCTCGTGGCGGTGGGGCAGCCGCTGGTGGCGCAGGTCGAGCAGGGAGCCGGGGTAGTCCTCGCCGTCGGCGGCGGTCCAGCCGACGCCGGCCAGCTTCAGCAGCAGCGCGGCGGGCAGCGGGCTCTGGTGGTAGGAGACCAGCACGAGGGCCCGGTCGAAGCGGCCCTGCGTCACCTCGTCGAGGAGCTGCCGCGTGGCCGTGTGCGACACGGGCGCCGCTTCGAGCCCCACCCACGGGGCGTCGTACACCAGCACGTCGTCCACGTCGGGCAGCAGCCTGCCCGCCTCGACGCCCTGGGGTCCGCACAGCAGCGCGGTGTACGAGGAGCCGGCCGCGACGGCGCGCACGGCGGGGCCGGCGAGCAGGACGTCGCCCGCGCTGTCCAGGCGTACGACGAGTGTGCGCGGCAGGGTTCGGAAACCGGTCATCGCTCCTCCACCTCCATGGGGCGGTGGCCGCCCTCGGGGTCGGAACTCAGCAGCAGGCGTACGGCGGTGAGCAGGTCGGGGGCCACGGCGGGGGCGGCCTGGATCTCCTCGGCGCGCGTCACCGGGGTGGGCACGAGGATGCCGCGGGCCCCGGCGGCGCGGGCGGCGCCCATGTCGGCCCCGATGTCACCGATGACGGCGGCGCGGGCGGCGGGGACGCCGAGACGCCCGCAGGCGGCGAGGACGAGGCCGGGCGCCGGTTTGCGGCAGCCGCAGCCGTCGCCGGGGCCGTGCGGGCAGATGGCCCACACGTGCAGCGGGCCGAGGAGTTCGTCCACGCGCCGCCGCACCGCCTCGACCTGGTCGCGGGTCAGCAGACCGCGGGCGACGCCCGACTGGTTGCTGACGACGCCGAGGGGGATGCCCGCGGCCCGTACGGCGGCGACGGCGTCCCGCGCGGTTGGCATGAGCCGTACGCGCGCGGGGTCGCCGTTGTAGGGCACGTCCTCGACGAGGGTGCCGTCGCGGTCGAAGAGGACCAGCGCGGGCAGGGCGCGGGCGGCGCCGCGTCGGGCCGGGCCCCGGGCGGGCGGGCCGTCGGCGAGCCAGGGGCCGCGGCCGTCGTCGCGCCGGGCGGGGGCGGCCGGGGGCGGGGGTGCCACGAGGCGCCGGTTCATCGCCGGACCCGCTCTTCGTCGGTGGGCCGGGCGGGCGCGCGTGAGGGGCCGCCGGTGGTGCCCGTACGCGGGTCGAGGGGCGCGGCGTTCCGGTGCGCGGCCTGGCCGCGCAGCCAGTGCCAGACGGCGGCGGGTGGGATGAGCGCGCTGGTCAGCGCCATGGTGAGGATCTCGTCCCGGGTGCGGGGGCCCGGCAGGATCCGCGCCAGGGCGAATTCGGCGGTGCCGGCCAGCCAGGCCGCCGCGCAGGCGCCGGCGGCCGCCGGTCTGCGCAGCGCGGCGCAGGCCAGGGCCCCGGCGGCCGCCGCGGTGACCGCGAGGTGGCCGGGCAGCCGCCCCCGTGGTGCGGCCGCCCTGGTCCACCAGTCGCGGCCGTGCAGCCGCGTCATGAGGACGTCGTCGGCGTTGCCGGCCTGGAGGCGCACGGAGGTCCAGCGGCCGGCCGGGCGCACCGGATGGGTCGTGGCGCGGGTGCCCTCGGCGATCGACCAGCCGGCGGCGAGGACGCGCAGGGCGAGGTCCGCGTCCTCCCGGAAGGCGCGGCGGAAGCGCTCGTCGAAGCCGCCGACGGATTCCAGTGCCGCCCGGCGGTAGGCCATGTCGGCGGTGATCCAGCGGGCGGTGGCGAGTCCGGCGGTGTTGCGTTCCCAGTCCGTCGGCCTGCGGTCGGCGGGGAGCGGGACGTCGATGCGGGCGGTGACCGCGCCTTCCTCGGGGGTGGTGGCGGCCAGGTCGAGGGCGAGGTCGTCGCACCAGGTGGGGCCGGGCACCACGTCGTCGTCGAGGAAGACGATCCACGGCGCGCGGCCGGCGGCGCGCCAGCCGGTGTTGCGCGCGGCGGCGGGGCCGCGGGCCCCGCCGTCGACGACGAGGGTGACGGGGCGCAAGGCCGCCGGTATCCGGACGGGCAGCGGGCTCGTGCCGTCCGCGCCCGGGCGGTCGTCGACGAGGACCACGCGCAGCGGCCCGGGCCCCTCGGCTCCGGCCAGGGCGCGCAGGGTGGCGCCGAGGCTGGGCCTGCCGAGCGTCGGGATCACCACGGCGTACGCGCCCTCGGTGGCGACGACGTCACCGGTGTCCGTCGCGTGCCCGGTCATCGGCTCTCCCCTCCCTCGGGTGCCGGGGCGTCGAAGAGGTCGCGGCGCCGGATGGCGTAGGGGCCGATGGCGAGGAGGTCGACGGGCGAGGAGCCGAAGCACTCCAGGGCGTCGCGGGGGTCGTCCACCATGGGGCGGCCGGCCGTGTTGAGGCTGGTGTTGACCACGACGGGCAGGCCGGTGAGCTTCTCGAACTCGCCGAGCATGCGGGCCACGAGGGGTTCGCGCGCCGGGTCCACGGTCTGGATGCGGGCCGTCCCGTCGACGTGGACGACGGCCGGGATCCGCTCCCGCCAGGGCTCGGCCACGTCGTGCACGAAGAGCATGTACGGGCTGGGCAGCGGCCCGTCGAAGATCTCGCGGGCGCGGTCGGCGAGCACCATGGGGGCGACGGGCCGGAACTGTTCGCGGCCCTTGACGTCGTTGAGCCGTTCGAGGTTGCCGGCGTGGCCGGGGTGGGCCAGCAGCGAGCGGTGGCCGAGGGCTCGCGGCCCGTACTCGGAGCGGCCCTGGAACCAGGCCACGATCCGGTTCTCCGCCAGGGCCCGCGCGACGGTGGCGGCGATGTCCGGCGGGCGTTCGAAGGCCACGGCGGCGGTCTTGAGCCAGGCGCCGAGTTCGGCGTCGGACCAGTCGCGGCCCAGGTCGGCGCCGGTCATGGGGGCGATCTCGTGGCCCTGTCCGGCGGACAGCAGGAGCGCGCCGCCGAGGGCGGTGCCCGCGTCCCCGGCCGCGGGCTGCACCCAGACGCGGGAGAAGGGGCCCTCGCGGGCTATTCGGGAGTTGGCGACGCAGTTCAGGGCGACCCCGCCGGCGAGGGTGAGGACGCTGTGGTGCGTCTTGCCGTGCAGCCAGCGCGCGAGGTCGAGCAGCGTCTCCTCCAGGACGGCCTGGGCGCTGGCCGCGACGTCGGCGTGGTCCTGGGTCCAGGGTTCGTCGGCGTGGCGCGGGGCGCACAGCTCGTGCCAGGGCACGGCGGTGGCGCGGAACCCGCCGTCGCCGGTCGGGTGCACGTGGCGGCGCAGTTCGGGCAGCATGCGCGGGGTGCCGTGGGAGGCGAGGGCCATCACCTTGAACTCGTCGCAGGAGCGGAGGAATCCGAGGTGCCCGGTCAGCTCCTCGTAGACCAGGCCGAGGGAGTGCGGCAGGTCCTGGGCGTACAGCGGTTCCAGCGTGTCGCGCACGCGCCGGGCGGCGAGGTGCGAGGCGCGCTCGCCGCGGCCGTCCAGGACCAGGACTGAGGAGTCCTCGGCGCCGGGCGCGGCGAAGGCGCTCGACGCGGCGTGCGCCATGTGGTGCGGCACGAAGCGGACGATGCCCGGGTCGAGGCCGGGCAGCGCGGTCTTGAGGAAGCCGGGCGCCTCACGGGCGTAGGTCTGCCGCAGGTGGTCCCAGGGGTCGTCGAGCCCCATGTCGGCCGCGGGCCGGGCGAGCGCGGGGTCGTAGGAGTAGGCGACGGCGTCGAGGTCCTGGGGCCGCAGGCCGGCCCTGCGCAGGCACCAGGCGGCGGCCTGCTCGGGCAGTTCCCAGGCGGAGAACGGCACGGGGCGTTTGCCGTGCTTGCGCCGCGAGAACCGCTCCTCCTCCGCGGCGGCGACGGTCCTGCCGTCGATCACGAGGGCGGCGGCGGGGTCATGGAAGAGTGCGTTGATTCCGAGGATGCGCATGAGGGATCCGAGGTTCTGTCGGCGGTACGGGGCACGGGGCCGGGGCGCGGGGGAGCTGTGCTCCGGTGGGCGCCCGGCGTTGGGCTCTCGCCGGTCCGGGTCAGGGGCGGGCCGTGGCGCGGAACCAGTCGATCGTGCGCCGCAGGCCTTCCTCGGCGTCCACGCGCGGTTCCCAGCCGAGCTTGTCGCGTGCCAGCGTGATGTCCGGGCAGCGCACGGCGGGGTCGTCCGTGGGCCGGTCGATGAAGCGGATCTGCGCGTCGGATCCGGTGAGGTCGATGATCAGGCGGGCCAGGTCGAGCATGGTGATCTCGCCGGGGTTGCCGATGTTGACCGGGCCGCGCATGCCGTGGGCGGCGGCGGCGAGGATGCCGCGCACGGTGTCGTCGACGTAGCACAGCGAGCGGGTCTGGTGGCCGTCGCCGGTGACGGTCAGGGATTCGCCGTCCAGTGCCTGGCGGACGAAGGTCGGCACGGCCCGGCCGTCGTGGCCGCGCATGCGGGGGCCGTAGGTGTTGAACAGCCGCACGATGGCCGTGTCGGTGCCCTCCGCGTCGGCGTGAGCCGTGGTCAGGGCCTCGCCGAAGCGTTTCGCCTCGTCGTAGACGCTGCGCGGGCCCACCGGGTTCACATGGCCCCAGTACCGCTCGTCCTGCGGGTTCTGCTGCGGGTCGCCGTAGACCTCGGAGGTGGAGGCGAGCAGGAAGCGGGCGCCGTGGCGGTGGGCGAGCCGCAGCGCGTTGCGGGTGCCGAGGCTGCCCGTCTCCAGGGTGTGCAGGGGCAGCCGCAGATAGTCGGCCGGGGAGGCGGGGGACGCGAAGTGCAGCACGAGGTCGGGCGGCCGGTCGACGTCCAGCCCCTCGGCGACGTTCGCGCGTATCAGCGTGAAGCCGGGGTGGTCGAGCAGCGGGGACACGTTCTCCGGGCGCCCGGTGCTGAAGTCGTCGACGCAGGTCACCGCCGTGCCCGCGGCCAGCAGGGCGGTGCACAGATGCGATCCGACGAAGCCGCCGCCGCCGGTGACGACGGCGTGCTCCCAGGTCCGTGCCGGCGCTGTGGTCATGCGGATCTCCTCCATACGCGGTGCCTTCGTACGCGGTGCCGCCGTACGGCGGCGGGCCCCGTCCAGTCTTCGAACAGCCTCTGTCAGATGGGCGGGGACGGCCCGGCGGTGTACGGCAGACGGGTGAGTACGCGCGGTGAGGAGGCCGGGGCGCGGGCGCACGAGTGCGGGACCCGGCGGATGTGTCCTCGCCAGGTCCCGGGGGGCCGCGTCCAGCGCGTCCGGCGTGCTCCGGCGGGCCGGGGCGCCGGGGCGTGGCCCGCGTCGAAGGAGCCGGTCAGTCGGTGGAGAGCGCTTCGAGCAGGTCGCCCACCTGGGGGTCGGGGAGGCTGCGGGCGACGTCCGCCTGGGCGACGACGCCGACGAGGTCGTGGCCGTCGATGACGGGCAGCCTGCGGACCTTGTGCGCGGTCATCGTGCGCATGGTCTCCCCGGCGTCGTCGTCCGCGCCGATGGTGACGGCTTCGCCCTGGGCCAGCTCGCCGTGGTCCGCTCGGGGTCCTTGCCCTTGCCGAGGACTTTGACGACGATGTCGCGGTCGGTGAGCATGCCCTTGAGCCTGTTGTCCGTGCCGCAGATCGGCAGGGCGCCCACGTCGAGTTCGGTCATCTTGCGGGCGGCCTGCAGGACGCTTTCGTCGGCGCCGACGCACTCCGCGCCCGCGGTCATGATGTCTCTGGCAGTTGTCATGTCACTCCATTCGTGTATGCGGCCGAATGCGGCCTGTCACGTTTGCGCGCGGAGGGTGAAGGGCTCGGAATTACGGCGTTCAGCTGCCCAGGCCGCCGCTGCCGAAGCTGCCGCCGTCGCCTTTCCGGTGGTCCTTGGGGTCCTGCGAGGCACAGCGGTGCGTGCTCGACTGGCCGTACCCGCCTTTCAGCTCGTGCGGGTTGAGCCGGTGGCCGTCCTCGGACACCTCGTCCGGCTCCCGGTACTCCCGCTCTTCCCTGACGGGGCCCCCATATGGCCGCTTCGGCTGCTCTTCCGGGCGCGGGGGCCTGGACTCGCGCCCGCGGACGCGCTGCCCCCAGAAAAAGGCGCCGAGAAGGACCGCGACCACGACGACACCGGCGATCCACATGAAGAGGTCGGCGGTGTGCGAAATGGCAAGTTCCCACTTCATGGATTCCATATGAGTGTTGTACCCGCCCGGCCGGAAAATTAGCGGAACGTTACGCCTGCCGATTCACTCGCGATTCACCCGAAAGGAAAACGGGACGGCGCCGCGGCAGCTTATGGAATACGCGCATCGGGACCCCGCACGCCCGCAACCGGGGGCGGGACCTTGTCGGCCCACACTGTCCTCGCCACCACTATGAACACCCTGTATACATGTCACGTATACACACTCTGTATAGTCATCGCATGCCCGTCGAGAACACGCCCGTCGAGAACGCCCCCGCGACCCCGTCCACCCAGGACACGCGCGCGGTCGCCGCACCCCCCGCGGCCATGAAGATGGCCCGCGCGCCGAAAAGGTTGCCCCGCACCGCCGCCGCCCTCGCGGCGGGAGCGGCCCTCGTCCTCGCGGTGAGCGGATGCACCAAGCTCGACACCACCGCGCCGAGCGCCGTACGCAAGGAGGGCGCCGCCGCCAAGAAGGCGGACCAGGGCGCGTTCGGCGCGGTCGACTGCCGCAGGGCCAAGTGCGTGGCGCTGACCTTCGACGCGGGCCCCAGCGAGAACACCCCGAGGCTGCTGAAGATCCTCAAGGACGAGAAGGTCCCCGCCACCTTCTTCACGCTCGGCAAGAGCCACATCGAGAAGTACCCCGAGCTGGTGAAGCGGATGGACGCGGAGGGCCACGAGGTCGCCAGCCACACCTGGTCGCACAAGATCCTCACGAAGATCGGGCCGGCCGAGGCGCGCCGCGAGCTGGAGCGCCCCAACAAGGCGATCGAGAGGCTCATAGGCAAGAAGCCGACGCTGATGCGCCCGCCGCAGGGCCGCACCAACGACGACATCACCGAGCTCTCCGAGGAGCTGGGCCTCGCGCAGGTCCTGTGGACCGTCACGGCCAAGGACTACACGACCGATGACTCCGCGCTGATACGCAAGCGGGTCATCGACCAGACCAAGCGCGACGGCATCATCCTGCTGCACGACATCTACCGGGGCACGGTGCCCGCCGTACCCGGCGTCATAGCGGAGCTGAAGAAGCGGGGCTACGTCTTCGTGACGGTCTCCCAGCTGCTCGCGCCGGGCAAGGCGGAGCCGGGCAAGATCTACCGGTAGAGCCTCTCCTGCTCCTACGTACGGGCTCTGGCCTGTTGCCCCTGCGGCCCGAACAGGTGCAGGACCTCCACCGCGGCGTCCCCGGCGGGTCCGAACCAGTGGGGTTCGGTCGTGTCGAACTCGGCGACCTCGCCGGCCTCGGCGCCCACACGCCGTACGCCCTTCTGCTCAGCGCCTACCTGCTCATCGGCGTCGGTGTGGGGTTCGCCCACGCGCCGATCACCAACACGGCGGTGAGCGGTCTGCCGCGCGAGCGCGCCGGTGTCGCGGGCGCCATCACCTCCACGGCCCGCCAGCTCGGCGCGGCGATCGGCGTCGCGGTGGCCGGGGGCCTCGTCACCGGGCAGGGCCCCGGACAGCTCGCCCGGGCGTCCCACCCCGGCTGGCTCCTCGTCACGCTCTGCGGGGCGGCGCTGTTCCTCGTGGCGTACACCGCTCGCCGTACCGGCGCGGACCGCTGAGTCGCGGGGCGCGTGGCTCTAGGCTCGACGGCGTGGCCCTCTTCCAGTTCGCGCGACGTACGCCGCTGTCTCCCGCCGATGCCTGGCACCGCCTGACCTCGTGGGAGCGGCACGGCGAGGTCGTCCCGCTCACCCGCGTGACGGTGCGCACGCCCCCGCCCACCGGCGTGGGCACCGTCTTCGTGGCCCGCAGCGCGCTCGGCCCCGTCGGCTTCGACGATCCGATGGAGGTGGTCGAGTGGCGTCCGCCCCGGGGCACCTCGCCGGGCCGGTGCCGGCTGGCGAAGCGGGGGACGTTCGTGACGGGCTGGGCGGAGTTCGAGGTGCGCGCCACGCCCACCGGCTCCACCGTGCTGTGGCGCGAGGAGCTGGCCGTACGGTGGCTGCCCGCGCTGTTCGACGCGGTGCTCGCCGCGACGGCCCGGCGGATGTTCGGCCGGGTGGTCGACCGGCTCACGGACCCCGGCGAGGCCGGTTAGCCGGTGCGTCGGCGCGTCTCCTCCTGCTCGTGGTGGATGGGGGTGTGCGCCCCGGTGAGCGGGGCCCCGCCGCCGCCCCGCCGGTGGGCGACGATCTCCGCGGCGATGGACAGGGCGGTCTCCTCGGGCGTACGGGCGCCGAGGTCGAGGCCGATGGGCGAGCGCAGCCGGGCCAGTTCCGGCTCGGTGACGCCGGTGTCGCGCAGGCGGGCGGCGCGGTCCTCGTGGGTGCGGCGGGAGCCCATCGCGCCGACGTAGGCGACGGGCAGCCGCAGCGCGAGGCGCAGCAGCGGCACGTCGAACTTGGGGTCGTGGGTGAGCACGCACAGCACGGTGCGGCTGTCGACGTCGGTCTTCTCCAGGTAGCGGTGCGGCCAGTCGACCACGATCTCGTCGGCGTCCGGGAAGCGCTCGGGCGTCGCGAAGACGGGCCGCGCGTCGCACAC
Organism: Streptomyces sp. NPDC005898; assembly: GCF_040629635.1. Lineage (NCBI taxonomy): Bacteria > Bacillati > Actinomycetota > Actinomycetes > Kitasatosporales > Streptomycetaceae > Streptomyces > Streptomyces sp. NPDC005898. Next base: position 309,796 of record NZ_JBEXWC010000006.1, on the reverse strand, counting down.
GGTGACGTGGTGGCCGAGGAAGGCGCCGACCCGCGTCAGCGCGGCGGCGAAGTCGATCGCGCCGAACACGATCATGCGGGGCGGCGGGGTTGCGGACTCCACGAGGACCGTCACCGGCCGGCCGCACCGCGATCCGTCCGCGCCGATCTCGACGGTCCCGGTGCGTCCGGCGTCGAGCAGGGCGCGGGCCTGCCCCGCCACCGCGCGGTCCAGCCGCGCCGATCCGCCGAGCCCGCCTTCGTACGCGTCCGGGGACGCGTCCGGCGACGCGCTCGAAGGACGTACGAGCAGGGCGCGGCCCATCAGTTCGGCGGGCCCGGACACGACGCGGGCGACCGCCGCCGCCTCCCCCGAGGAGAAGGCGGCCAGGGCCGCCGCGATGACCGGCCGGCACGTGGAGTGCGCGCGGACCGGGGTGATGAGGATGTCGATGACGCCGCCGCAGGTCAGACCAGCGGCGAAGGCGTCCTGGTCGCTGTGGCCGAAGCGTTCGAGGACGCATTCGCCGTCCCGCAGCGCCTGGACGCACAGCTCGTAGACCGCGCCCTCCACGCAGCCGCCGGAGACCGAGCCGATGACCGTGCCGGCCGCGTCGACCGCGAGGGCGGCGCCGGGTCGGCGGGGCGCGCTCCCGCCGACCACCACCACGGTGGCGACGGCGAAGTCACGCCCCTGCTCGACCCACCGGTGCAGCTCGTCGGCGATGTCCAGCATGTCGGCCTCCTCGGGGGTGCGGGGAGGCGTCGGCGTCAGTGGACGCCCAGCCACCCTTCGATGGGGTTGAGGGCGAAGTACACCAGGAAGATCACCGTCAGACCCCACATGAAGGCGCCGATCTCGCGCGCCTTCCCCTGGGCGATCTTGATGGCCACCCAGGCGATGACGCCCGCCGCGACACCGGTGGTGATGGTGTAGGTGAAGGGCATCAGGACGACGGTCAGGAAGACCGGGATGGCGGTCGCGCGGTCGGCCCAGTCGACGTGCCGCGCGTTCATCATCATCATCGCTCCGATGACGACGAGCGCGGCGGAGGCCACCTCCTGGGGCACGATCGCGGTCAGCGGGGTGAAGAAGAGACAGGCCGCGAAGAACAGTCCGGTGACGACGGAGGCGAGGCCGGTGCGGGCGCCCTCGCCGACGCCGGTCGCGGACTCGACGAAGACGGTCTGGCCGGAGCCGCCCGCCACGCCGCCGATGGCACCGCCGGCGCCGTCGATGAACAGCGCCTTGGACAGGCCGGGCATGCGGCCCTTCTCGTCGGCGAGGTTGGCCTCGGTGCCGACGCCGATGATGGTGGCCATCGCGTCGAAGAAGCCGGCGAGCACCAGCGTGAAGACGATCATGCCGACCGTCATCGCGCCGACCTGGCCCCAGCCGCCGAACTCGACCTCGCCGAAGAGGGAGAAGTCGGGGGTGGAGATCGCGCCGCCGTGCAGTTCGGGGGTTCCGTTCGCCCACTGGTCGGGGGCGATGACGTCGGCGGCGTTGAGGATGACGGCGACGACGGTGCCGGTGATGATGCCGATCAGGATCGCGCCGGGGATGTTGCGCGCCTGGAGCATGAAGATGAGCAGGAGGGTGCCCGCGAAGAGCAGGACGGGCCAGCCCGAGAGTTCGCCGGCCGGGCCGAGGGAGAGCGGGGTCGCCTTGCCCGGGTGGACGAAACCGCCCTTGACCAGGCCGATGATCGCGATGAACAGGCCGATGCCCATGGTGATGCCGTGCTTGAGGGCGAGCGGGATCGCGTTCATGATCATCTCGCGGAGCCCGGTGACCACCAGGAGCATGATCACCACGCCGTACATCACGCACATGCCCATGGCCTGCGGCCAGGTCATCTCGGGGGCGACCTGCGAGGAGATCACGCCGGACACGGAGAGCCCGGCGGCGAGGGCCAGCGGCACCTTGCCGACGAAGCCCATGAGGAGGGTGGTGAGGGCCGCCGCGAAGGCGGTGGCGGTGATCACGGCCTTGGTGGCCATGGTGTCCCCCGCCGCGTCCTTGCCGGACAGGATCACGGGGTTCAGCAGCAGGATGTACGCCATCGCCATGAAGGTGGTGACGCCGCCGCGCACTTCGCGCGCGACCGTGGATCCTCTCCGGGATATGTGGAAATACCGATCGAGCCAAGACCGGCCGGCCGGGACGCGAGAGCCGTTGCCCGCGTCCTCCGCGGTGGTCTTGGGCTCCACTGATGACTGGGTCATGGTGCCTAACTCCCAAGGTTCACAGGGGCACCCGCATGTTTGCGGGATTTGGGATGATGCGTTGGCTGCACGACCCGGGGGACGGCCCGAGACGAACGAAACGTGGTACCGGACCTGGGCCGACCCGAGTGAACGGGTCCGTCGCGGTCCGGTGCCGGGGGTGAGCTACACCGTGCCCGTGAGGTGCTCCGGGCGGACCGGTGTTCCGGTCGGCTCACGACCCGTCGCGTCCCGGACGGCCGCGCGGACCGCCGGGGTGGACGACAGGGTCGGGGCCTCGCCGGCGCCGCGCGGCCCGTAGGGGGCGTGCGGGTCGGCGAGTTCGAGCACGCCGACCGGGATGGCCGGCGTGTCGAGGATCGTGGGGACGAGGTGGTCCCGCTCGCGCGGGTCGGCGACGCGGCCGAAGGCCGGCGGGAACTCGGGACGACGGTGGTCGAAGTCGGTCTCGACCAGCATGTCCGTGCCACCCGCGGTCGGCACAGAGGTCAGGTGCGCTGCCTCGGCGGCGAGCGCCTCCTCCCCACTGGCGGGGCGAAGGAAGTCCATGAGGTCTCTTCTTCGGTCGGGGGTGGTGCACCGCGAGGGAGGCATTCCGTATCGGCCACTCGGGCCCTTCGCCCCCTCGACTGCTTGTTCATCTGCTGTTAACCGGAGTGGAGCCAGTACACCGCCCGCTCCTCCGGTCGGGTCAGTCACCGAAACCATGAAGGAGTTGGCTGGCCAACCCGCGCGTCTTGTAGATTCGTATGAAGAACGGACCCCAGAAGCCTCTCGGGTTCCCCCGGAAAACCCCTGACGCCCGGCGCCACAGCGCCCCGGCCTCACCGGAGCCCACTTGCTTGTACACCACATTCGAGACAGATCGGCGGCGACGACACCATGAGGCTGCGCGCACTCCTTGACACCGACGCGCTGGGCCTGCGGCTGCTCGGCGGCGAGGACGAGCTGGACCGCACCGTGCGCGGTGTGATGACCACGGACCTGCGGGACCCCAGCCGCTACCTGGCGGGCGGCGAGCTGGTCCTCACCGGCCTCGCCTGGCGCCGCGACGCCTCGGACACCGAGCCCTTCGTCCGCGTCCTCGCGGGCGCCGGGGTGGCGGCGCTGGCCGCCGGCGAGGCCGAGTTGGGCGACATCCCCGCCGACCTCGTCGAGGCCTGCGCCCGCCACCGGCTGCCGCTCTTCGCGGTCAACGAGTCCGTGGCCTTCGCGACGATCACCGAACACGTCGTACGGCAGGTCTCCGGCGAGCGCGCCGGTGACCTGGCGGCCGTCGTGGACCGGCACCGGCGCCTGATGACGTCGGGCCCGGCCGGCGGCGGCCCCGACGTCGTCCTCGACCTGCTCGGCACCGACCTGGACCTGCGCGCCTGGGTGCTCTCCCCCGCGGGGCGCGCCATCGCCGGGTCGAGCACGGGCGGCACGGCGCTGCCGCCGGCCGTGTGCGCGCGCCTGGCCGGGGAGCACCTGGCCGCCACGCGCACCGGGCGGCGCGGCCCGCACCGCGTGTCCGTCGACGGGGTGACGTACTCCCTGTTCCCCGTGCGGGCCAGCGGCCGGGGAGCCGGCGGCGTGGCGCGCGACGTGCGCGAGACGGTGCTGTCCGACTGGGTGCTCGCCGTGGAGGCCGACGCCGGCGACTGGCCCGAGGAGCGTCTTGACCTGCTCCAGGGCGTCACGCAGCTGATCGCCGTGGAGCGGGACCGGCGCGACGCCGCCCGCACGGTGCGCCGCCGCCTCGCCCAGGAGGTCCTGGAACTGGTGCAGACCGGCGCGGCCCCGGCGGAGATCGCCGCGCGCCTGCGGGTCGCGGCGCCCGTACTGCTGCCGGGGCTCGGCACGGCCCCGCACTGGCAGGTCGTGGTGGCCCGCGTGGAGTGGGAGGGCGGGGACATCGACGGCGGCCGGGTCGCCCAGTCGCTCCTGGAGGAGATCCTCGTCGACCCCGCCCCCGGTTCCCGGACCGACGCGAACAGGGGCGGCGCCTCCTCCTCGGCGCCCGAGCCGTTCGACCGGATCGCGGTCGCGCACACCGGGGACGAAGCCATCGCCCTGGTGCCGCTGCCGGCGGTCTCGACGGAGCACGACGGCACGGAGGCGGGCCTGCTCGCCGACGCCCTCCTGGAGTCGGTCCGCGCCCCGCTGTCGGCGGGCCTGGACGGCGACGGCCGCCTGACGCTCGGCGTCAGCGCGTCCGTGCACTCGGCGGAGGGACTGCGCGGCGCCCTGGAGGAGGCGCGGCACGCCCGCCGCGTCGCCGCCGCCCGCCCCGGCCGGGTCTGCGCGGCCGGCCACCAGGAGCTGGCCTCCCACGTCCTGCTGCTGCCCTTCGTGCCGGACGACGTGCGCCGGGCGTTCACCGCGCGGCTCCTGGACCCGCTGCGGGAGTACGACCAGCGGCACCGGGCGGAGCTGATCCCCACCCTGGAGGCCTTCCTCGACTGCGACGGCTCCTGGACGCGCTGCGCCGCGCGGCTGCACCTGCACGTCAACACGTTGCGCTACCGGGTGGGCCGGATCGAGCAGTTGACGAGCCGTGACCTGTCGCGGCTGGAGGACAAGCTCGATTTCTTCCTCGCGCTGCGGATGAGCTGAGAAAAGGGGTGACCGGCCGCCCGCGCGCCGACGAGCGGCCGGTCCCTCCCCCGCCTCTCCCCTTGTGAAATCTTTCACCCGACCCCTTGGCCGGACGCCGCCATCCATGCTGAGATTCGCCCACGACTCAACAGCTCAATGGTGTGCTCGGGGAGGGCAACGTGGCGCATACCGCCATGTCTGGTACCGGAACGATTGCAGGGGACGATCCACTCCAGACCGCGGTATGGCGGCTGCGCTCGCGCGGCTGCTGGACCGACGCGGCCGCGCTGCTGGCCTCGCGGGCCGGGGCGGCGCCGGCGCTCCAGCGGGCGGCGCTCCTCGTCGAGCGCTGCCTGTTCACGGGGGACGGCTGGGCCGAGGCCGAGGACGCCCTGCGGACCGCGGAGGCGCTGGCCGAGGACGACGACGACCGCGGGGGCGCGGCCTGCGAGCGGGGCCATCTCGCGTACGCGGCCACGGTGTTGGGCGTACGGGACCGGGCCGACGAGGCGCGTACGGCGCTCGGCAGGGCGGCGGCGCTGCTCGCCCCGGACGCGGCGGGGCGGCCGCTCCTCGACTACCGGCGAGGCCTGATCGCCGAGCACATCGCCGACTCGCCGCAAGCCGCGAGGGCCGCGTACCAGCGGGCGCACGCGGGGGCCACCGCGCGCGCCGACCCGCTCCTGCTCTCCTTCACCTGGCGGCACCTGGCCGGACTCGCCCTGCGGGACGGGGAGTTGGTGCAGGCGCGGCAGGGGTTCGCGGAGTCGCTGCGGTTGCGGGAGGAACTGGGGTACCTGGTCGGCACCGCTCCCGCGTTGGCGGCGCTGGCGGACGCGGAGCCGGAGCCGGAGGCCTCGCGGTTACGGGCGGAGGCCAAACGCCTCTTCCACCTCCTGGGCGGAGTCCCCACCTGGCTCTCCCCCCACCTGACCTCTCCGCCCCCGACGCCCTGAGCCCGGGGGGTCCCGGGGGGTCTCCCACCCACCCACCCGTCACCCGGCACCCCACCGCGAGGCAACAACGGGAAGCGACGGCGCGCCCACCTGCCCCCTCCGACCCCCTGACGCCGTCCCCGGGGGGTATCTCCCACCCACCCACCCGTCACCCGGCACCCGACCGCGAGGCAACCCCGGGAAGCGACGGCGCGCCCACCCACCTGCCCCCCCCGGCACCTCCCCCCGAGGCAATACGCCCCCCGGCGGCCCGCCACGGACAAACGGCCGGGTACGCCCACTCACTACGACCCAACGGGCGTCTCCCACCCACCCACCCGTTGCCCGGGGTCCGGCTGCCGGGTTGGAGACGCCCCGGGCAGGGGCACACCCCGGCACGGAACCGGAAGCAGAGGGGCAAGCACAGCCACTCCAGCAGCCCGACGCAGAGCAACGGGCGGGTGGGTGGGAAACGCCCCGCGGAGGGGCACACGCCGGCACGGAACCGGAAGCAGAGGGGCAAGCGCAGCGCCCCCCCCAGCAACCCGACGCAGGGCAACGGGCGGGTGGGTGGGAAAACACCCCGGCGAGGGGGCACACCGCGGCACGGAACCAGCGGCCGAAGGGCCAGCGCGGCCCCCCGCAACCCGACCCCGCGCAACGGGCGGGTGGGTGGGAGACCCCGTGGCGAGGGGGCAACCGCGGCACGGAACCAGAGACGGACCGGCAAGGAAACCGCTAGGCCCCCGAGCCAGACCCCGCGAAGTGCTCCGCCACCAACCCCGGAACCACCCCCAGCTCCCCCGCCACCAACGCCTCCAGCAAAGCCATGTGCTCCGCCGCGTCCGCCACCAACTCGGCCCGCCGGCCCAAGGACCGGCCGCCGGCCACCGGCCACTGCGCCCGCCGGTGAAGGCCGTCCGCGACAAGGACCAGCTGCCGGTTGCCCGACAGGGACAGCATCGCGCCGTGAAAGGCCCGATCGGCCTCGGCGTAGCGCGCGACGTCGCCCTCGGCGGCCGCCGCGACGGTCGCCTCGGCCAGCGGCACCAGCTCGCCCCACCGCTCCGCCGGCACCGTCCGGGCCAGCCGCAGCACGACCGGCACCTCGATCAGCGCCCGCACCTCGGCCAGCTCGGCCCGCTCGCGGGCCCCTCGCTCCAGAACCCGGAAGCCCCGGTTGGGGACGACCTCGACGGCCCCTTCGGCCGCCAGCTGCTGCATCGCCTCGCGCACCGGCGTCGCGGAGACGCCGAAGCGTTCGCCGAGCACCGGCGCGGAGTACACCTCGCCGGGTGTCAGCTCACCGCCCACGAGCGCGGCCCGCAGCGCGTCCAGGATCTGTCCGCGTACGGACGTGCGCCCCACCGTCCGGCGCCCCACCGCCCGGCGCGCCGCCTGCTCCGGCACCCGCCCCCCGGCCTGCCCCACGACGTCCACCCGCGTCCGCCCCGCCCCGTCTCCGTGTGCTGTGAAAGGTACGAGAGGCACCATAGGCGGACACGCCCGCGGTTGAAACCTCGATCATGTTGGGTAAGGTAAGGCTTACCTGCAATCGATCGCGATTCGGTGGTCCCCGCATGTCCGTGCCCACTTTGGCCGCGCCCGCCCAGAGCGCCTTCGGCGCCGTCGCGGACTCCTACGCCCGCCTCGCCGAGGTGTTCCCCGGACTCCGCGTGACCGAGCTGGGCCCCGAGGAGCGGGCCCCGCACGGCGGCGGCTGGGTGAACGCCGCCCGGCTCGCCCAGGGCGGAGCCGACCTGGACGCGTTCGTCGCGTGGGACAACGCGCAGGTACTGAAGGACTACGGCACCCAGGCCCGCCCCGACGTGGTGGCCAGCTTCGGCCTGCACCGCTACGCCTGGCCGGCCACCCTGCTGTTCACCGTCCCGTGGTTCCTGCACCGCCGCGTCCCCCGCTTTCCGGTGGCGGACGTCTCCTTCCAGCGGAGCCTCGGCCGCCTGGCCGTGCGCACCGAGTCCTTCGCCTGCCTGCCGGACGACCCGGCCGCCGTACTGCCCGGCGCCCATGTCGTACCGGACGAGGAGGCGCTGCGCGCCCAGGTGCGGGCGGCGGTCGCCGAGCACCTGGGTCCGCTCCTGGAGGGCTTCGGCCCCCGGATGCGCCGCCGCTCCCGCGCCCTGTGGAGCCTCGCCACCGACGAGGTCGTCGAGGGCCTGTGGTACATCGCGCACCTCCTCGGCGAGGAGGGCCGCGCGATGACGGAGCTGGAGCGGCTGCTGCCCGGCGCCACGAAGCCGTACGTCGGCACGGCCGGCTTCCGGGAGCTGACGGGGCCGAACGGGGAGAAGCTGCCCACCCGCGACCGCGCGAGCTGCTGCATGTTCTACACGCTGCGCCCCGACGACACCTGCGTCACCTGCCCGCGTACGTGCGACGCGGAGCGCGTCGCACGGCTGAGCACCGACGCCGGCCCGGCCGCCTCCGCTTGAACCACCCTTTCGGACCCGTTTAATCGAACTCAACACCCATTCACACGAAGTGAGTTCGAGTAAATCCGGGTTCTGCGTGCTCTCTGGCACCCCCTTGGCGTTCTCTTGCCCCGAAACCCCGGTGAGGGCCGTCCCCATCGGGTCACTATGGCGCCCGAAACGCCCTACCGCGACGCAAGGGACCCCAGATGAGACTGACCGCTATATCGCTGGATTGGCTGCTCCCCGGCGCCGTCCTGCTCCTGGGCATGCTGGTGGCGGTGGCGGTGCTCGCGCGCGGCAAGCGAGGCCACGACAAGGCGGCGAAGGCAGGCACGGGCGACGAATCGTGGGAACGCAGCGAGGAGCGCCGGCGGCGCAAGGAAGCGGTCTACGGCACCGCCTCCTACGTCCTGTTGTTCTGCTGTGCGGCGGTCGCCGCCGCACTCTCCTTCCACGGCCTGGTCGGCTTCGGGCGGCAGAACCTCAGCCTCTCCGGCGGCTGGGAGTACCTCGTGCCGTTCGGCCTGGACGGCGCGGCCATGTTCTGCTCCGTGCTCGCCGTGCGCGAGGCGAGTCACGGTGACGCGGCGCTCGGCTCGCGTCTGCTCGTGTGGACGTTCGCCGGGGCGGCGGCCTGGTTCAACTGGGTCCACGCGCCCCGGGGTCTCGGCCACGCCGGTGCCCCGCAGTTCTTCTCCGGCATGTCGCTCTCGGCGGCGGTCCTCTTCGACCGCGCGCTGAAGCAGACCCGCCGGGCGGCGCTGCGGGAGCAGGGCCTCGTACCGCGTCCGCTGCCGCAGATCCGCATCGTGCGGTGGCTGCGCGCGCCCCGGGAGACCTTCGGCGCCTGGTCGCTGATGCTCCTGGAAGGCGTCCGCACGCTGGACGAGGCCGTCGAGGAGGTCCGGGAGGACCGTCGGGAGAAGGAGCAGACCCGGCTGCGCAGGCGCGACCAGGAGAAACTGGAGCGGGCTCGGCTCAAGGCCATCAGCCGCGGCCACCGGGGTTACGGCCGGGGCGGCGGCCGGCAGGTCGACGTGCAGGCCGTGCCGGCGGCCCAGGGGTCCGCGCAGGTCGGCGCGGACCCTGCCATAGCAACGCAGGAGCAGCTGCCGCTACGCGCCCGCCCCTCCCTCCAGGCCGTCAGGAGCGACTCTGACCAGGCCGCTCCCGTCTCCGTCGACCTCACCGCGGAGGACGACACGCAGACCCTGCCCCGGCTCGACTCGCTGGAGCAGAAGTTGAAGGACCTGGAGCGGCAGTTCGGCTGATAGCGCCGGGAACCCCGGCTCGGGCCGGGCGGTGGCGGCAGGGTGTCACACCATGCCGCCGCCGTTCAGCTCGAACCACACCACCTTGCCGACGCCGTGCGCGCGCACGCCCCACGCGTCGGCCAGGGACTGCACCAGCACCAGGCCCCTGCCGCTCGTACCGTCGTCGGCGTCCGGTACGCGGGGCTCGGGGCGGCGCGCCACGAAGTCCCGCACCTCGACGCGCAGCCCGCGCGGCCCCAGGGTGGCGGTGACGATCGCGTCATGGTCGGTGTGCACCAGTGCGTTGGTGACGAGTTCGCTGGTGAGCAGCTCGGCGGTGTCGGCCCGCGCCGGCTGGCCCCAGCGCCGCAGGAACTCCCTCAGGGCGCCCCGGACCTCGGGCACCGCGGACAGATCCGCCCTCCCCAGTCTCCGTCTGAGCTGGGCGTGGTCCGGTCCGACCGGTGCCTCCTCGATCCTCTCGTCGCGTACGTTCGGCGAAGAGGCCCCGAATCCCCCGGGGCCGCCCCCACGTGACTGCCTCGTCATGACCCCCGCCCACCAAGCGATGACCTTGCCTCCCTGCTCGAACAACCTCACGGAATGCATTCCCCGCGCTACAGACGGCACTCCTGTCGAATCGTCAACCAACGGCGTGGGTGTGCCGGGGCGGGGAGGGGAAGTGAAGCGGTGGACCCCGCCACCGAGCGTTCGGAGGAGCCCTGGTGCACGACGACAGACTGCTGGTGGAGGGCCGCCTGGAGCGGGCCCTGCGCCAGTTCATCCGCCCCGCCCAGTACACGCACAGGGTGCCGCTGACCCTCTCCGTCTGGCATGCGCCGGCCGTGCCCGGCTCCCCCGTTCATGGGGAGCCCGGAGGCTGGGGCACGGTGCCCGTGTCGGCCGCGCTGGAAGCGTCGTACGAACCCTTCGCGACCGGCGCGGAATGGGGAAGTCCCTGGTCGACGAGTTGGTTCCGGCTACAGGGTCGAGTGCCGCGGGAGTGGCGCGGGCGCCGCGTCGAAGCGGTCGTGGACCCCGGATTCACCGGGGACGGCCCGGGATTCCAGGCCGAGGGCCTGGTGTACGACGCGACGGGTGTGCCGCTGAAGGGGGTCCACCCCCGCAATCGGCATATTCCGGTGGCCTCTCCCGCACAGGGCGGTGAGGCGGTGCATTTCCTGCTGGAAGCGGCGGCCAATCCGGCGGTCCTGCACGACTTTCTGCCGACACCCCTGGGCGACGTACTGACCGCGGGCTCTACCCCCATCTACCGATTCGCGTCTGCCGATCTCGCCGTACTGAACGAGGACGTATGGCAGCTGACGCTGGACATCGAGGTCCTGTCCGAGCTGATGGCCGAACTGGACGCCGACCGTCCGCGTCGGCACGAGATCCTGCGGGCTCTGGAGGACATGCTCGACGCGCTCGATCTGCACGACGTGCCGGGCACGGCCGCGGCGGGGCGTGCGGCCCTCGCCGACGCCCTGGCCCGGCCCGCCCACGCGAGCGCGCACCGCGTGTCGGCGGCCGGGCACGCGCACATCGACTCGGCCTGGCTGTGGCCCCTGCGCGAGACGGTGCGCAAGGCCTCGCGCACCTTCGCCAACGTGACGGCGCTGGCGCGGGAGTACCCGGAGCTGGTCTTCGCCTGTTCGCAGGCGCAGCAGTACGCCTGGGTGAAGGAGCACCAGCCGCACATCTGGGAGCGGATCAAGAAGGCGGTGGCGGACGGCAACTGGGCGCCGGTGGGCTCGATGTGGGTGGAGTCGGACGCCAACATGCCGGGCGGCGAGGCGCTGGCGCGCCAGATCATGCACGGCATGCGCTTCTTCCGCGAGGAGCTGGGCGTTCGGACCCAGGAGATCTGGCTGCCCGACTCCTTCGGATACACCGCGGCCTTCCCGCAGTTGGCGAAGCTCGCGGGCGTCCGCTGGTTCCTGACGCAGAAGCTGAGCTGGAACCAGTCCAACAAGATGCCGCACCACACCTTCTGGTGGGAGGGCCTCGACGGCACCCGCGTCTTCACCCACTTCCCGCCCGTGGACACCTACAACTCGCAGTTCCACGGCGCCGAACTCGCGCACGCCGAGCGGAACTTCGCCGACAAGGGCCGGGCGAGCCGCTCGCTGGTGCCGTTCGGCTGGGGTGACGGCGGGGGCGGGCCCACCCGCGAGATGATGGAGCGGGCCCGGCGCCTGAGGTCCCTGGAGGGTTCGCCCCGCGTCGAGATCGAGAAGCCGTCGGCGTTCTTCGCGGCGGCCGAGGAGGAGTACGGCGCGCGGGCCCCGGTCTGGTCGGGCGAGCTGTACCTGGAGCTGCACCGCGCGACGTACACCACGCAGGCGGCGACCAAGCGCGGCAACCGCCGCAGCGAACACGCGCTGCGCGAGGCGGAGTTGTGGTGCACGGCGGCCGCGGTGCGCGAGCCGTCCTACGCCTATCCGTATGACGCGCTGGACCGGCTGTGGAAGACGGTCCTGCTGCACCAGTTCCACGACATCCTGCCGGGTTCGTCGATCGCCTGGGTGCACCGCGAGGCGCGGGAGACCTACGCGCGGGTCCTGGCGGAGCTGGAGGCGATCACCGCGTCGGCCGTACGTCACCTCGGCGCGGGCGGCCGCGCGGTGCTGAACGCCTCGCCGTACCCCCGTAGTGAGGTCGTGGACGGCGGGGACGGCGCGCTGGTGCGGGTCGACGTCCCGGCGCTGGGCACCCGGACCCTGGCCGCCGCACCGGTATCGGGCCCGGCCGCAGTGGCGCACACCAGCGGCGACGCCATCCTGCTGACCAACGAGCACCTGAGCGTGCGCGTCGACGCCGCCGGGCTGCTGACCTCCGTACGGGACCTGGACGCGGCCCGCGAGGTGCTCGCGGCACCCGGCAATCTCTTGCAGCTGCACCCCGACCATCCCACGCACTACGACGCGTGGGACCTCGACCGGCACTACCGCCACCGGCACACCGATCTCACGGACGCCGAGTCCGTCGAGCTGGTCGAGGACGGGCCGCTGCGGGTCGCGGTGCGGGTGGTGCGCGCGTTCGGCCGCTCGCGGATCACGCAGGAGATCCGACTGGCGGCGGGCAGCAGGCGCGTGGACATCGTCACGGACGTCGACTGGCGGGAGTCGGAGAAGGTGCTCAAGGCGGCCTTCCCGCTGGACGTGCACGCCGAACGGTCCGCCGCCGAGATCCAGTTCGGCCATGTGCACCGGCCGACGCACGCCAACACCACCTGGGACGCGGCGCGTTACGAGATCTGCGCGCACCGCTGGCTGCGGGTCGCCGAGGAGGGGTACGGGGTCGCGCTGCTCAACGACGCGACGTACGGCCATGACGTGACGCGCGCCGAGCACGGCGGCACGCTCGGCACCACCGTGCGGCTGACCCTGCTGCGGGCCCCGCACAGCCCCGACCCGCTGACCGATCAGGGCGCGCACCGCTTCACGTACGCGCTGCTGCCCGGCGCGGGCACGGGGGACGCGGTGGCGGAGGGCCTCGCGCTCAACCTGCCGCTGCGGGTGGCCGACGCGCCCGCCCTGGCGCCGCTCGTGAGTGTGGACAACCCTGCGATCACGGTGGAGTCGGTGAAGCTCGCCGACGACCGGGGCGGCGATGTGATCGTACGGCTCTACGAGTCGCGCGGCGGGCGGGCCGCGGGCACGCTCGGCACGTCGTTCCCGGTGGCGCGGGCCGAGGTGACCGACCTGCTGGAGCGGCCGCTGCACGAGGCCGACACGGGCGCAAGCGGCCTGGCCCTCGCGCTGCGGCCCTTCCAGATCGTCACCCTGCGGCTGCGGCCCGCCTGACCGGGGCGGCGGCCGGCGGAGGTGCCGGGGCCGGCGTCAGGGCCTCGGCACGTTCCGCAGGTTCGAGCGGGCCATCTGGAGCATCCGGCCCACCCCGCCGTCCAGCACGATCTTGCTCGCGGAGAGCGCGAAGCCGGTGACCATGTCCGAGCTGATTTTGGGCGGCATGGAGAGGGCGTTGGGGTCGGTGACGATGTCGACGAGCGCCGGGCCCTTGTGCGCGAAGGCCTCCTTGAGGGCGCCCGCGAGCTGCTTGGGCTTCTCCACGCGGATGCCGTGGGCCCCGGCGGCGCGGGCCACGGCGGCGAAGTCCGGGTTGTGGTTCGCCGTGCCGTAGTTCGGCAGTCCCGCGACCATCATCTCCAGCTCCACCATGCCCAGGGAAGAGTTGTTGAACAGGACGACCTTCACCGGCAGATCGTGCTGGACGAGGGTGAGGAAGTCGCCCATCAGCATGGAGAAGCCGCCGTCGCCGGACATCGAGACGACCTGCCGTTTGCGGTCCACGAACTGGGCGCCGATCGCCTGCGGCAGGGCGTTGGCCATCGAGCCGTGGCTGAAGGAGCCGATGATGCGGCGCCTGCCGTTGGGGGTGAGGTAGCGGGCAGCCCAGACGTTGCACATGCCGGTGTCGACGGTGAACACCGCGTCGTCGGCGGCCACTTCGTCCAGGACGGAGGCGACGTACTCGGGGTGGATCGGGACGTGCTTGTCGACCTTGCGGGTGTACGCCTTGACGACGCCTTCAAGGGCGTCGGCGTGCTTCTTCAGCATCTTGTCGAGGAACTTGCGGTTCGACTTGGCCGCGACGCGCGGGATGAGGCAGCGCAGGGTCTCGCGTACGTCGCCCCAGACCGCGAGGTCCAGCTTCGAGCGGCGGCCGAGGTTCTCGGGGCGCACGTCGACCTGGGCGATCTGGACGTCGTCGGGCAGGAAGGCGTTGTACGGGAAGTCCGTGCCGAGCAGGATCAGCAGATCGCATTCGTGGGTGGCCTCGTAGGCCGCGCCGTAGCCGAGCAGGCCGCTCATGCCGACGTCGAACGGATTGTCGTACTGGATCCACTCCTTGCCCCGCAGCGCGTGGCCCACCGGGGATTTGATCTTCTCGGCGAACTCCATCACCTCGGCGTGGGCGCCGGCCGTGCCGCTGCCGCAGAAGAGGGTGACCTTGCGCGCCTTGTCGATCATCTTGGCGAGCTTGTCGATCTCCTCGTCGCCGGGGCGCACCGTGGGCCGCGAGGTCACCAGGGCCGTCTCGGCGGCCTTGTCCGGCGCCGGCTCGGAGGCGATGTCGCCGGGCAGCGACACGACGCTGACCCCGGAGCGGCCCACCGCGTTCTGGATGGCGGTCTGGAGCAGCCGGGGCATCTGCTTCGGGCTGGAGATCAGCTCGCTGTAGTGACTGCACTCCTGGAACAGCCGGTCGGGGTGCGTCTCCTGGAAGAAGCCGAGGCCGATCTCGCTGGAGGGGATGTGCGAGGCGAGGGCGAGGACCGGGGCCATGGAGCGGTGGGCGTCGTACAGGCCGTTGATGAGGTGGAGGTTGCCCGGGCCGCAGGAGCCGGCGCAGGCGGCGAGGCGGCCGGTGATCTGGGCCTCCGCGCCGGCCGCGAAGGCGGCGGTCTCCTCGTGCCGGACCTGGACCCAGTCGATCTCCTTGGTACGGCGGATGGCGTCCACGACCGGGTTGAGACTGTCGCCGACGACGCCGTACAGGCGCTGGACACCCGCCCGGACGAGGATGTCGACGAACTGCTCGGCGACGTTCTGCTTGGCCATGCGGTACGCACCTCTTCACCCTTGGAACCTGCGGGCCCCTCGGAGCCCTTTGGGCCCCTTGTAACCCCTCGGTCCCCCCTTGAACCCTTTGGTCCGGGAATGGGGAACCCTTCGCTCCATGAATGCACGGGTACGGCGGTCATGCCTCCCAGAGCGCGGCGGCCGTCCGGTCGTCGGCGTACCCCTTGACCCTGACCTGTACGTCGGCCAGGAAGGCGGCGAGCCCCGGCGGGTCGCTCTTCTCCCAGCGGCGGGTGAGGTGTTCGGCCAGAGCGGGCTCGCCACGCAGCGGTTCGGCGAGGCCCGCGCTGCACAGCAGGAGCGTGTCACCCGGCCGGGCGACCGAGGCCCGGAAGCGGAACGGTTCGTGGGGCCGCTCGGGCGCCGGTTCGTAGGGGCTGGGAGGTGTGGTGATGCCCAGGTCCATGGTGAGCCGGTCGCCCTCGGGGGTGTGCGGCGGCGGTGAACCGAAGCCGACCACGGCGTCCCCGACGGCTTCGGCGCCACGCGGCTCGATGTCCTGCCACTCGCCCTCGCGCAGCCGGAACAGGCCGCCCGCGCCGACGCCGAAGAAGACGCGCGTGCGGCACCGGGGGTCGGCCGGCAGCAGCAGGCAGCGCAGGGATGCGGCGTACTCGTCCGGCTGGAGGCCGAGGTCGGCGGCGCGGGCGCGGAGTCTGCCGAGGCTGCGGTCGGTCAGGCGGTGCAGGCCCGATTTCAGGTCGCCGCGCCGGGCGGCCCTGATGTCCTCGGCGAGCCGCTGGTGGCTGCGTACGACGGCCCGGCCGATCCACGCGCAGGCCTCGGCGGCCGCGCGATGCGCCCCCGGGGTCGCGCGGGCGCCGGTGGCCATCGCGACCAGCACCAGGGCGCTGTCGCCGGAGCCGAATCGGGCGGTCAGCAGGGAGTCGCGGCGAGGATCGCCGCGGTAGCGGGCGGAGTCGCCGCGCACGGAGGCGGCGCGCAGGGTGACGGAGCCGTGGCGCGCGCCGTCGAGCACGGTGTCCGCGACGAGGCCGGCGAGGTCGTCGGGGTCGGCCATCGGCAGGGCGGTGGGCTCGGGCTCGTAGGTGGGGGGCCCGTCGCCGACGTGCGCCGGGCCGGCGGGGTCGGGGCGCCCGGCCTGCTCCCGCAGGGTGCCCGGCCCGTCCGCGCCTCGGGCGCGCCCACCGGGCGGTGCGGGCTCCTCGGGGCCGTGCGAGCCGCCCGCACCGGGCGCGGGCCCCGCCACCGGCCCCGACCCGGACCCGAAGGTCACCGGCCCGCTGGGGCCGACGGGGGGCTCCCAGGGGGCGGGGGCTACGGGGGTGCGGGGCGTCTCCGGAGCGGGGGCGACCGGGGTGGGCGGCGTGTCAGAGGCGGGCGGGGTGTCGTCGCGGCCCCGTGGCGAGGGGAATCTCTCCTGCACGGTGTCCGCCGCCGAGGCGAACCTGTCGTCGAGGGTGTCCGGTGCGGGCGTCGGGCCCGTGTCCTGGGTGGTGTCGTCGTACAACTGCCCCCACCAGTCGTCGTCGCGACCGGTGCGCCTCTCCCCCTGCTGGCTCATGCCCCTATTTTCCACCGCGGAGGCCGCCCGAAAACGGTGCATCCGGAAATTCCGGCCGACCTGGCCACGGCGGGGCGGTGGAGGGGCCGCCGGGCGGTCCCACCCCCCACAGGGGGACCGCCCGGCGGCGTCTGTGTGGCGCGCGCACCTCATGGGTGCGGGCCACGGCCTGGGTGACGGGGGTGGGTGCTCCCGGCCTGTAGGCCCGCGTGCCCAGTGACGTCGAGTTCAATCCGCGTACCGTCCCCTTCCCCGGGCCCTTGTCACCGGGCGGGGAGGTACGGGGATGATGTCCTCCGGCGGAATCGCGCCGTGGCTGTTTTCCGCCACGGCGCGATCGGAACGGGGCCTCGGGGAGGGACGTCGCCGCATGCTGGCAGCGATAGGGCTGGACGAGACGCACGAGTCGGCGTACCGGGCGCTGGTGTCGGTGGGCGCCGCCGATGTGCCGGGCCTCGCGCGCAGACTCGCCCTCGGCGAACCGGAGACGGAGCGGGCGCTGCGCCGCCTGGAGCGCCACGGCCTGGCCGCGCAGGCCTCCGGCAGGGCGGGCCGCTGGGTGGCCGCGCCGCCGGGTGCGGCGCTCGGCGCCCTGCTCACGCAGCAGCGGCACGAGTTGGACAGGGCGGAGCTGGCGGCGAAGGTGCTCGCGGAGGAGTACCGCGCGCGGGCCGTCGAGCCCAGCGTCCACGATCTGCTCGAGGTGGTCACCGGCGCGGCCGCCGTCTCGCAGCGCTTCCTTCAGGTGCGGCTGGGGGCGAGCCGGGAGGTGTGCGCGCTGGTCAGCGGCGGTTCCGACGGAACCGGCGGCATCGGGGGCGGCGCCGGGGAACAGGCCGGGGGCCGGGGTGTCGCGCATCGTGTGGTGGTGGAGCGGGCCGTTCTGGACACGCCGCTGGGGCTCGGCGGGCTGTCGGCGGCGCTCGGCCGCGAGGAGCGGGTGCGGGTCGTGGACCGGGTCCCGACGAAGCTGCTGATCGCCGACGGTGCGCTGGCGATCGTGCCGTTGACCTCGCGGACCGCGGAGCCCGCCGCGCTGGTCGTGCACGCCAGTGGGCTGCTCGCCTCGCTGACGGGGCTCTTCGAGGCGGTCTGGCGGGAGGCGCTGCCGCTGCGTCTGGGCGAGGGCGCGGACACGGTCCGCGAGGAGGCCCCCGAGGGGCCGGACGCCACGGACCTGGAGATCCTCTCGCTGCTCCTCGCGGGCCTGACGGACGCGAGCGTCGCCAAACAGCTCGACCTCGGGCTGCGCACGGTGCAGCGCCGGGTGAAGCGGCTGATGGAGCTGACCGGTGTGACGACGCGGCTCCAGCTGGGCTGGCACGCATACGAGCGGGAGTGGGTCGCGCGGCGCGTCCGCGTCCCGCAGGTCTGATCTGACCTGCGGTTTCGCCGGATCTGCGGCACGCTGGACAGATGGGAGCGTGGGAACTCCTGCTGGTCGGTGTGGTGCTGCTGCTCGGCCTGTGCGGAGTGCTGGTGCCCGGGGTGCCGGGGCCGTGGCTGGTGTGGGCCGCGGTCCTGTGGTGGGCGCTGCAGGAGCCCAACGGCCTCGCCTGGGGCGTGCTCGTCGGCGCGTCCGTCGTCCTGCTCGCCGCGCAGGCCGTGCGCTGGCAACTGCCGCCCCGCCGGCTGCGCCAGGGCGGCGCCACGCGCCGGATGGCCGTCTTCGCCGGGGCGGGCGCGCTGCTGGGCTTCTGCGTGGTGCCGGTGCTCGGCGCCATCCCGGGCTTCGTCGGCGGGATCTACGCCGGGGAGCGGCTGCGGCTCGGCGGCCACGGCGAGGCGGCCGCGGCCACCCGCACGGCGATGCGGCTGGGCGGCACGAGCATTCTGACCGAACTCTTCGCCTGCCTGCTGATCTTCGGTGCGTGGCTGGGGGCGGTCTTCTGGGGTTAGG
Source organism: Streptomyces sp. NPDC005898 (assembly GCF_040629635.1). Classification (NCBI taxonomy): domain Bacteria; kingdom Bacillati; phylum Actinomycetota; class Actinomycetes; order Kitasatosporales; family Streptomycetaceae; genus Streptomyces; species Streptomyces sp. NPDC005898. The sequence continues at coordinate 291,352 of NZ_JBEXWC010000006.1, read as the reverse complement.
GCGACGGGGGTCGAACTGCTCACAGTTTCGCTTGAGTTGGAGCCTTGAGTTGGAGCGTGGCCGGCGGCGGCTCGGAGAGGGCGGTACGTCACGGTGTCCGGTCCGCTATCGACGCGGTGCGGTTACGCGGCGCGGGTGAACCGCCACCAGTTGACATTGAACAAGTAGCCGCTGCCGCCGCTGAACGTCAGGTAGAGGTCATGGGTTCCCGTCACGCCGTTGACCGGGCAGGTCACCGTGGTCCAGGACTGCCAGCCACCGGTGTTCGGCACACCGCACCGGCCCACGATCGACCCGCTCGGACTGTCCAGGCGCACTTCGAGGGTGCCGCCGCTGGTGGCCGAGGCGACGCGTGCGGCGAAGGAGGAGGCGCCGGCCCCGAAGGCCACTCCCTTGACCTTGGTGTAGTCGCCGTTCTCGATCCAGCCGACGTTCATTCCGCCGTCACTGGTCCATTCGGTCTCGATCCCGGAACCCCAGGCGATCGTCTCGGCCTCCTGGCGGACGTACGGATCGAGTGGACCGGCTTGCGGGGCACCCCTGCTCGTCATGTTGATCGTCGGAATGGTGCCGTCGGCGTTGTAGGAGAACTTCTCCACGGCCACCGAGCGGGTGAAGCCGCCGCCGCCCGGGAGGGCGCCGTTGTGGTAGAAGAAGTACGAACTGCCCTTAAGTCCACGATGCCCGGGTGGTTGGTGAAGCTGTTGCCCTGGGCGGGCATGACGGTGCCACGGTAGGTCCAGGGACCGGTCGGGCCGGGTGCCGTGGAGTAGGCGATGAATTCCTGGCAGCACTTGGCCGCGTACACCAGGTAGTACAGACCGTTCCGCTTGTAGACCCACGGCCCTTCTTCGTACAGCGTGGGACGGTCGGGGTTGTCGGTGCGGGTGCCGAATCCTGAGGTGGTGAGCGGGATCTTGGTGGGGCTGCCCGAGTAGGAGATCATGTCGGCGTTCAGCTTGACGTACCACAGGTTGGGGTTGCCCCAGTAGAGGTAGGCCTGACCGTCGTCGTCGATGAAGACGGTCGGGTCGAACTCGGTGTTCTCCAGCAGCGGGTGGCCGAGGGCGTCCCGGAACGGTCCGGTGGGGCTGTCCGCCACCGCCACGCCGATGGCGAACGCGCCGGTCGCCCGGACCGTCACCGGCACGTACCAGTAGAACTTGCCGCCCCGTTCGACGGCCTGGCCCGCCCACGCGTTGGCGCCCGCCCAGCTGAAGGTGTTCAGGCTGAGCGGTGTGCCGTGGTCGGTCCAGTTGACCATGTCGGCGGAGGACCACACCCGCCAGTCCTTCATCACGAAGGAGTTGGTGGAGCCGTCCTCGTCGTGCCCGGTGTAGAGGTAGACCCGTCCGTTGTGCACCAGCGGGGACGGGTCGGCGGTGTAGACGTGCTGCACGATCGGGTTGTCGGCCCTGGCCGCCGTGGGATGCACGGCGGCAGGAAGGACGGCGAACGCCACCATGAGGATCAGCACCCAGGTCGCCCGGGCGAGTCTCGTACCGGTGGCGGGTGGTCTCACTGCGGTCGGGGGAGCCGTTGGCCTGTGGACGTCGGTACTGGACATGGTGCGGTCCTTCCTGGTGCTGCGGCCCGGGGACTGAGCAGCCGGTCGGATGCGGGGACCCTTCCAAGTCGGGCATTCGGCGTGTGGGGAGCGTCTTACGGGGACGGATCATGCGGGTGCCGTCATGCCCCGCACGTACACCATGCGAAAACCGCTTCGTCCGGCTCGTGTTCGATACTTCGAACGTAAACCGAACCTTCGAACGCCATGGATGCTAGGAGTTGCGAGCGGACAGCACAAGATCCCTGGAAGCCGCATCTCAACGTCACCGGACCACTTCCTCGGCGCCGTCGATCGTGTCTCCGGCGGGGCGTTCATCGGCTGGTGCGGCCTGAAAAGGCGGAATCCCCCGCATCCCGCACTCTGAGGTGATGCGTGGCATAGGAGCGCCAGGGGCGCCAGTCGTCGAGGGACGGTTCCGGCTCGCCGGGCAGGGGTACGTCGGGGTCGCCCAGCGCCCGCATTCTGATGAGGGCGGCGGTGCGCGCGTCGATGCCGGGCAGGGCGAGCAGCGCCGCCTCGGCGTCGTCCCGGTCGGCTCCCGCGTCCACGCGCAGCGCGCCGTCCGCGAGCGCCGTCGCCAGCGCGCCGAGCGGGCCGGGTTCGGCGGCCAGGTCGGCGGGGGCGGGGAAGACGTGGGTGAGGCGCCCGCACGCGGCGTCCAGCGTCTTGCCGTACCGCTCCACGAGCCGCTCGGCGCCGGGCCGTCCCACGAGCGCGCGCACCGCGAACTCCTCCGGGTCGGCCGCGCCCGGCGAGCGCAGCCCGGGCCGGGCGGCGACGAGCGGGGCGAGGCGGGGGTCGCGGGCCAGCCGGTCGTCCACTGCGTACGGGTCGGCGTCCAGGTCGAACAGGCGGCGCAGCCGCTGTACGGCGGTGGTGAGGTCGCGCAGGTCGGTGAGGTGCAGGCGGGCGTCGAGCCAGCCGCCGCGGTGTACGGCCCCCGCACTCGCGCCACCCGTGCCGGCGGCCCGGGAGAAGGCCTCTTCGACGGCCACGATGGCCGTCCCGTGGGGCAGGCGGAGCGTACGCCGGTAGGTGCGGGTGCCGCGCTCGCCGGTGACTTCCTCGATGCCGGGGACCGCCTGGTCCGCGAGCAGGTCGAAGACCGGCGCCGCCTGGTAGGGGCCGCGGTGGGCGAGGCGCAGGGGGATGCCGGCGGCGGGGGTGGCCCGCGCCGTGCCGCGCTGCGGGGCGGCGGCCCGCAGGGCGGTCGGGGTGAGCGCGTACACGGCCTTGACGGTGTCGTTGAACTGCCGCACGCTCGCGAACCCGGCGGCGAACGCGATCTCCGTGACGGGCAGATCCGTGGTCTGCAACAGGACGCGGGCGGTGTGCGCCCGCTGCGCGCGGGCCAGTGCGACGGGGCCCGCGCCCAGCTCGGCGGTGAGCTGGCGCTGCACCTGCCGGGCGCTGTAGCCGAGGCGCCCGGCGAGCCCGGGCACGCCCTCACGGTCGACGACGCCGTCACCGATCATGCGCATGGCGCGGCCCACGACGTCGGCGCGGACGTTCCACTCGGCCGAGCCCGGGGCGGCGTCCGGCCGGCAGCGGCGGCAGGCGCGGAAGCCGGAGGTCTGGGCGGCGGCGGCCGTGGGGTAGAAGCGGACGTTGCGCCGTTTGGGGGTGACGGCGGGGCAGCTGGGGCGGCAGTAGATGCCGGTCGTCTCGACGGCGAAGAAGAACGCGCCGTCGAAGCGGGCGTCCCGGCTGCGCACGGCCTCGTATCCCGTCTCCTCATCGATCACGCCTCCCAGTGTGGGTCCTGGCACCGCGGCAGGCTGGCGGGATTCGGACACGGAACTTCCGGGGGCCGGTTCCGGGTCGTGTGCGCCTGGTCCGCGGGGCCGTGGGCCCCCGGCGCGGACCTGGCGGGCCCCGGGCGAGGCGCGCCGGGCAGTGCGGACCGGACAGGCCCAAGGCAGGCCCCGGGCGAGCCCGCCGGGCTGTGCGGACCGGGCAGCCCTGGGGCAGCCCCCGACCTGCCCCGGGCACGCCCCGCTAGGCCCCGCCCGGCGCGAGCGCTCACGGCACCCACGCCGCGGCTCCCCGCGCCTCGACGGAGCCCGAACGGCACCGCCCCGGCGCGGCCGCTACCGGAGGCGCCCCCGCTTCACGTCCAGGGCCGCGCGGCCCTCCGCGTGCCGCAGCCGCCACACGCGGCGCAGCTCCGCGCGGGCCCGGACGTCCGTCTTGGCGACGATGCGCTGGTTCTCGCGGATCAGCTTGCGGTAGCTGTCGAGACGGCGTTCGGGAAGCGCGCCGTCCGCGACGGCGGCGAGCACCGCGCAGCCGGGCTCCGCGCCGTGGGCGCAGTCGTGGAACCGGCAGTTCTCCGCCAGCTCCTCGATCTCGGAGAAGACCTGCCCGACGCCCGTCTCGGCGTCCCACAGGCCGACGCCGCGCAGCCCCGGCGTGTCGATGAGGACCCCGCCGCCGGGCAGCGGCAGGAGGTTGCGGGTCGTCGTGGTGTGGCGGCCCTTCCCGTCGACGTCACGGATCGCCCGGACCGCCATGAGGTCGGCCCCGGCGAGCGCGTTGGCCAGCGTGGACTTGCCCGCGCCGGACTGGCCGAGCAGCACCGAGGTGCCCCCGGAGACGACCGCGGCGAGGATGTCGACGCCGACGCCGGTCGTGGCGCTGACCGTCAGCACCTGTACGCCGGGGGCGGCGGTCTCCACGTCCTCGACCAGGTGGGCGAGCGTGGCGTCGTCCGGCACGAGGTCCGTCTTGGTGAGCACGACGACCGGCTGCCCGCCCGACTCCCAGCCGAGGGCGAGGAACCGCTCGATGCGGCCGAGGTCCAGCTCGACGGAGAGCGGGACCGCGATGATCGAGTGGTCGACGTTGGCGGCGAGGATCTGCCCCTCGGACCGCTTGGACGAGGTGGAGCGCACGAAGGACGTACGCCGTGGCAGATACGCGCGTACGTAGCGGGGGTCGCCGCCGTCCGGGTCGACGGCGGCCCAGTCACCGGTGCAGATGACCTTCAGCGGGTCGCGGGGCGTGACGAACTCGGTGTCGGCGCGCACGGTCCCGTCGGCGGTGACGATGTCGCACTGCCCGCGGTCCACGCGCACGACCCGGCCGGGCAGCAGCCCCTGGGCCGCGTAGGGCGCGAACTCGGCCTCCCAGCCCGCGTCCCAGCCGTAGGGGGCCAGGGGGTGGGCGGCGGAGGGCGGACCCGCGGGAGAGGGGGACGAACCCGTGGAGGACGGGGAGGAACCCAGCGCGGAGGAGAACGGCAGAGAGGAGAAAGACAAGGGGTGACCCTTCACAGGGGTGGCCCCGGCGCGCGCGGCAAGAGACGCGCGGCGAAATGACGGTCGGTCAGCCGGTGGCCACGGAGGTGGAGTTGACGTACTTCCTGATGTGGGCAACGCCCGTCTCGACGACAGCCATCGGTCACACCTCCTGGTTCTGTTGGGCCGATACCGGCGGCCGGGACTCCGGCCGCCGAGGAACGAGACGCAGCTTAGATCGCCCGCCTCTCGGGGCGCCAACCATTTAATCGCCGGGGCCAGACCCGTCGCCCCGGTCCTGCCGCGCGGCCCGCCACTCGGGGGCGAGCACCGCCCAGATCTCGGTGTCCTGCCGGACGCCCCGGTAGAGGTCGTCCTCCCGGAAGGGCTCGATTCCGGACAGATCAAGGGCCCCGACGATCTGGCCGGTTGTGTGGTGTACGAAATAGATGCCCCAGGCATCCACTGGGGGCAGGTAACGGGAACATCCGCGCTTGCGAGGTATATCCATGACGAAACCGGCCGAACCGATGCGGCGGACCGCGCCCATCGACTTCCCCCAGGACCGCACCTGCCCCTACCACCCGCCCACCGCCTACGCGCCCCTGCGCGAGGCCCGGCCGCTCGCCCGCGTCGCCCTCTTCGACGGCCGTGAGGTGTGGGCGGTGACCGGGCACGCGGTGGCCCGCGAACTGCTCGCCGACCCGCGGCTGTCCGCCGACCGCACCCACCCCGACTTCCCCGCGCCCACCGAACGCTTCGCCCGCGTCCGCAACCGCAGCGTCGCCCTGCTCGGCGTGGACGACCCGCGGCACAACACCCAGCGCCGGATGCTGATCCCGAGCTTCTCGGTCAAGCGCGTCGCCGCCCTGCGTCCGGCGATCCAGGAGACCGTCGACCGGCTCCTGGACGCCATGGAGGCGCAGGGGCCGCCCGCCGAGCTGGTGGAGGCGTTCGCGCTGCCGCTGCCGTCCATCGTGATCTGCGCCCTGCTCGGGGTGCCCTACGCCGACCACGACTTCTTCGAGGAGCGGTCACGGCGGCTGCTGCGCGGCCCGCGGGCCGAGGACACCGAGGCGGCGCGGGACGAACTCGACGCCTACTTCCACCGGTTGATCGACCGCAAGCGCGCGAATCCGGGCGACGGCCTCCTGGACGAGCTGATCCACCGGCAGCTCGCGAAGGGCGCGGTGACCCCCGAGGAGTTGGTCAGCTTCGCCACGATCCTGCTGGTCGCGGGGCACGAGACCACGGCGAACATGCTCTCCCTCGGTACGTTCACCCTGCTCCGGCATCCCGAGCGGCTCACCGAGCTGAAGGCGGGGATCGGCCGCGAGGAGCGGCTGCCGCCCGCCGTCGTCGAGGAGCTGCTGCGCTATCTGTCCATCGCGGACGGGCTGCTGCGGGTGGTGAAGGAGGACATCGAGATCGCGGGCAACACCCTGCGCGCCGGTGACGGCGTCGTCTTCTCCACCTCCCTCATCAACCGCGACGACGCGGCCTTCGAGGCACCGGAGGAGCTGGACTGGCGCCGCGCCACCCCGCACCACCTGGCCTTCGGGTTCGGCGTCCACCAGTGCCTGGGCCAGAACCTCGCCCGTGCGGAGATCGAGATCGCCCTGTCCTCCCTCTTCGGGCGGCTGCCGGGCCTGCGTCTCGCCGCGCCCGCCGAGGACATCCCCTTCAAACCGGGTGACACGATCCAGGGCATGCTCGAACTGCCCGTCACATGGTAGGAGTTGGCCGCATGACACAGGGCGCGGCGGACAGGGCGATACGGATCGACACGGACCGGTGCGTGGGCGCGGGCATGTGCGCGCTCACCGCGCCAAGCGTCTTCACGCAGGACGACGACGGCTTCAGCCAGGTGCTCCCGGGCCGCGAGGACGGCGGCGGCGACCCGATGGTGCGCGAGGCCGTTCGGGCGTGCCCGGTGCGGGCGATCACCGCACCGGGAGTCGCCGAGGACTGAGCGAGCGTCACACTCCGCCACTGCAACGGGAGTTCAGGTACGCAGGGTGACCGTGAAGCTCCTGCCGTACGCGTGGTGCGTGTCGACGTCGATCCGTGTGCCGCCGGGGGCCCGGCTCACCCGTACGCCCGGGTCCGCGGCGACCTTGCGCAGGCCGCGCCCCCGGAGGAGGACGGTGATGGTGTCCCGGCCCGTCGTCGGGTCGGACACCGCGACGGTGACGCCCCGCCCGGGGCGTGCCTCGCGGCGCACGATGACCGAGGCGGGGCCGTCGACACGCACGCGCGCGGCCTCGTGCCGTCCGGACGTGAAGGTGTTGACGGCGGTCAGGCCGAGGCCGGTGTGGGAGAGGGCCTGCAGCCGGATCGAGTTGGCGAGGACCCTGAGCGGGCCGCGCCGGGTGTGGGCGCGCAGCCGGTCCTCGGTGGCGTTCGGCACGAGGGCGTACGCCAGGCGGGCCGGCCCGGTCCCGGCGGGCGTGTCGAGGCACACACCGAGGACGGAGCGGGTCACCCGCGTATCGGCGTTGGCGGTGCGCACGAGGCGGCGGCTGCGGGTGACCCGGTCCAGGCTCACCCGCACCGGCGGGGTGTCGAGGAAGACATAGCCGACGGCGGTGCCCTGGGTGGCGTTGGCGTACCGCAGCCACTTCAGGTCGGCGGTGCCGGGGCCGGACCAGGCGCGGCCGTCACGGCGCACGCCGGTGAGGGAGGTCAGGTCGTCGGGGGCGGCGGTGCGGGCGTCGACGGTCGTGGTCACGGCCCGTCCCCCGGCGTCGCCGACCCCCGCGGCGAGCACCACGATCTCGTCGTCCAGCAGGAACCACGACTTGGTCGCCGTCGCGTTCCGGTACACCACGAAGTCGTCCGGGAGCAGGGCGCGGTCGCGGTGGGCCGCGTCACTGGACTGCACCATGCTCGCGGTGCCGTACGCCCCGAGGACGGCGCCGCCGGAGTGGGCGTTCGTGCCGCGCGGGAAGTAGACGTACTTGTTCTGCGACTCGGAGGACGCGGTGAAGTGCAGCGGGTGCCCGGGGTTGTCGTAGAAGGCCTTGCCGTACAGCTCCGGTACGGTGCGCCGCTGTTCCACGGGGGCGGTGACGCCCGCGAGGCCGTGGGGCGGGACGGTGGTGTAGTAGTCGACGCCGTACGCCTGGGTCTGGTCCTGGCCGGAGAGGTAGAGGTGGTGCGCGCCGTCGCCCTGGAACCACGGCATGAGGTTCTCGCCGTTCATGTACTCGTACTTGCTGATCCGCTCGGAGCTGCGCGCGAGGGCGAAGGCGTAGCCGGGCCTGCGGTGCACCGTGCGGTCCATGGCGTTGAAGGCGACGCTGCGTTCGGCGGGGTTGAGGTCGGCGGGGCGCACGGCGGGGTCGGCGATGATGTCGGCGTGGCGCACGATGCTGACCGGGGAGACGAACCGGGCCGGGTCGAGGGGCGCGCGCGAGGTGGCCGCGATGTGCTTGACGTAGCTCTTCAGCGCGTCGGCCGCCCGCTCCAGGGCGCCGGTCCCGGCGCGGGCCGCCAGGAAGGCGAGGTCGACGACGGCCTCCACGACCACCGCCACGTCGGCGTATCCGGTGTCGGTGCGTGCCACGGCCCGGCCCTTGACGATCTCCATCATCCAGCCCTCGAAGATCAGCGGGGCGAAGCCGTCCTTCACCCAGCCGTGGACGGTCGGCAGCAGTTCCCCGCCGTGCGCGAAGCCGGTGCCATCGAGGATCTTGAGGGTCTGCACGACGCGGGTGAGCAGGCCTTTGCCGTACGAGCCGGTGTAGGCGACGGAGGCGTGCTGGAGGAACGAGCCGTCCGCGTAGTGGCCGTCCGTCATCCCGTGGCGCGGCCGGTAGGGGTCGACGGTGAGGAACACCGTCAGCTGGTCGGTGAGCGCCTTGCGGACGCGGGCGTCGCCGCCTTCGTCGAGGAGGGCGCCCTGGAGGACGCGGTTGGTGGTGATGTCGGCGAGGTTGGCGCCGGTGTGGAAGCGGGAGTCGAGGTTCACGTCGCCGTCGGTGCCGTTGCGCAGGTAGGCGTCCATCGAGGCGACGTAGGTGGGCACGAGGGAGGGGCGGTGGGCGCGCACTTCGTCGGCGAGCAGCACCAGGGTCCGGCTCACGTGCTGGGAGATGCCGATCTCCCAGTGGAACCAGTTGCCGTAGTAGCCCTTGGTCTGGTCGCCGTAGTGGTGCTCGTGCAGCCAGGCCAGGCCGTCGATCACCCGGCGCTGCACGGCGCTGTCGCCGTACAGCGCGGACGGGCCGGGCGCGCGGGTGGCGAGGGCGATCTCGTACAGCCGGCGGTAGGCCGTGTCGAGGTTGGCTTCGTCGGTGCCGAGCGGCAGGCCGGCGAACAGCTCGCCCTCGCCGGCGCCGTCCATCGCCGCGAGGTTCGCCCGCGCCGTCCGGTCGACGGCGGCGAGCTTCGCCGCCGTCTCCGGCCGGGCGTTGGAGGCGGCGGTCCCCGCGAGGACGGCCACCGTGTTGGCGATCAGCAGGGCGCGTCCCTCCGCCACCGCGGCGGCGTCCGCGCGGCCCGCGGGGACCACCGCCAGGAGTCCGGCGGCCGACAGGGCGGACAGCAGGTGTCTGCGGGTGATCTCCATGGCGGCCTCCGCCGGGGGTGTGAGGGGGCGTTCAGGCGGGCGGAGTCAAGCAGATGCCCCCACCGGCGACAAGGGTCCGCGCGCCGACGCGCCGGACGGCGTCCACAGCGTCCTTGTGATCTTGACGCGGTGCGGTTCGGGCGTGGCGCTCCCCTCTCCCCCGCGTTTCCCCCCGCGCGCACGCCGCTCGGCACGCGCACACAGCTGCGCGACGCCGCAACCGCCGTGAGGCGATCGCTCGCTCACCCCTGCCGGGTGCCGGCGCGTGCGGCGATGTGGGGCGGGGGCGTGATCCCGGCGGGGAGCAGGGGGTCGGCGACGGGCTCGCCCCAGGTGGCCGTCAGGGGGAGGTTGCCCGCCCAGACGCCGAGCGCGGCGTCCGGTCCCTGCCCGTCCTCCGGCGGTCCGACGGCCGTCTTGACGGAGGCCTCGGCCAGGGAGAGCGCGAGCAGCGTGGTCGCGGCCAGCTCCTTGCGGCTGGGGCGGCGGGCGTAGTCCCACTGGCCGGGCGTGGCGTGCTCGGTGAGCAGGCGCAGGCCGCGCAGTTTCTCCTCGGGGTCGGTCACCTTGCGCGGGACGCCGTGAATCATCGCGCTGCGGTAGTTGACGCCGTGCTCGAACACCGACCGGGCGAGGACCAGCCCGTCGATGTGGGTGACGGTGACGCAGACCGGCGCCCCGGGGTCGGCGGCCAGGCTGCGGCTGGCGACGGAGCCGTGCAGGAAGAGGTGCGTGTCGTCGCGGCCGTAGACCGTGGGCACGACCATCGGGTGGCCGTCGACGACGACGCCGAGGTGGCAGACGAAACCGGCGTCCAGGATCGCCTCGAGGTCGGCGCGCGCCAGGCTGCCCTGTTCGCGCAGGCGGCGGTGGCGGGTGCGGTCGGTCACGGGCAGTTCCGGGGCCAGCGCGGACGGCTGGGATGGTCTGTTCACACGGCGACAAGTTACCGATATCGCGACGCAGTTGCCATACGTCGACGGATTCAGTTCCCGCGTAGGCTTACTTCCGCGATATCCGTACTCCGTGACCCTTCCGTCCAAGTGACGCCCGCAAAGTCCATCGACTCCCGCTCCGAAACGATGGTCGGCCCCGGCCCCGGCGCGGTCTGATGGAAGGCATGGTTCGCATCGCTCTCCCCCACGACGACGTGTCCCCCGGCACCGGCTGCCTCCCGCCCCGCGCGTGGTACGCCACGTCGGACGCCCGCGCCCTCTGCCTCAACGGCAACTGGCGCTTCCGCCTCTCCCCCACCGCCGACGCCGAGGACGACGCCTTCGCCGCCGACGGCTACGACGCCGACACCGACGGCAGGGGGGCCTGGGGCGAGATCGCGGTCCCCGGCCACTGGGTGCTCCAGGGGCACGGCACGCCGCACTACACCAACCAGCTCTACCCCTTCCCGGTGGACCCGCCGCGGGTGCCGACGGACAACCCCACCGGCGACCACCTGCGCGTCTTCGACCTGCCCGGCGACTGGCCCGCGGCAGGCACGACGGTGCTCCGCTTCGACGGCGTGGAGTCCTGCGCCCGCGTCTGGCTCAACGGCACGGGGCTGGGCGACTTCAAGGGCTCGCGGCTGCCCCATGAGTTCGACGTGGGCCCGCTGCTGCGCCCCGGCCGCAACGTCCTCGCGGTCCGCGTCCACCAGTGGTCCGCCGGCTCGTACCTGGAGGACCAGGACCAGTGGTGGCTGCCGGGCGTCTTCCGCGACGTGACGCTGCTGCACCGCCCCGAGGGCAGCGCGGGCGACCACTTCGTCCACGCGGCCTACGACCACCGCGCGGGGACGGGCACCCTGCGGGTCGACGCGGACGTCCGAGGCCGCGTCACCGTCCCCGAACTGGGCGTCGACATGGCGACCGGCGAGAGCGCCACCGTGCCCGTCGAGCCGTGGACCGCCGAGACACCGAGGCTCTACGACGGGGTCCTCGCCACGGCGGGCGAGCGCGTCCCGCTGCGGATCGGCTTCCGTACGGTCGCCGTCGAGGACGGGCTCATCAAGGTCAACGGCCGCCCGCTCCTCTTCCGCGGCGTGAACCGCCACGAGTTCCACCCGGAGACGGGCCGCGCCCTCGACGCCGACACGATGCGCGCGGACGTCCTGCTGATGAAGCGGCACAACATCAACGCCGTCCGCACCAGCCACTACCCGCCCCACCCGGCCTTCCTGGACCTCTGCGACGAGCTGGGCCTGTGGGTCGTCGACGAGTGCGACCTGGAGACCCACGGCTTCCAGGCGGTGGGCCGGCGCGGCAACCCCGTCGACGACGACCGCTGGACGCCCGCGCTCCTGGACCGCGCGGCCCGCATGGTCGAGCGGGACAAGAACCACCCCTCGGTCGTCGTCTGGTCGCTGGGCAACGAATGCGGCACCGGGCGGGGCCTGACCGCCATGGCCGAGTGGATCCGCGCCCGGGACGACAGCCGCCTCCTGCACTACGAGGGCGACCGTTCCTGCGCGGACACCGACCTGTACTCCCGGATGTACGCCGACCACGCCGAGGTCGAACTCATCGGCCGCGGCGAGGACGAGGGACCCGAGGCCCGGCGCCGGCTCCCCTTCGTCCTGTGCGAGTACGCGCACGCGATGGGCAACGGTCCCGGCGGACTCACCGAGTACCAGCGGCTGTTCGAGAGCTATGAGCGGCTCCAGGGCGGCTTCGTCTGGGAGTGGATCGACCACGGCATCGCGCACCCCGCGTACGAGTACGCCTACGGCGGGGACTTCGGCGAGGAGCCGCACGACGGCAACTTCGTCTGCGACGGGCTCGTCCTGCCCGACCGCACGCCGTCCCCGGGCCTCCTCGAGTACAAGAAGGTGATCGAACCGGTCCGCATCGACGGCGACGGCCACGCGGGAGTCGTCCGCATCACCAACCTGCACGACTTCGCGACGCTCGGCCACCTCTCCTTCACCTGGTCCTACGAGGCGGACGGCGTGCGCGTCGCCGACGGCCCGCTCGCCGTGCCCGCGCTCGGACCCGGCGAGCACGCCGAGGCGCAGCTGCCCCCGGCCCCGCCGCACGCCCCGGAGGCCGAGACGGGCTGGACAGTGCGGGCGGTGCTCGCCGCCGACACGGCGTGGGCGGAGCGCGGCCATGTGGTCGCCTGGGCCCAACTGCCCCACGAGGCGGGTGCCGTCCGCCCGGCGGCGCGCGGCGCGAGCCCGGTGCGCGAGGGCCGGCGGACCACCCTCGGCCCCGCCGTCTTCGACGACCGGGGGGCGCTGCTGGCCCTCGGCGATCTGCGGATCGCGGACCTGCGTCTGGACGTGTGGCGGGCGCCCACCGACAACGACAACGGCATGCCTTGGCGCCCCGAACCCTCCCTGGCCACGCGGTGGCGACAGCTCGGCCTCCATCGGATGCAGCACCGCCTGGACGCCGTCGAGCCGAGCGGGGACGCCCTGACCGTACGGACCCGGGTGGCGCCCGCCGCGAGCGACCTGGGCCTGCGGGCGGTGTACCGCTGGCAGTCGGACGGGGCCCGGCTGCTGCTCGCCCTCGAAGTGGAACCGGAGGGCGAGTGGACGGTGCCGCTGCCGCGGCTCGGCATCCGTTTCGGGCTGCCCGGCGCGCGCGGCCCCGTCCGCTGGTTCGGCGGCGGGCCCGGTGAGGCCTACCCCGACACCCGGGCCGCCTCGATGACGGGCCTGTGGGAGGCCGACGTCGACGCGCTGCAGACGCCGTACGTGCGGCCCCAGGAGAACGGCGCCCGCCCGGACGTCCGCTGGGCGCGGATCGGCGGTCTGCGGATCGACTCCGGTCACCGGCCGTGGCTCACCGCGCGCCGCTGGACCACCGAGGAACTCGACGCCGCCCGGCACCGCGCGGACCTCGTCCCGGGCCGGACCGTGTGGGTCAATCTCGACATCGGCCAGCACGGCATCGGCACGGGGTCCTGCGGCCCCGGCCCCCTGCCCCCCTACCAACTGCACGCCCGGCCCACGCGGTTGGACGTCACCTTCTCCACCGCCGTGACCCGGGGAAACATGCCCTAGACCGGCGGCCCGCGAGGACGGCGTGCGCCGGCTGCTCTCCTGACCGCAGCCGCTGCACGAGGCGTGCGTGGACCTGACCAACACCCAGGAAGAGGTGCGCCGCCCGCACCCCGTGGACTCCTGGCGCCAAGAGGTCCTGCCTCTGTGGATGACCTTTCAGGGCCTTTCGGCGCTGCGGGCCCATGCCGTATGGATGTATCAGCCGGGTACCTGAACCCCGGGACCGGCGCGGACGCGCCCGGATGAGGGAGAGGGTGCTGTGGGAGTTCGGCACGTGCACAAGGCCAAAAGGCTGCTGGAGGAGGCCCTGGCCGGCTCCGGGGAGGGGGAGGCGGAGGGCGACCTGGTGCGGGCCGCCCGCGCGGTCGTGGCCGAACTGGGCGCGCCGGAGCGGCTGCTGCCGCTGGTGACGGAGCTGGCGGCGGGCGTCGGCGACCCCGCGGGGTGTGCGCTCCTGTCGTACCGCCACGTCCTCGGCTTCGACAAGCTGCTGCTGATCGACGGCGGGCCCCGGCACCGGTTGCGCGTCCATGTGTGGCATCCGGGGGCGAGCGCCCGGGAGGACGTGCACAACCACCGCTCCCCGCTCGCCTCGCACGTGGTGCGGGGCGCGCTCGGCATGGAGGTGTACGAGCCGGTCGGGGACGGCGAGGGCGGGCGGTCCGCCGAGCGGTACCGGGAGGCCCTCGCGGACAAGGGGGGCGACTGGCTGCTCGAACCCGTCGGGCGGGGGCGGCTGCGGCTGACGCAGAGCGCGCTGTACGCGGCGGGGAGCGGGTACGCCCTGCCGTCGTACACCCTGCACCGGGCGTGGTGCGCGTCGGCGGCGACGGCGGTGACGCTGTTCCTGGAGACGGGCGCGGGGCGGCGGCGCTACACGGACGTGTTCACCGACCCCGACACGGCGGACGCGCCGGCGCGGGCGGTGGCGAAGAAACCCCTGGACGTACGGGACTACCTGGCGGAGCTGAAGGTCCTGACCGGGCTCATCGACTGAAGGCCTGGCGGGTCCGGACTGTGGGACGGACCTGTCCGATTCCTTCAAGACCGGTCGTCCGGATGGCACATACGCTCGCGGACATGAACAGCACACCCGTTCCACGATTCGATCTGATCGGCCTCGTCGTCTCCGACATGGCCGCCTCGCTCGCCTTCTACCGCCGGCTCGGCCTCTCGTTCGCGGAGGGTGTGCAGAGCGCGCCGCACGTCGAGGCGGAGCTTCCGGGAGGCCTGCGCCTCGCCTTCGACACGGAGGAGACCATCCGCTCCTTCCACCCCGGGTGGCGCCCGCCCACCGGCGGGGGGCGGATCGGGCTCGCCTTCCACTGCGGGAGTCCCGAGGGTGTCGACGCCTCGTACGCGGAGCTGACGGGCTGCGGCTACCGGAGCGAGCTGGCGCCGTTCGACGCGCCCTGGGGGCAGCGCTACGCGGTGGTGCTCGACCCGGACGGCAACGGCGTGGACCTCTTCGCACCCGCGGCGGCCGCCGGGCGCTCAGGGAGCGCCGAGTAGCGCGGTCAATGAGCGGCCCGTCAACTCCTTGACGTCGCGGGCGAGATGCGCCTGGTCGGCGAAGCCCGCGGCGGTGGCGGTGGCCGCGTACGGCAGTCCGGTGCGGGCCAGCGCGAGGGCCCGCTGGAGCCGCAGCATCCGGGCCAGCGTCTTGGGGCCGTAGCCGAACGCGGGCAGTGAGCGGCGGTGCAGCCGGCGGGCGTCGACCCCGAGGGCCGCCGCCGTCGCGGCGACCGATCGGCCCGCGTCCAAGAGGCGGACGACCTCGGCGAGGAAGGGGTCGGGCGGTCCGGTGTCGGCGGCGCGGTCCAGGGCGAGGTCCTCCAGGGCGGCCACCGGATCGCGCGCGCTGTCCACCCGCGCCGTCAGGCGGCGCACCCGTGTAGCGGTCCACAGGTCCGCCAAGTCCACCCGTCTGTCGCGCAGTTCGTGGGCGGGTACGCCCAGGATGGCGGGGGCGGTGCCGGGGTGGAAGCGGATGCCCACGTGGCGTCCCGCGGTCCCGGCGGCGCCCGGGAGGTGCGCGCGGGTGTCGGGGCCCGCGACGAACAGCCTGCCCTCGGTCCACAGCAGGTCCATGCAGCCGTCGGGCAGTACGGGGCGGGTGGCGCCGGGGCCGGGCGCGGGCGTACGGGTCCACATGGCCGCGTCGGGCAGCCGGGAGGGTCGTTCGCGGTACTCCCCCTGGGCGCCGGTGCCGTGCGTCATTCCAGCAGGCTACGCCGTACGGACGCGGTGCTCCTGTGGGCTGATCCCGTACACCCGTTTGAAGGCGCCGGACAGGGCGAAGGCGCTGCCGTATCCGACCTTGCGGGCTATCGAGGCGATCGTCCGCTCACCGTCGCGCAGCAGGTCGGCGGCGAGCGCGAGCCGCCAGTTCGTCAGGTACGTCATCGGGGGCTCGCCCACGCGGTCGGTGAACCGGCGGGCGAGCGCGGCCCGGGAGACGCCCGCCTTCGCGGCGAGGTCCGCGATCGTCCAGGGGTGCGCCGGGTCGTCCTGGAGCAGCCGCAGGGCGCGGCCCACGACGGGGTCGCCCATCGCCACGTACCAGGCGGGGGCCGCCGCCTCGGGCCGGGAGAACCAGGCGCGCAGCGCGGCGATCAGGAGGAGGTCCAGGAGCCGGTCGAGGACGACGTCCTGGCCCGGCTCCTCCTTGCCGAGCTCGTCGGCGACCAGCGGGGTGAGCGGGCAGTCCCACACCTCGCCGGGCAGCACCAGCAGCGGCGGCAGCGCGTCCAGGAGCCGTCCGGTGAGTTCGCCCCGCAGCTGGTAGGTGCCGATCAGCATCTCCACGGAGCTGTCGCGGGACTCGCCCCAGGCGCGCGGGCCGAGGTCGGTGTACTTGTCGGGCGGGGCGCCGCCCAGCGGGACGCAGCGCTGGCCCGGCCGGATCTCGGCGAACGGCGCGGTGGCGGGGTCGCCGGCGCAGGTGTAGTGGTCGGGGCCGCGGGCGATGGCGAGGTCGCCGGGGCGGATGCGCTGGGCGGGCGTGCCGTCCTCGGGGACGATCCACGCGGTGCCGCGCACCATGACCATGACGGACAGGGGCGCCTCGTCCGCGATGCGCACGGACCAGGGCGGGTCGAACAGCGCGCGGATCATGAAGGCACCCCGGGCGCGCGGGCCTTCCAGCAATCCTGCGAGTACGTCCATGGCGGCAGCGTAGACGCAGGCGTATGGGCGTGAGCGCCTGGGCGATGGTCGCGGCGCGGGCCGGGCAGTTGGCTGAAGCCATGACGACGAACACGGCGGAAATGACGGTTTTGGTGACGGGCGCGACCGGGCGGGTGGGGCGCAGGGTGGTGGAGTCCGCCACGGCGGCAGGCCACACGGTGCGGGCGGCCTCGCGGTCCGGGGCGGTCCCGTTCGACTGGACGGACGGCTCGACCTGGGCGGACGCCCTGCGGGGCGCCGACGCGGCGCACCTCGCGTATCTGCCGGACGTCGGCGCGCCCGGCGCGGCCGAGGCGGTGGGCGCGTTCGCGCGGCTCGCGGTGGACCTCGGCGTGCGGCGCATGACGCTGCTCTCGGCGCGCGGCGAGCACCAGGCGCACGCCACCGAGCAGGCGGTACGGGACTGCGGCGCCGAGTGGACCGTCGTACGGGCGGCGTGGTTCGCGCAGAACTTCAGCGAGGGGCCGCTGCTGGACGGCATGCGGGGCGGGGAGCTGGTCTTCCCGGCCGGTGAAGTGCTCGAACCGTTCATCGACGCACGGGACGTCGCGGACGTGGTGGTGGCCGCGCTGGGCGGCGGCGACCGGTGGACGGGCCGGACCCTGGACCTGACCGGGCCCCGCCTGCTGTCGTTCCGGCAGGCGGTGGCGGAGCTCGCGGGGGCGGCGGGGCGGGAGATGACCTACGTACCGGTGCCCGCGAGGGACTACGGGGCGGCCCTCGGGGAGTTCGGGGTGCCGGCCGAGGAGGCGGAGTTCCTGGTGGAGCTGTTCGAGACGACGCTCGACGGCCGCAACGCGGCGGTCTCCGAGGGGGTGCGGGAGGTGCTGGGCCGCGAGCCCAGGGACTTCGCGGAGTTCGCCGAGGAGTGCGCGGCGGCGGGGGCCTGGTCGGCGTGACGCCGTGGGGCCCCGGTCGCCGAAGGGGCCGCGATGTGCGGCCCCTTCGGCGACCGGGTGCGCATACTGTGGAGCCGGTGGCCCTACTCCGGCGGGTGGTCGTCCGTCCCATGGCGCTTCACGTGCGCCCGCAGACGCGACGTCACGTCGTCCGGGGGCAGGAAGCGGGACCACCGCTCGGGGAACTCGGACGGCATCTCCGGGTCGTCCGGGTCGAGCCCCTCGCGCGCGGCGGCCGCGCGGGCGACGACCTCGGCGGCCTGGGCCTCCCTTATGCGGTCGTTGGCGGCGCGCGCGGCGGCCGTGGCGACGGACGGCCAGACGCGGTCGATCGCCGCGTTGACCGCGGCGCCCACCAGGACCGCGAAGGCCGACACGCCGATCCACAGGAGCACGGCGACCGGGGCCGCGAGCGAGCCGTAGATCGTGGGGCCCTCCACGGTGCTGGTGAGGTAGATGCGCAGCAGGAAGCTGCCGAGGACCCACATCGCGAGGGCGATCAGCGCGCCCGGCATGTCCTCGACCCACGGCGAGCGCACCGGCACCGACACGTGGTACAGCGTCGTCAGGAAGACGATGGAGAGGATGACGACGACCGGCCAGTAAAGGATCTGGACGACCGTCGTCGAGCCGGGCAGGAGATTCACCACGGCGTCGGGCCCGGCCACCATCAGCGGCAGCGCGACCGAGCCGATGAGCAGCGCCACGATGAAGAGACCGAAGGCGAGGAGCCGCGTCTTGACGATGCCGCGGACGCCGTCGAGGCCGTACATGACGGTGATCGTGTCGATGAAGACGTTCACGGCGCGCGAGCCGGACCACAGGGCGAACAGGAAGCCGATGGAGATGATGTCCGGCCGGCTCACCTTCATGACGTCTTCCAGTATCGGCTGCGCGATCTGGCTCACCCCCCGGTCGGACAGGACCGTGCGGGACGCCTCCAGGATGTTGTTCTCGACGCTGGCGATGGTGTTCGCGCCGGTCCACCGGTCGACGTAGGCGAGCAGCCCGATGAGGCTCAGCAGCAGGGGCGGCACGGAGAGCAGCGTGAAGAACGCCGCCTCGGCCGCGAGCCCCAGGATGCGGTACTCGACGCACGAGTTGACGGTGTCCTTGAGCAGCAGCCAGGCGGTCCTGCGCTTGGAGACGTTGCGGTAGAGAGCGCGGGCCCGTTTCCAGCGCCCCGAGGGCCGCCCGGGTGTTTCATTTGCCTGGTGCACCTCCTTACCGTAGCGGCATGGCAGCCAGCACCCACACAGTGACCAACCAGGCTCCGCCCCTGGTCGGATATGACGTCTTCGCGTCCGACCGGGCCCTCGTGGAGGGCGTCGAGCGGCATCTGGATCCGGCGCTCCTCGATTCCGCCCGCGAGGAGCTCTCGCTGCTCGGCCGCAGCGCCGGCTCCGCCCAGGCACAGGAGTGGGGAGCACTGGCCAACGACCACCCGCCGGTGCTGCGCACCCACGACCGGTACGGGCACCGGATCGACGAGGTCGACTTCCATCCGTCCTGGCACCGGCTGCTGGGCAAGGCGGTCGGCGCGGGCCTGACGGCGGCCTGGTCGCGGCCCGGCGGGCACCTGCGGCGGGCCGCGGGGTTCCTGGTGTGGACGCAGACCGAGGGCGGCCACGGCTGCCCGGTGTCGATGACGCACGCCGCGGTGCCCGCGCTGCGCGCCGATCCGGCGCTCGCCGCCGAGTGGGAGCCGCGCCTGACCTCGACCGTCTACGACCAGGGGCTGCGCCCGGCGTCGCGGAAGGCGGGCGTCCTGTTCGGGATGGGCATGACGGAGAAGCAGGGCGGCAGCGACGTGCGGGCCAACACGACGCGCGCGCGGGCCCTGTCCGAGGAGGGCGCCTACGAGCTGACGGGCCACAAGTGGTTCTGCTCCGCCCCGATGTCCGACGGCTTCCTGGTGCTCGCGCAGGCCGAGCAGGGGCTGACCTGTTTCCTCGTGCCGCGCGTGCTGGAGGACGGCACCCGCAACCCGTTCGCCGTCCAGCGGCTCAAGAACAAGCTGGGCAACCGCTCCAACGCCTCCGGCGAGGTCGAGTTCGACGGGACGTGGGCGCGGCGGGTCGGCGACGAGGGGCGCGGGGTGCGCACCATCATCGGGATGGTCGCGGCGACCCGGCTCGACTGCGTGATCGGTTCGGCCGCGCTGATGCGGCAGGCCGTCGCGCAGGCGGTGCACCACGCCACCTACCGGGAGGCGTTCGGCGGCAAGCTGATCGACAAGCCGCTGATGCGCAACGTCCTCGCGGACCTCGCGCTCGAATCGGAGGCGGCCACGACGCTGGCGCTGCGGCTCGCGGCGGCGTACGACGACGGGGGCGAGCAGGAGCGGGCGTTCCTGCGGCTCGCGGTGCCGGCGGCCAAGTACTGGGTGACCAAGCGGTGCACGCCGATGGTCGGGGAGGCCCTGGAGTGCCTCGGCGGCAACGGCTACGTCGAGGAGTCGGGCATGCCGAGGCTGCTGCGCGAGGCGCCGCTGAACTCCATCTGGGAGGGCTCGGGGAACGTCCAGGCGCTGGACGTCCTGCGGGCGTTGCAGCGGGAGCCGCTGGCCCTGAACGCCTTCCTCCAGGAGGTCGGCGAGGCCCGGGGCGCCGACCACCGCCTGGACGGGGCGATCAAGGGCCTGCTGACGGAGCTGGCCGATCTGGACGGCATCGAGGCGCGGGCCCGGCGGCTCGTGGAGCGGATGGCGCTGGTGCTCCAGGGCTCCCTGCTCGTGCGGTACGCGCCCCCGGAGGTGGCCGACGCGTTCTGCGCCTCGCGGCTCGGCGGCGACTGGGGCGCGGCGTTCGGCACGCTCCCGCACAGCCTGGACCTGGCCTCGGTGGTGGAACGGGCGGCGCCGCGTTCCTAGGCGGCACGGGCATGACACGGGGGCGGTGCCGCGCGACACGGGGCCGCCCCTGTCCTTGCCGGGTACCGCTGCGCACCGGGGCGATCCAAGGCGCGCGGTGACGGTGCGCACGGCGTGCGGTCGGACGGGGGTGCGGGGCCGTCGCGGGGGGCCCGCGGAGCTTCCCCGTCCGGACCCGGCAGCCGGAAGCGGCCCGGCGCGTGGTTCGCTGAGTCCCATGAGTCTCACCGTCACCACATGGTCGCTGGAGCAGACCTCCCCCCGCGATCTGCTGCCCGCCGCCGCGCCCGAGGGCGACGTGCGGATCGTGCGCGCCGAAGTGCCCTCGCCCGAGTTCAGCCGGTTCCTGTACGCCTCCGTCGGCGGGGACATCCGCTGGACCGACCGGCTCTCCCTCACCCATGCCGAGTGGCGCAAGCTGCTGGAGCGGCCGGGCGTGGAGACGTGGGTCGCCTACGACAGGGGGACGCCCGCCGGGTACGTGGAGCTGGCGGCGCAGGGCGAGCGGGGGGACGCGGCGCCGGGCGTCGTGGAGATCGTCTACTTCGGGCTGCTCCCCTCCTTCCGGGGCCGGCGCATCGGCGGGCACCTCCTCTCGTACGGGGTCGCGCGCGCCTGGGACCTGGCCGAGCGGTGGCCCGGCCTCGCGCCGACCGAGCGGGTCTGGCTGCACACCTGCTCCAAGGACGGCGAGCACGCCATGGACAATTACCTGCGGCGCGGCTTCCGGCTCTTCGACACCAAGGTCGAACAGGAACCGGAGGTCGCCGCTCCGGGCCCGTGGCCGGGGGCCCACCGCGACTGACGCGGCGACCTGCGCTGTGACCGACGACACCCCTGTCCACGATGCGGGACAGAGGTGTCCACATTTTGGATAATGCTGGACTGGGCCGAAAGTCCCATGACACGCTTCCGTCATGGATCGCACTGGAACCGCCTTGGTGAGTCGGCGTCACGTCGACCTCGGCCGCATGTCCAGCGCCATGTGTCCGGCCCGCTGACCGCCTCAGCGCCGCCGCACCTCCACCCCCTCGCTCGTCCCTGATCCCCTCCCTGCGCAGCGCCGCGCGCACATTTCCGCATGTGCCCATACCCGCAGGTCAGAGAGACGTTTCTCCGCTGCCCCGAAGGACGTACACCCATGCCCGCCACGCCAGAGAAGCCCGCCCCAGCCACGCCCCGCCGCAAGGCGAGCCGTCACCGCGGCGAGGGCCAGTGGGCCGTGGGCCACTTCACGCCCCTCAACGGCAACGAGCAGTTCAAGAAGGACGACGACGGTCTCAATGTGCGGACACGTATTGAGACGATCTACTCCAAGCGGGGCTTCGACTCCATCGACCCCAACGACCTGCGCGGGCGCATGCGCTGGTGGGGCCTCTACACCCAGCGCAAGCCCGGGATCGACGGCGGCAAGACCGCGGTCCTGGCGCCGGAGGAGCTGGACGACGAGTACTTCATGCTGCGCGTGCGCATCGACGGCGGCCGGCTGACCTCCGAGCAGCTGCGCGTCATCGGGGAGATCTCCGAGGAGTTCGCGCGCGGGACCGCCGACCTCACCGACCGGCAGAACATCCAGTACCACTGGATCCGCATCGAGGACGTCCCCGAGATCTGGCGGCGGCTCGAAGCCGTCGGCCTGTCCACCACCGAGGCCTGCGGCGACACGCCCCGCGTCATCCTCGGCTCGCCGGTGGCCGGTGTCGCCGAGAACGAGATCATCGACGGCTCCCCCGCCATCGACGAGATCCAGCGCCGCTTCATCGGCAACCCCGAGTTCTCCAACCTGCCGCGCAAGTTCAAGACGGCGATCTCCGGCTCCCCGCAGCTGGACGTCGCCCACGAGATCAACGACGTCGCCTTCGTCGGCGTGCACCACCCCGAGCACGGCCCCGGCTTCGACCTGTGGGTCGGCGGCGGCCTGTCCACCAACCCCAAGCTGGGCGTGCGCCTCGGCGCCTGGGTGGCGCTGGCGGACGTGCCCGACGTGTACGGCGGCGTCATCGGCATCTTCCGCGACTACGGCTACCGCCGGCTGCGCAACCGCGCCCGCCTGAAGTTCCTCGTCGCCGACTGGGGCCCGGAGAAGTTCCGCCAGGTCCTGGAGGACGAGTACCTGGGGCGCAGGCTCACCGACGGGCCCGCGCCCGAGCAGCCCGCCGGCACCTGGCGCGACCACCTCGGCGTGCACCGGCAGAAGGACGGCCGCTTCTACGTCGGCTTCGCGCCGCGCGTCGGCCGCGTGGACGGCGCCACCCTCACCAAGATCGCCGAGGTCGCCGAGGCCCACGGCTCGGGGCGGCTGCGCACCACCGCCGAGCAGAAGATGATCGTGCTGGACGTGGCGCGGGAGGACGTCGACTCGCTCGTCTCCGCCCTGGAGGCGCTCGACCTCAAGGTCAACGCCTCGCCGTTCCGGCGCGGCACGATGGCCTGCACCGGCATCGAGTTCTGCAAGCTCGCCATCGTCGAGACCAAGGCCCGCGGCGCCTCGCTCATCGACGAACTGGAGCGCCGCATCCCGCGGTTCGACGAGCCGATCACCATCAACATCAACGGCTGCCCGAACGCCTGCGCCCGCATCCAGGTCGCCGACATCGGCCTCAAGGGCCAGCTCGTCCTCGACGACGCCGGCAACCAGGTCGAGGGCTACCAGGTGCACCTCGGCGGCGCGCTCGGCCTCGACGCCGGCTTCGGCCGCAAGGTGCGCGGCCTGAAGGTCACCGCCGACGAACTGCCCGACTACATCGAGCGGGTCCTCAAGCGCTTCCAGGAGGAGCGCGCCGAGGGCGAGCGGTTCGCCACCTGGACCGCCCGCGCCTCAGAGGAGGCCCTGCGGTGAGCGAGCGAGCCGCCCCCTTCCACTGCCCCTACTGCGGCGACGAGGACCTGCGACCGAACGAGACCGGGCACGGCGCCTGGGAATGCGCCGCGTGCAACCGGGCCTTCCAGCTGAAGTTCCTCGGGCTGCTCGCCCGGGGGGTTCGGCACACCGACGGCGGAGGGGATCAGATATGACGTCCACTCAAGCAGTGCGTACGAACGACGAGTTGAAGGCGCTGGCCGAGCGGGCGGGGCGCGACCTGGAGGACGCGTCCGCCCTGGAGATCCTGCGCTGGGCCGCCGACACGTTCGCCGGCGCGTTCTGCGTGACCTCCTCCATGGAGGACGCGGTCGTCGCCCACCTCGCCTCGCGGGCCATGCCCGGCGTGGACGTCGTCTTCCTCGACACCGGCTACCACTTCCCGGAGACCATCGGCACCCGCGACGCCGTCGAGGCCGTGATGGACGTCAACGTCATCACCCTCACGCCCCGCCGAACCGTGGCCGAGCAGGACGCCGAGTACGGCCCCAGGCTGCACGACCGCGACCCCGACCTGTGCTGCAAGCTGCGCAAGGTGCAGCCCCTGGAGGACGGCCTCAAGGGGTACGCCGCATGGGCCACGGGCCTGCGCCGCGACGAGTCGCCCACCCGGGCGAACACCCCGGTGGTCGGCTGGGACGAGAAGCGGCGGAAGGTCAAGGTCTCGCCGATCGCCCGCTGGACGCAGGACGACGTCGACGCCTACGTGGCCGAGCACGGTGTCCTCACCAACCCGCTCCTGATGGACGGCTACGGCTCCGTGGGCTGCGCGCCCTGCACCCGCCGCCTCCTGGAGGGCGAGGACGCGCGCGCCGGCCGCTGGTCCGGCAACACCAAGACCGAGTGCGGGATCCACGGATGACCGCGGCACGACGAGCAGTTCAGGAGTCCCACGTGAGCGGAGCCACCGTCTGGCTCACCGGCCTGCCCAGCGCGGGCAAGACCACCATCGCGCATGAACTGGCGGGCCGGCTGCGCGCGGAGGGCCGGCGGGTGGAGGTGCTCGACGGGGACGAGATCCGCGAGTTCCTCTCGGCGGGCCTCGGTTTCAGCCGCGAGGACCGGCACACCAATGTGCAGCGCATCGGCTTCGTCGCCGAACTCCTCGCGCGCAACGGCGTGCTGGTGCTGGTCCCGGTGATCGCGCCGTTCGCGGACAGCCGTGCGGCGGTCCGTAAGCGTCACGAGGTGGCGGGCACCGCGTACCTGGAGGTGCACGTCGCCACACCGGTGGAGGTGTGCTCCGTACGCGATGTGAAGGGCCTGTACGCCCGGCAGGCGGCGGGCGAGATCTCGGGCCTGACGGGGGTCGACGACCCCTACGAGGCGCCCGAGTCGCCGGACCTGCGGATCGAGTCGCAGGACCAGACGGTGCGGGAGTCGGCCACGGCCCTGTACACGCTGCTCACCGAAAGGGGTCTGGCATGACCACTGTTGCCACTGTGACCGGCGAGGGCACCCGCAGCCCCTACGCCCTGAGCCATCTGGACGCGCTGGAGTCCGAGGCGGTGCACATCTTCCGCGAGGTGGCGGGCGAGTTCGAGCGGCCGGTGATCCTCTTCTCCGGCGGCAAGGACTCCATCGTCATGCTGCACCTGGCGCTGAAGGCGTTCGCCCCCGCTCCCGTGCCCTTCTCGCTGCTGCACGTGGACACGGGCCACAATTTCCCCGAGGTCCTCGACTACCGCGACCGCGCGGTGGCCCGGCACGGGCTGCGGCTGCACGTGGCGTCCGTGCAGGAGTACATCGACGCCGGAAAGCTGCGCGAGCGCCCCGACGGCACGCGCAACCCGCTGCAGACGGTGCCGCTCACCGAGAAGATCCAGAGCGAGAGGTTCGACGCGGTCTTCGGCGGCGGCCGCCGCGACGAGGAGAAGGCGCGCGCCAAGGAGCGGGTGTTCTCGCTGCGCGACGAGTTCTCGCAGTGGGATCCGCGCCGCCAGCGCCCCGAGCTGTGGCAGCTCTACAACGGCCGCCACGCGCCCGGTGAACACGTGCGCGTCTTCCCGCTGTCCAACTGGACCGAGCTGGACGTGTGGCAGTACATCGCGCGGGAGGGCATCGAGCTGCCGCAGATCTACTTCGCCCACGAGCGGGAGGTCTTCCAGCGGGCGGGGATGTGGCTGACCGCCGGCGAGTGGGGCGGCCCCAAGGGCGAGGAGCGGGTGGAGAAGCGGCTCATCCGCTACCGCACGGTGGGCGACATGTCCTGCACCGGCGCCGTCGACTCCGACGCCACGACGCTGGACGCCGTCATCGCCGAGATCGCCGCCTCCCGGCTGACCGAGCGCGGGGCCACCCGGGCCGACGACAAGATGTCCGAGGCCGCGATGGAAGACCGCAAGCGCGAGGGGTACTTCTAACCATGAGCAACACCACCACCGCGAGCGCCCGGCTGGGTGACCCGACGGCCACCACGCTGCTGCGGTTCGCCACCGCCGGGTCCGTCGACGACGGCAAGTCCACCCTGGTGGGCCGGCTCCTGCACGACTCCAAGTCGGTCCTGAGCGACCAGCTGGAGGCCGTCGAGCGCGTCTCGGCCGACCGCGGCGCCGACGCACCGGATCTCGCGCTGCTCACCGACGGGCTGCGCGCCGAGCGCGAGCAGGGCATCACCATCGACGTGGCCTACCGCTACTTCGCCACCGCCCGGCGCCGGTTCATCCTGGCCGACACCCCCGGCCACGTGCAGTACACGCGGAACATGGTCACCGGCGCCTCCACCGCCGACCTCGCCGTCGTGCTGGTCGACGCCCGCAACGGCGTCATCGAGCAGACCCGCCGCCACGCCGCGGTCGCCGCGCTGCTGCGCGTCCCGCACGTCGTCCTGGCCGTGAACAAGATGGACCTGGTCGCCTACGACGAGACGGTCTTCGCGAAGATCGCCGAGGAGTTCACCGCCTACGCGGGCGAGCTGGGGGTGCCGGAGATCACCGCGATCCCGATCTCCGCCCTCGCCGGGGACAACGTCGTCGAGCCGTCCTCCCACATGGACTGGTACGGCGGCCCCACCGTCCTGGAACACCTGGAGACGGTCCCGGTCAGCCACGACCTCACCTCGTGCCACGCCCGGCTTCCCGTGCAGTACGTGATCCGCCCGCAGAGCGCCGAGCACCCCGACTACCGCGGCTACGCGGGCCAGATCGCGGCCGGCACCTTCCGCGTCGGCGAGTCCGTCACCGTCCTCCCCTCGGGCCGCACCTCGAAGATCGCCGGGATCGACCTCCTGGGCAAGGCGGTGGACATGGCGTGGACGCCGCAGTCCATCACCCTGCTCCTGGCGGACGACATCGACATCTCGCGCGGCGACCTGATCGTGCCGAGCGGCGACACCCCGCCGACCTCGCAGGACATCGAGGCGACGGTCTGCCATGTCGCCGACACGCCGCTGGCCGTCGGCCAGCGGGTGCTGCTCAAGCACACCACCCGCACGGTCAAGGCGATCGTCAAGGAGATCCCCTCGCGGCTGACCCTGGACGACCTGTCCCAGCACCCCGAGCCCGGACAGCTCGTCGCCAACGACATCGGGCGCGTGAAGGTGCGCACCGCCGAGCCGCTGGCGCTCGACGCGTACGCGGACTCGCGGCGCACCGGATCGTTCCTGCTCATCGACCCGGCCGACGGCACGACGCTCGCGGCGGGCATGGCGGGCCAGGCGTTCGCCACGCCGGCGGACGACGGCGCCGCCCCGGCCGACGAAGAGGGCTGGGACTTCTGACATGCCCCCACTCGACGTGTTCTCCACCTTCGCGAAGGAGGGCGGCCGCATCGGCAGCGGCGCCCTCGGCAGCGGGCAGGGCGGGGTGGCGCGATGTGCGCGATGACGTACGCGCACCGCTCGCGCGCCCACGGCCGCCCCGTCCTCCGGGGCGCCTCTGTACGACGACGAAGACCTGCCGACCTCCCGGCCACGACCTGACGGCGTGCGCCCGGGCCGACGAGAGGAACACCTCCCGTGCCTGCTGCACCACGTACCACCCTCACCGCCCTGCTGGCGCTCCCCCTGCTGGCCCTGTCCCTCGGCGCCTGCGGCTACGGCTCCGGGGCGAGCGAGGGCGACGGCAAGACGAAGATCGCCGCGGGCGCGAAGAAGATCGACGGCCTGGACAGCGTGAAGATCGGCTACTTCCCGAACCTCACGCACGCCACCGCCCTGGTCGGCAACCGCGAGGGCCTGTTCCAGAAGGAACTGGGCGGCACGGAGGCGAAGTACTCGCAGTTCAACGCCGGCCCCTCGGAGATCGAGGCCCTGAACGCGGGCTCCATCGACATCGGCTGGATCGGCCCCTCCCCCGCCATCAACGGCTACACCAAGTCCGCCGGCAAGAACCTGCGCATCATCGGCGGTTCGGCCTCGGGCGGCGTGAAGCTCGTGGTGAACCCCAAGAAGATCAAGTCCCTGGCCGACGTCAAGGGCAAGAAGATCGCGACGCCGCAGCTCGGCAACACCCAGGACGTGGCCTTCCTCAACTGGATCGCGGAGCGGGGCTGGAAGGTCGACGCGCAGAGCGGCAAGGGTGACGTGTCGGTGATCCGCACCGACAACAAGATCACCCCGGATGCCTACAAGTCCGGTTCCATCGACGGCGCGTGGGTGCCCGAGCCGACCGCGTCCAAGCTGGTCGCCGAGGGCGGCAAGGTCCTCCTCGACGAGGCCGACCTGTGGCCGGACAAGAAGTTCGTGATCACGAACATCATCGTGAAGCAGAGCTTCCTCGAGGAGCACCCGAAGGTCGTCGAGGCCGTCCTGCGCGGTTCCGTGAAGACCAACGCCTGGATCGGCGAGAACCCGGCCAAGGCCAAGGCCGCGGCCAACGCCCAGCTCAAGGCGGACTCCGGGAAGGCGCTGCCCGCCGAGGTGCTCGACCCCGCGTGGAAGTCCATCAGCACGACCGACGACCCGCTGGCCGCCACCCTGGACGCCGAGGCCGAGCACGCGGTCAGGGCCGGTCTCCTGGAGAAGCCCGACCTCAAGGGCATCTACGACCTCCGGCCACTGAACAAGGTCCTCCGGGCCGCGGGCCGGCCCCCGGTCGACGACGCCGGTCTCGGCGTCAAGTAGCCCCGGAAATATCCCCGTTCCCAGGAGGTGACGACCATGGCGACCACCCTCGCCGAGGCCGCGCAGGACATCCGCACCGAGACCACGCACGCCGCCCGGATCGCGCACGTATCGAAGTCCTTCGCCGGTCCCGCCGGGACCCAGCTCGTCCTCGACGACATCACGCTCGATGTCGCGCCCGGCGAGTTCGTCACCCTCCTGGGCGCCTCCGGCTGCGGCAAGTCGACGCTGCTGAACCTGGTCGCCGGGCTCGACAAGCCGTCGGCCGGGGCCATCACGACCGACGGCCGGCCCGCCCTGATGTTCCAGGAGCACGCGCTGTTCCCGTGGCTGACGGCGGGCAAGAACATCGAACTGGCCCTGAAGCTGCGCGGCGTGGCGAAGGCCGAGCGCCGCCCGAGGGCCGAGGAACTGCTCGAACTGGTGCGGCTGCACGGCGCGTACGGCAAGCGGGTGCACGAGCTGTCCGGCGGCATGCGCCAGCGGGTGGCGCTGGCCCGCGCGCTCGCCCAGGACAGCAGGCTGCTTTTGATGGACGAGCCGTTCGCGGCGCTGGACGCGATCACCCGGGACGTGCTGCACGACGAGCTGACCCGCGTCTGGCGCGAGACGAACGTCTCCGTCCTGTTCGTCACGCACAACGTCCGCGAGGCCGTGCGCCTCGCCCAGCGCGTGGTGCTCCTCTCGTCGCGTCCGGGCCGGGTGGCGCACGAGTGGCGGGTCGACATCCCGCACCCGCGCCGCATCGAGGACTCCGCCGTGGCGGAACTGTCCGTCGAGATCACCGAGAAACTGCGTGGGGAGATCCGCCGCCATGGCCAGCACTGAGACGACCGGTCCGGTCACCGGGACGACCGGCACGGGCTCCGGGACGACCGGCCTGCGCAAGGAGTCCGAGGGGCCCGGTGACGGCCAGGACCTCGCCGGCCTGGAGGCGGGCCTCGACGCGCTGGAGACCAGCGCGGGGCCCGGCCGCACGCCGCTGCGCCAGGTCCTGACGCAGAAGGTGCTGCCGCCGCTCACCGCGGTGCTGCTCGTCCTGCTGGTCTGGCAGGCGCTGGTGTCCTTCGAGGTCGTCGACGACCCGAGCAAGCTGCCCTCGCCGTCCGCGGTCTGGGACGAGGTGCGCGCGGCCTGGGTGCAGGGCACGCTGCTCGACTACATCTGGACGTCCGTCTCACGCGGCCTGCTCGGCTTCCTGCTCGCCCTCGCGATCGGCACGCCGCTCGGTCTGGTCGTCGCCCGGGTGCGGTTCATCAGGGCCGCGATCGGCCCCATCCTCTCCGGACTCCAGTCGCTGCCGTCGGTGGCGTGGGTGCCGCCCGCGGTGCTGTGGCTGGGCCTGGAGAACAAGATGATGTACGCGGTGATCCTGCTCGGCGCCGTGCCGTCCATCGCCAACGGCCTGGTGTCGGGTGTCGACCAGGTGCCGCCGCTGTTCCTGCGCGCGGGCCGCACGCTCGGCGCGAGCGGCCTGCGCCACACCTGGCACATCGTGCTCCCGGCGGCGCTGCCCGGCTATCTGGCGGGGCTCAAGCAGGGCTGGGCGTTCTCCTGGCGCTCCCTGATGGCCGCCGAGATCATCGCGTCCTCGCCCGAGCTGGGCGTGGGTCTCGGCCAGCTCCTGGAGAACGGCCGCAACGCCAGCTCCATGCCCATGATCTTCCTGGCGATCTTCCTCATCCTGATCGTCGGCATCGCCATCGACCTGCTCATCTTCAGCCCGCTGGAGCGGCGCGTGCTGCGCGGCCGCGGCCTCCTCGTGAGGAGCTGACCCGCCGTGCGCCGACCCGTCCCGCCCCCGCGCCGTCCCGTGCTCCTCGTCATCGCCCACGGCAGCCGCGACCCGCGGCACGCCGCGAGCGTGCGCGCGCTGGTGCGGCAGGTGCGCTCGCTGCGCCCGGGGCTGCGCGTGGAAACCGCCTTCCTGGACTTCAACGCCCCCTCCGTCCCGGGCACGTTGGAGCAGCTCGCGGCCGAGGGCGTACGGGACGTGGTGGCGCTGCCGCTGCTCCTGACGCGGGCGTTCCACGCGAAGGCGGACATCCCCGCGGTGCTGCGCGAGGCCCCCGCGGGCCTGCGCGTGCGCCGGGCGCCGGTCCTCGGCCCTTCCCCGCTCCTCCTGCACACCTTGGAGCAGCGGCTGCACGAGGCGGGGCTCGACCCCGCCGACAGGTCCTCGACCGGGGTCGTCCTGGCCTCGGCGGGGTCATCGGATCCGGAGGCGATCGCAGTGATCGCTGAAATCGCGCGGGAGTGGCGGCTCACCGGTTGGTGTGCCGTGCGGCCTGCGTTCGCCTCCGCTTCCTCGCCGCGCACCCGGGACGCCGTACGCGCACTGCGTGCCGTGCCCGGCGTACGTCAGGTGGCGGTCGCCCCCTACGTCCTCGCGCCCGGTTTCCTGCCGGATCGCATCGCGCGGGACGCCGTCGAGGCCGGCGCCGACATCCTGGCGGACGTCCTCGGGCCCGCGCCGTCGGTGGCGCGGCTGCTGCTGCGGCGCCACGACGAGACGTACGCGCCGGACACCTGCCCTGTTGCTCCTCTGGCGCGGACCCCCGCTCTGGCCTAGCTTGTGGGGTCATGACCCCGAGCCGTTCCCGCACGCTGTGGCTGCGGACCGAACCCCTGCACGCGGTGATCTACTTCGAGGAGCGCTGCCGAGGCCTCGGCCGTGCGGTGGGCCTCAAGGGCTTCTGGATGGGGTATTTCGCCGCCCGCACCGCGCCGATGGGGCGCGTGGGCCCCGGCGTCGCCTCGGCGGCACTCGGTGTCTTCGCGCCGGGCATGGTGGCCCGCGCCCTGCCGTCCGCCTGGGAGTACGCCTCACCGGACCGGGTCGTCGAGGAGCGGGCCCGCCTCGCGGCCCGCGCCCTGCGGCAACTGGTCCCGGACATCGCCATCTTGACGACGTCGTCCAACCCGCCGCTGACCGCCGTGGTGGAGGACGCCCCTCCCCTGGCCCGTCCGCTGTTCGCCGCCAACCGCGACCTGGTGGGCCGCACCGACCCGGTCGAGCGCCTGTGGCAACTGACCACCTGCGTACGCGAGTTCCGGGGCGACGCCCATGTCTCGGTGCTCGCCGACCACGGCCTGGACGCCCGCGAGGCCCTCGCCCTGGCCGCCGTGACCGGCAGGGTGGATGCGGCCCGCATCCGGCAGGACCGGGGCTGGAGCGAGGAGGAGTGGGAGACGGCCATGGACCGGCTGCGCTGCCGGGGCCTGATCGACACGGCGGGCCGGGTCACCGAACGGGGGCTCACGGAACGCGAGTTGATCGAGGACGACACGGACCGCCTCGCGGACCGCCTGCTGCGCCCGCTGTCCGCCCCGGCCGCGGACGCCCTCCTCGCCGCCCTGCATCCGGCGGCCCGCGCCATCCAGAACTCGGGCCTGCTGCCCTACCCGAACCCGATCGGGCTGCCGCGTACGGTCGGGTGAGCGGCGTATCGCCGGGCGCGGGGACCCAGGGCCGCCGGGGGGGGCGCACAGCCGGTCGAAGAGAGGGCGCAAACTGCTTGCTCCGCCCGCCCCCGCCCCCTTACCGTCTCGCGGATGACACCCGAGCTGCGGTCCGAACGACTCTCCCTGACGCCTTACGTCGCCTCCGACGAGGCGCACTTCGTCGCGCTGTTCCAGGACGAGGCCGTGGGGCGGTGGTTCGGCGAGGGGGTGCAGAGCGCGGCGGAGGACCGGGCCCTGTTCGGCCGGATATTCAGCCTCGTCTACGCGGAGGAACGCTTCCCCGTGTGGGCGGTCCGGCACGAGGGGCGCTATGTCGGGCACGCCGAGGTCAAGCCGTCGCCGGAGACCTGGCTGGACGGCCACGAGATCGTCTACGGCCTGACCAGGGAGAGCTGGGGCCTCGGGCTCGGCACGGAGCTGGCGCGGCTGCTGACCTCGTACGGGCACGAGACCCTGGGGCTCGCCGAGGTGCACGCCACGGTGGACTCGGAGAACACCGCCTCCCTCGCCGTCCTGAAGCGTCTCGGCTACACCCAGGGACGCGAGGTCCCGGAGGAGGACGGCAGGACCACCCTGCTGCTCACCTCCCGGGTTCCGGACCCGGGTCGGTGAACGGCGTGCCCTGATGGAACCAGAGCCGCCAGCGGCCGTCCGTGCGGCGCCACAGTGAACTGCGGTGCGCGCGGCGGCCGTTGTCGTCCGTGTCGTAGGTGAGGTGCACCAGGTCGTCGGCGAGCTGGACGCCGCGCATGCGGGAGACGGTGGTGGCGGCGCGGCCGGCGGGTGCGGACCCGTCCATGAGGACCTCCCCGATGGTCTCCCGGTCCCAGCGCGTGCCGGAGGCCCCGACCTCGGTGAACTCCGGGTGCAGCAGCGCCCCGAACAGCTCCGGTGACGCCCGCACCTCGGGGTCGAGGAGGCGCAGCTCGCCCTCCATGGCGGCCTCGACGGCGGGGGTCGGCTCAGGCACGGGTCAGCTCCACCAGTCGGGTGACGGTGCTCCAGTTGCGGGTGGTGGCGATCAGGCCCTTGTTCAGGGCGGGCCGCGACAGTTGCTCGCCGAGCTTGGAGCGGCCGAGGCCGTCGGGCGCGTACAGGTACAGGGCGCGGTCGCCGAGCCTGAATTCCTCGGGCAGGTAAGCGGCCTGGTCGATGGCGGCGAAGCGCGCCGGGTCGACCGGCGCGGAGAAGTAGGTGACGTGGAGCTGCTTGGCCTCCAGCTCGGCCGCGGGGAAGGGGCAGGCGTCCGCCACCGCCCGCAGATACGCCCCGTCGCGGACCAGGACGTCGACGGCGAAGCCGAAGTGCTCCTCGATGGCCGCCCGCAGCTCGGCTCCGAGCGACTCCTCGTCGCCCCGGGGCGCGGTGAAGACGGCGTTGCCGCTCTGCAGGTACGTCCGCACGTCGCTGTGCCCGAGCTCCTCGAGGAGCGTGCGCAGCCCGGCCATCGGCACCTTCTTGTGGCCGCCGACGTTGATGCCGCGCAGCAGCGCCGCGTATGTCCTGGTCGCCATGCGCACACGATAGGGCACATGACGAGGCGGCCGCCGTGCCCCGTGGGGGCGGGCACGGCGGCCGCGGTTCAGTGGACGGCGAGGATCACTCGACGATCTTCAGGAGCTTGTTGGGCGTGCCCTCGCTCGGGTTGGAGATCTTGTCCGGCGTGGCGCCGTCGGTCAGGGCCTTGGCGACGTCCGCGGGCTTGGCGTCCGGGTGGGCGGCGAGGTAGACGGCGGCGGCGCCCACGACGTGCGGGGTCGCCATCGACGTGCCGGAGATGGTGTTGGTGGCGTCGTCACCGGTGTTCCAGGCGGAGGTGATGTCCGAGCCGGGGGCGTAGAGGTCCACGGCGGGGCCGAAGTTGGAGAAGTCCGACTGCTTGTCGTCCTTGGTGGAGGAGGCGACCGTGATGGCCTCCCGCACGCGGGACGGGGAGCCCTGGGAGGCGTCGGTCGACTCGTTGCCGGCGGCCACCGCGAAGGTGACGCCCGAGGCGATCGCCTTGCGCACGGCCGCGTCGAGCGCCTCGTCCGCGCCGCCGCCGAGGCTCATGTTGGCGACGGAGGGGCCCTGGTGGTTCTTGGTGACCCAGTCGATGCCCGCGACGACCTGCTCGGTGGTACCGGAGCCCTGGTCGTCCAGGACGCGGACGGCGACGATCTTGGCCTTCTTGGCGACGCCGTGCGACTGGCCGGCGATGGTGCCGGCGACGTGCGTGCCGTGGCCGTTGCCGTCGTCGGCGTTGTCGTCGTTGTCGACGGCGTCGAAGCCGGAGGTCGCGCGGCCGCCGAAGTCCTTGTGGCTGACGCGGACGCCGGTGTCGATGACGTACGCGGTGGCGCCCTCGCCGGCCGCGTCCGGGTAGGTGTACTTGTCGTCGGCCGCGGTGTCCGTCTGGTCGATGCGGTCCAGGCCCCAGGACGGCGGGTTGTCCTGGGTGGCGTCGATGGTGAACTTCTTCGACTGGACGACCTTGCCGACGGCCGGGTCGGCGGCCAGGCGCTTGGCCTCGGTCTCGCTCAGGCCCTTGGCGGAGAAGCCGTTGATGGCGGAGGAGTAGGTGCGCTTCAGTTCGCCGCCGTACTCCTCGGCGAGCTTCGACTTGGCCGCCTTGTCGGCCTTCTCGTCGAGCATCACGATGTAGCTGCCGGCCACGGCGCCCTTGGCGTCCAGGCCGTACACCCTGCCCTCGGCGGGGGTGGCCGCGCCGGCGAAGGAGGTGGCGAATACGGTGACTCCGACCGCGGTGGCGGCGGTGGTGATCGCGGCGGTGAGCTTCATCGTGCGGGCACGCCTGTGAGTTGCCATGAAGAGGGGTCTCCTCAGTGCTGTGTGGGGGGAATGTGGGGGGTATTCAGCTGTCTGCCCAGGGGTGCGCCGCGGCGGGAAGTTCCTCGGCACGTCCCCTGAGGCCCGGAAGATCTCCGGGTGTTGGGACGAAACCCTGACCGATTGACGCGCGCAGATCAATACCTACATGCAGCTGTGACTTGTTCAACAAGGTTCCGTAATGACAAACCGGCTCTCTTGCGGTGGAACCTGACATCTCACGGGCCGACAACGGCAACTTCCAGCCACAGCAGCCACTTTGCGCCCCACACGCACCACCGGGCGGGCTGGAGTGACCAGCCCGCCCGGCGCGAGTTCTCTCCGTCTTCCAGGCCTTCCCGGCCTTCCTAGACCGCGGTGGCGACCTTCTGCTCCTCGAAGGAGTCGATCGTCCGCGTGAAGTCCCGTGTGGAGAGCAGCAGTTTGTAGATGATGGCCAGTTCGAAGACCAGCAGCAGGGCGCCGGCGACGATCGTCGCGGGCATCACCACGTCGAAGAGCGGGCCGATGATGAAGACGCCCATCTGGAACTCGATGCCGCTCACCAGGTGCGCGCGGATGCGGTGGCGCAGCAGGAAGGAGCGGGCCCGCAGATAGGCGGGGAACTTCCGCCGGAACTCCTGGTGCAGGTCGATCACCTGGGGCTTCGGCGCCACCGGCGCCGCCTCCCCGTCGACATCCGCGCCCCGCGCCTCGGGAAGGTCGTACGCGGCCTCCCCTGCGGCCCGCTGGAGGTCCTGCTCGATGTCCGCCGAGGGGTTGTCGCGGAGCAGGTCCTCCATGAAGGCCACCTCCGCCTCGTTCTGCGCGCGCCGCGCGGCCCGCATGCGGGCCTTGATCTGCTTGCGCATGGTGTGGCGGATCTTGAAGATCTCCAGGGAGTTGATGTAGCGCAGGGTGTCGAGCGCCACGACGGCGAGCGCCAGCCAGATGTAGCGGGTGTCGCCGGTGCGCTCGTACTGGCCGCCCATGAGGGCGACGCCGCACACCATGACGCGGATCCGGTCGAAGACGAAGTCGAGCCAGGCGCCGAAGACGGAGCCCTGCCCGGTGAGGCGGGCGATCTTGCCGTCCATGCAGTCAAGGATGAAGCTGAAGTGGTAGACGACGGCGCCGAGGGCGAGCCACTTCCAGTCGCCGAACGCGAAGCACGCGGCCGAGCCGAGACCGAGGAGGAAGGCGCCCCAGGTGATCTGGTTGGGCGTGATCCTCGTGCGCATCGCGGTGCATCGCACGAGCGGGGTGGCGACCGGGTCGACAAGCAACACGGTCCACCACGCGTCGCGCTTCTTCTGGGTGATGCGACGCACCTCGGCGAGGGGCGGTATGTCTCGACGCATGGGGGTCAACTTCCTGGCGTTCGACGAAAGTTCATCTCACGCTAGGGAGTGATTCACCCCAGGAACAAGATCTACGGAGTGCAACCTTTCACCGGGGGTAACGGTCAACCTTTCGCGCTGAGTCCATGGCCATTCCAGGACATTGGGCGTGTTACCAGAGTGTTATCGAATGGAGGGAACGGCCGACCCCTCACGGAGCGTCACTTCAGGGCCCCTCCGTCCGCGCCGCCGTCCCCGGCCCCTTCGGCCGCCTCGTTGTACCGCAGCAGATACTCCGCGAACCGCGCCAGGTCCGGCCCGCTCCACTCGGCGAGCCGCTCCTGGAACGCGACCCGGCGCGCGGCGCCGACCTGCGCCAGCACCTCGTGACCGCGCGCGGTGAGGTGCAGGACGTGGACCCGGTGATCGGCCGGGTCGAGCCGCCGCTCGACGAGTCCCGCCTTCTCCAGGGTCCCGACCTGCCGGCTGATCGTCGATTTGTCGAGGGTGTAGTGCGCGGCCAGGTCCGTGGCCCGGCAGCCGCCCTGGTGCTCCAGGTGACCGAGCAGCGTGAACGAGACGAGCGACAGCTCGGGGTGCATGCGCGCGGCGGTGGCGCGCGCCCGCCGGGCGAACGCCGTCATCTCGCGCTGGATGACCTCGATGGACTCATCCCGCGCCGCCGGCTCGGACCTGTCTCGATCGGTCACAGTTTTTCCCTCTCCGCGAATGGTTGTAGAGTACAACATTAGAGAGAGTTGCATATACCAACCATCGGAGTCCCCCCATGTCCGCCACCGCGGCAGCCGCCCCTCGAACACGTGACGCCCTGCGCCATGTCCTCCTCCACCTGGTGACCCCCCTGCTGATGTGTCTCGGCATGGGCCTCGCCTACATGGGCGCGTTCGTCACGCCCGAGCCGCACGACATGCCGATCGCCGTCGTCGGCTCGGGCCCGCGGGCCGAGGCCCTCGCCCGCACCGTCCAGGACAAGGCGGGCGACGCGCTCGACGTACGCACCCTCGCCGACCGCGAGCAGGCCGTCGCCGCGCTCAAGTCCCTGGACATAGCCGGGGCCTACCTCCCGGACGCGAAGGCGCCCGAGCTGATCGTGGCCTCCGCCGGATCCGACATGAGCGCGCTGGCCGTGCAGAAGATCTTCACGCCGGTCGCGGCGGAGCAGGGCCTCCCGCTGAAGGTCACCGATGTGGCCAAGCCGGT
Source organism: Streptomyces sp. NPDC005898 (assembly GCF_040629635.1). NCBI lineage: Bacteria > Bacillati > Actinomycetota > Actinomycetes > Kitasatosporales > Streptomycetaceae > Streptomyces > Streptomyces sp. NPDC005898. The sequence continues at coordinate 254,251 of NZ_JBEXWC010000006.1, read as the reverse complement.
CTCCGACGACCCCACCGGGCAGGGCCTGTTCTTCCTGCTCGTCGCCGTCAGCATCGGCTCCTACGCCTCGGTGGCGGTACTCGGCGCGGCGGGCGCGGCGCTGCGGATGCGGGTCCGCGCCGCTCTCGTGGTGGGCGTCTCCTTCGCGGTCAGCCTGATCGGCGCGGCGCTCGCGGGGCCGGTCTTCCACCTGGCGCACCAGGGCCTGTGGGGCGTGTGGGCGATGTCGTGGCTGTACTCGGCCGGGGTCCTGTTCATCGGCGTGGGCCTGCACACCTTCCTGAAGCGCTGGACGACGCTGACGATGATGGTGCTGTTCGTGATGCTGAACTTCACGACGTCCGGCGGGCTCTTCCGGCCCGAGCTGCAGAACGGCTTCTTCGGCTCGCTGCACGCGTTCTGGAACGGCGCCGGCTTCGTCGAGGGAATCCGCGGCCACCTGTACTTCGGCGGTCACGACCTCGGCCGGCACGTCATGACGCTGGCCGCCTGGCTGGTCCTCGGCCTGCTGATGACCGCCGTCGCGGGGCTGTGGGAGCGGCGCCGGCGCCCGGCCCCCGTCGCCGCCGCCACCCGCGAGGCGGACCAGGAGGAGGAGATGGAGGAGTCGGTCGCGGTGTGAGCTGCGGCTCGCCCCACAGCCCGCTGGTCCGGCGACCCCGGCGGCCCGCTACGAGGCTTCGCCCCGCCCCCCGGCGCCGGGCCGGACGCGGCTCAGCGCTGGTACCGGGCGAGGACCAGGTTGCCGTCCTCGACCAGCCGCTCGCGCAGCTCGGGGAGGCCGATCGCGCCGCTGTAGTACTCCTGGAGCGCCGGGGTGGCGACCTTGTCCTTCCACTCCGGATAGCCCCGCACGGACTGGGCGGGGGCCGAGCGCAGGTGTGCGGCGAGGGCGGTGCCCACCGCCCAGTCGTTCTCCGTCGTGTGCAGCGCGCGGTCCTTCAGCGCCTCCTGGCCGGTCGGCAGCATCCAGTCGCCGCGCGCCAGCCGGACCATGTTCCGCGGCTGGAGGAAGAAGTCGAGGAACGCGGCCGCCTCCTTCTTGTGCGGGCTGTCCTCTGCGACGGACAGGGTCTGCGGGCTGACCCCCTGGGTGAGCCCCTCGGGCCCGGCGGGCGCGGGCAGCACCTGCCAGTCGAAGCCCTCGGGGGCCTGCTGGGCGAGCTGCTGGCGGTAGGAGAACCCGAGCGGGACCATCGCGTACTTCCCGCCGAAGAAGCCGGGCAGGGTGTCGGAGCCTCCCATGCCGAGGGTGGTGGCGGAGGCGCTCTTGTCGCCGTTCACCTGGTCGTGGACCGTGCGCGGCACGGTCTCGTCGGCCTGGTCGAAGCGGACCTCGACCTTGCCGTCCGCACCCCGGTGGAACATCTTGCCGCCGGTCGACAGGGAGAGGTTGAGGGTCGCCGAGACCGGTTCCTTCAACGGCCAGGCGACGCCGTACTTCCCCTCGTCCGCGTCGCCCAGTTCCCTGGTGACGTCCCGGAACTCGGCCCAGCTCCAGGGCTTGTCGGGGGTGGGGACGCGTACGCCCGACTTCTTCAGCCACGTGGCGTTGGCGACCAGGACGCGCGGCTCCTGGAGGAACGGCACGCCGTAGACCTTGCCGCCGAACGTCGTCGTCCGCCAGCTGCGCCGGGGGATGTCGGACTTCAGGCGGTCGGGCAGCAGCTCGCCGAGATCCGCGAGATAGCCGCCGTACGCGAAGTCGGCGAGGTCGTCGGAGGCGTCGTGGATGATGTCCGGCGCCTCGCCGCCCTCGAAGGAGGTGAGCAGCTGGTCGTGGACGCTGTCCCAACTGCCCTGGACGTACTCGACCCGCACGTCGGGGTGCGTGGCGTTCCACTGGGCGACGAGGGCCTTGTTGGCGTCGACGGACTCCTTCTGCCAGGCCAGGGACTGGAACCGGAGGGTGATCTTCCCGTCGTCGTCGCCGGAGTCGCCGCCGCACCCGGTGAGCAGCAGGGCGAGGGCCGTGGCGGCCGCGGTCAGCATGCGGGGTGCCGTGCGCATCAGGCCTTCACCGCCCCGGCCAGCATGCCGCTCGTGAGCCGCTTCTGGATGATCGCGAAGAGGACGAGCGAGGGCAGGGTCGCGAGGAACGCCGCGGCGGCGAGCGGCCCGAGGTCGGCGACGCCCTCCGCGCCGATGAAGCGGTTGAGGACGACCGGCAGTGTCTGCTTCTCGGGGGTCTTCAGCAGGACGAGCGCGAAGAAGAACTCGTTCCAGGCGGTGATGAAGGCGAACATCGCCGTGGCCACGATGCCGGGGGCGAGCAGCGGCGCGACGACGGAGACGAACGTCCGCACCTTGCTCGCGCCGTCCACCGCCGCCGCCTCCTCCAGCTCGGCGGGCACCGCGCGGACGTATCCGACGAGCATCCACAGGGCGAAGGGCAGCGACCACACCACGTACACCATGACCAGGCCGGTCAGTGAGTTGATCAGGTGGAGGTTCTTCAGGATCAGGAAGAGCGGGATGATGATCAGTACGAACGGGAACGCCTGGCTGATCACCACCCAGCCGGTCGCCGCCTTCGCCAGGCGGGTGCGGTGCCTGGCCATGACGTACGCCATCGGTGTGGCGACGACGACCGCGATCAGGGCCGCGCAGAGCGCCGCGAGCAGGGAGTTGCCGGCGGCCCGCAGGAGCGGCTGCTCGTCGAAGGCCTGCCGGAAGTTGTCCAGCGTGGGGTTTTTCGGGATCCAGGTGGGGTGCAGGCTGCCCAGTTCACGGGCGGGTTTGAAGGCCGTGGAGATCAGCCAGAGGAACGGGAAGGCGAGGAAGACCAGATAGGCGGCGAGCGCCGTGTACTGCGCGGCGCGCGCGGACTTGTTGGTGCGCGTCACGTCTCGTCGCCTCCTTTCAGCCGGCCCACGAGGTAGCAGGCGAGGATCACGGAGATGACGGCGACCATCACGCAGCCCATGGCGGCGGCGTAGCCGAACTGGCCGTAGCGGAAGGCCTCTTCGTAGGCGAAGAGCATGGGCAGGCGCGTGCGGCCGCCGGGGCCGCCCTGGGTCAGGACGTAGACCAGGGCGAAGGAGTTGAAGTTCCAGATGAAGTTGAGCGCGGTGATGGCGAGGGCGACCGGCTTGAGGGCGGGCCAGGTGACGGTGCGAAAGCGCCGCCAGGCGCCCGCGCCGTCCATCGCGGCGGCCTCGTGCAGCTCGCGCGGCGTGTTCTGGAGCCCGGCGAGCAGGGCGACGGTGGTCTGCGGCATGCCCGCCCAGACGCCGACGACGATCACGGCGAAGAGGGCGGTGGCCGTGCCGGTCAGCCAGTCCTCGCCGTCGCCGAGGCCGAGGTCGGCGAGCGTTTCGTTGAGGATGCCCGCGTCGGGGTGGTAGACGAGGCGCCACATGATGCCGACGACCACCTCGGGCATCGCCCAGGGGATGATCGCGAGGGCCCGCGCCAGCCAGCGGAAGCGCAGATTCTGGTTGAGCAGCAGGGCGAGGCCGAGCGCGAGCAGGAACTGCGGCACGGTGACGCCGGCCGCCCACAGCAGGCCGATCCGGAACGAGTCCCAGAACAGCGTGTCGTGCAGCAGGTCCTGGAAGTTGAGGGCGCCGATCCACCGGGTGGGCTCGGTGCGGCCCGACTGGGAGTCGGTGAAGGCCAACGCGATGCCGTACAGGAGCGGGCCGACGCTCAGGACGAGGATCGGGATCAGCGCGGGCAGCACCAGGAACCACGCGCCGTGGTCCGCGACGGCCCGGTGCGGCGCGCGTGGCGCTGACCGCTTCGTCGCGGTCGCCAAGGTCACGGATTCGGCTCCTTCGGGCGGCTCGTACGGTCCGGCCGCCCCGGCGGCCCCCGTCATCGTGCTGACGCGGTCCTGATACGTCAAGGAGGTGCGCGTCCCCCGTACGCCTGGTGGCCTGTGCGAATGCGAGACTGTCGGCGAACGGGGCACCGGGTGCGGGAGGCACGGATGGACGAGGCACGGGCGCGGCACGTACTGGAGGCGGCCGATCTGCCGGTTCCGGTGGGCGGGGCCGAGCTGCTGGCGCTCGGCGAGAACGCGGTGTTCGGCGCCGACGGCCTCGTCGTCAAGGTCGGCCGCGCCGCCCCCGGGCTCCTCGACCGGGCCCGTCGCGAGCTGGGCGTCGCGGCCTGGCTGGAGCGGGCCGGCGTCCCCGCCGTTCGGGCCGCCGAGGCGGAGCCCCGGGTCGTGGACGGGCACCCGGTGACACTCTGGCACCGGCTCCCGGCTGCCGTGCGGCCCGCCGAGCCGCGTGACCTCGCCGCGCTCCTGCGGGCCGTCCACGAACTGGCCCCGCCCTCCTTCGCCCTGCCGCGCCGTGAACTGCTCGGCGGTGTGGAGCGCTGGCTGCGCCTGGCGGGCGGCGCGATCGACCCCGCCGACGCGGACTATCTGCGCGCGCGCAGGGACGGCTTCGCCTCCGCCGCCGCCGCGCTGACGCCGCACCTGGCGCCGGGTCCGATCCACGGCGACGCGCTGCCCCGCAACGTCCTGGTCGGCCCGGACGGGCCGGTCCTGGTGGACCTGGAGACCTTCTCCTTCGACCTGCGCGAGCACGACCTGGTCGTCATGGCCCTCTCCCGCGACCGGTACGGCCTGGCGCCCGAGGCGTACGAAGGCTTCGTGCGCGCCTACGGGTGGGACGTACGGGAGTGGGAGGGCTGCGCGGTGCTGCGCGGGGCCCGGGAGACGGCCAGCTGCGCGTGGGTCGCCCAGCACGCGCCCGCCAACCCCAAGGCGCTGACGGAGTTCCGCCGCCGGGTGGCATCCCTGAGGGACGGCGACACGGCGGTGCGGTGGTACCCCTTCTGAGCCCGGGCGGCGCGACACCGGACCGGTGACGAGCCGCCCTGGGGATATTCCCCCCTTCCGGGCGTGGGGTGTGCCGGATGGCCTCTCGTCGGGGGCGAATCCAGCGTTCAGACATGACTTGGACTCCGCGAAAGCGCCTCGCCGTGTCACTCGGTGTCGCCGCGCTGCTCGCCGCGGAGGTGGCCACTACCGTCGCCCGGCCCGCCCGCCCCTCCCCCGCGGAGCAGTTACGTCGGGACACCGAGGCGATCCACGCCCTCGGTGTCAGCGGTGTGCAGGCCCGCACGATCGCGCCTGACGGTCGGCAGACGGTGGCCACCAGCGGCACCGCCGACCTGAACACCGGCCGCCCCATCGCTTCCGACGGCTATTTCCGCATGGCCAGCACGTCCAAAGACGCTGGTCGCCACCGTGGTCCTCCAGCTGGAGGCCGAGAGAAGGCTGTCCCTGGACGACACGGTCGACCACTGGCTGCCCCACGTGGTGCGGGGCAACGGCAACGACGGCCGCCGGATCACCCTCCGCCAACTGCTCCGGCACACCAGCGGCATCCACGACGACCTGCCCGGATACACCACGCCGGAGGAGTAGCGCCACGACGTCTACGGCCCCGAGCAGTTGGTGGCCCGCGCCCTGGCTCACGCGCCGGACTTCCGGCCCGGCAAGGACTGGGCGTACTCGAACACCGGCTATGTCCTGCTCGGCAGGATCATCCAGAAGGCCACCGGGCACTCCGCGCACCAGGAGATCGAAGATCGCGTCCTGCGCCCGCTCGGCCTCGACCAGACCAGGTGGCCGGGCACCTCGCCCACCCTGCCCCGGCCTCACGCCCAGGCGTACCAACTCTTCGGCCCCGGCTCGCGGGTGAACGTCACCGACCAGATACCGGTGGACCACGAGACCCTTTCGTGGGTCACGACCACGCGGGACGAGAACCACTTCTTCCGCGCGCTGCTCTCGGGCCGCCTGCTGGGCCGCCACCGGGTCAGTGCGAGTCGGCGGGGACGGGTGCGAGTCGGTAGGCGCCCTCATGGGTGACGACGCGGCCGGCGGTGGGCGGCGCGAAGTGGGTGCCCAGGACGAGGGTGCGCGTACCGGCGAGCGAGCCGAGCAGCGCGCGGCGCGAGGCCTCGGACTGCTCGGGTTCGATGTCGACGCAGGCTCCGATGGTGGGGTGGGCGAGCTGGACGGGGTGGTGGACGCAGTCGCCGGTGATCAGAGCGGTCTCCCCGCGGCTGGTCAGCTCGACGGCGACGTGGCCGGGGGTGTGCCCGGGGGTGGGGATCAGGCGCAGGCCCGGGAGAACTTCGATCCCGTCGGCGGGGACGTCGACGAGGTCGAGCAGCCCCGCCTCCTCCACCGGGATCACGGAGTCGCGGAACATCTGCTCGCGCGCCTCCTCCATGTCGTACCCGACCCAGAACTCCCGCTCGACGCGGGAGGTGACGTAGCGAGCGTTGGGGAAGGTGGGAACCCACTCGCCGTTCACCTCGTGGGTGTTCCAGCCGACGTGGTCGGCGTGCAGGTGGGTGAGGATCACCAGGTCGACGGAGTCCGGGGGGAACCCGGCGGCGCTGAGGCGCTGAAGGTAGTCGGTGTTCAGAGCATGCCAGGCGGGGTTGGCCCGTTCCTTGCCGTTGCCGATGCCGGTGTCCACCAGAATGCGCAGCCCGCCGACGGTGAACGCGAAACTGTGGCTGTCGAGGCGCAGGATGCCCTCGTCGTCGGCGAAGTCCGGGCGCAGCCAGTCCTGTCCGGCAACGACGTCCGGGGTGGCGCCGGGCAGCAGCCACGGTCCGGTGGCCGGCGGCAGCCGGATCTCGTCGATGCGGTGGACGGTGACGTCGCCCACGGTCCAGGAGGGGATGGCGGTCGGGCCGGTGGCCGGTGCGGTGCTCATGATCGGTCGTTTCCCTTGCTCTCGCTCATCTCGTTACGGAAGGTCGTCTCGTTACGGAAGGTCGTCTCGTTACGGAAGGTCGTCGTGTGCGCTGTGGGCTGCCCCGCGTCTCGACATGGCGAGTGCGGCCAGGGCCGTGACGGCGAGCAGGGCGGCGGCGATGGCGTAGGCAAGCGCGGTGGTGCGCAGCCCGTAGTGCTGGGTGGCGGCGCCCGCGGCGATGGCGGGCAGGCTCATGGACAGGTAGCTGAGGACGTAGTAGGCGGCCAGGGTCGCGGCGCGGTCCTGCTCGCCGATGGAGGCGAGCGTCATGCGCAGCGCCCCTTGGGAGACGGCGCCGAAGGCGACTCCGGCCAGGGCCGCGCCGCCGTAGACGGCGGGCAGGCCGACGCCGTGCAGACCGAGCAGGCTCAGGGCCGCGGACGGGATGACGGCCAGGCTTCCGCCGGTGACGGCGGGGCGCGGCGCCGTGCTCCGCAGTGTCCACACGGTGAGCGTGGCCGCGGCGGTGAGTACGAAGAAGATCAGGCCACCGGCCGTCTGTGAGGCATCTGAGGCCACGAGGCGCACGAGCGCCGGTCCGAGGGAGGAGTAGAAGCCGCCCAGCGCCCAGACGGCGACGACAGCGGCGCCGACCGCCAGCAGGGCGCTGCGCGCCGACGGCGGCACGGCGAGGTGAGGGCGCAGCGATCGCAGGGCGCCGGTGTGCGGGCGGGCCGTCTCCGCGGTGAACGTGACCGCGATCGCCTGGGCGGCGAAGAGGATCGACGGCAGGACGTACACGGTGACCGTGGGCGCGGGGGCGAAGCGGAGGAGGAGGGTGGAGGCGAGGACGCCGGCGGCCATGCCCGCCACGGGCGCGATGCTGTTGGTCAGGGCGGACCGGTCCGGACGCAGGGGGTCGTGAAGGTCGAGGAGGGCCGCTCCCGCGGCGCTGGTGGCCGCGCCGGTGGCCGCCCCCTGCAGTATCCGGGCGGTGATCAGCGCTTCGGCGCCGTCCGCCGTGGCCAGCATCAGCATGGCGGCGGCCTCCAGCAGCAGGGCGCCCACCAGGACGGGGCGCCGCCCGAGGTGGTCGGAGAGCGCTCCGGTGGTGAGCAGGGCCAGCAGCAGCGTCAGGGAGTAGGCGCTGAAGACCACCGTGATGGTGAGTGCGGACAGGTCCCAGGCGTCCTGGTAATGGGGGTAGAGGGGCGTCGGAGCACTGGATGCCGCGAGGAGGGCGGCCAGGATCGAGGCGGCCAGGACGAAGGACGCCGCGCGGTGGGTGTGCTGGGTGCGGGCTCCCGGATGACTGGATTGGGCGGGCGCGCGCGGTGTGACGGTGAGCATGGGACTCCTTGGGAGCTAAACGCAATGGGTTTGCGTTTAGCCACCGTAGGACTCTACAGTCGACTAAAGCAAACCCTTAGCTTTTGGCCTCGGAGGGTGCTCCGCCCCCTCCAGTCCTGAGGAGAGAACGTCCATGTCCGCCGCTGAACTCACGCCGTCGGAAACGGCCCGCTGGGCCGCCCACGCCGGGCTCCCGCTGCCTGCCGACCGCCACGCCCCGGTCGCGGCCACCGCCCACCACATCCACTCCGTCGTCGCGGTCCTGCGGGAGCTGGACTTCGGGGACACCCCGCCCGCCCCCGCCTACCGCGCCGAACAGGAGAACCACGATGCAGCCGTATGAACTGCCCCTGACCGCGGCCGCCGACGCGATCCGGGCCCGGCAGCTGTCCCCCGTCGAGCTGGCTGAATCCGTCCTGGAGCGCATCGAACAGGTGGAGCCGTACCTTCAGGCGTACGTCACCGTCACCGCCGAGCACACCCGCTGGGCCGCGCGCGAAGCCGCGAACGACATCGCGGCCGGTCGCTACCGCGGTCCGCTGCACGGCATCCCGATGGGCCTCAAGGACCTGATCGACGTCGCCGGAGTGGCGACGTCGGCCAGTTCCCGCGTCCGAGCCGACCACCGCGCCAAGGCCGACAGCGCCGTCGCCGCACGTCTGTCGGCGGCCGGAGCCATCCTGGTCGGCAAGACCCACACCCACGAGTTCGCCTACGGGCTGACCACCCCGCAGACCAGCAACGCCTGGGACACCGGCCGGGTCGCAGGCGGCTCCAGCGGCGGATCCGCCGTCGCCGTCGCCGCGGGCACCGCGACCTTCGCCCTGGGCACCGACACCGGCGGATCGATCCGGGTGCCCGCCGCGCTGAACGGGGTCGTCGGCCTCAAACCGACGTACGGCCTCGTGCCCCGCCACGGCGTCACGTCCCTGTCCTGGTCACTGGACCACGTCGGCCCCATCACCCGCACCGTCGAGGACGCGGCCCTGGTCCTGGCCGCCCTGGCCGGACACGACCCGCGCGACCCCGCGTCCCTCACCACTCCCGCCGTGGACTACCGGCCGGGCGGGGGCACGGACCTGACGGGGCTGCGCGTGGGCGTGCCGCGCAACTACTACTTCGATCACGTCGACGCGGAGGTGGAAGCCGCCGTCCGGCACGCGATCACCCAGCTTCAGGCCCTTGGCGCGCGCCTCGTCGAGGTCGAGATCCCCATGACCCGCTACATCCAGGCCACCCAGTGGGGCCTCATGGTGCCCGAGGCGACCGCCTACCACGAGAGCACCCTGCGCACCGCCCCCGAGCTCTACCAGGACGACGTCCGCATCCTCCTCGAAGCCGGCGAACTGATGCCCGCCGGGGACTACCTGCGGGCCCAGCGCGCCCGCACCCTCATGCGGCAGGAATGGGCACGCATGCTGCGGGAGGTCGACCTGATCGTCGCCCCCACCGTCCCGGCGACCGCGGTCGAGGCCGGCCAGGAGACGATCACCTGGGCCGACGGCACCGTCGAGGGCGTATCCGACGCCTATGTACGCCTCTCATCCCCTGCCAACATCACCGGGGTGCCGTCCCTGTCCGTCCCCGTCGGCCACGATGCGGCAGGCATGCCGATCGGCATGCAGCTGCTCGGGCGACCGCTCGCGGAGAGCGCGCTCCTGCGAGTCGGCCAGGCCTACGAGCAGACCCAGCCCGCCCGCGAGCTCGCGCGCGCAGCGTGAACGAGCGCTTGGGCCCCGCCTCCCCACTCGGCCGGACCCGAAAGCGCCGTTCGACTCCGCTCGGCCAGGTGCCGCGAGAAGAAGGCCGTCGCACGGAGGGGGCAGGCCACTAGACGCAATGATTTTGCTTTAAGGTGGGCTGTATGAGCAGGCAGATGGTGCGCCCCGGCGGGCGCAGCGCCAGGGTCCAGGCATCGGTCCACGCCGCCGTACGCGAACTCGTGTCGGAAGCGGGCCGGGACGCCCTGACCGTACCGCTGATCGCCCAGCGTGCGGGCGTGACACCGTCGACGATCTACCGCCGCTGGGGGGATCTGCAGGAGCTGCTGTCGGACGTGGCGGTCGAGCGTCTGCGGCCCGACACCGCACCCGACGACCACGGCGCCCTGTCGTCCGACCTGACGGCCTGGGCCGAGCAGTTCCTCGACGAGATGGCCTCCCCCACCGGGCGGGCCTACATCCGCGACGCCCTGCTCGGCGACCCGGACGGCAGCAACGCCGGCCAGTGCTCGGCCTACGCCGCCGAGCAGATCGGCCTCGTCCTCACCCGCGCCACCGAACGCGGGGAGAAGACGCCCGAGGTCGAGACGGTCATCGACGGTGTCGTCGCGCCCATGATGTACCGCATCCTCTTCCGCCCGGACGGACTCGACGCCACGTACGCGCGCTGCCTCGTCGCAGAGGTCCTCGGCCGGACCGGCCCATGACCAGCTGATCGCACCGGCATGCCCCGTCGGCAACGCCTGCGCGAAAGCGCCGGCTTGCTCGCTCTCGCACCGCCGGCCCGGACCGCCAAAGCCGCGCCGTGGCACGGTCAGGACAGGTGGGGGTGGTGAACGTCCAGGAGTCAGCCGGTTAAGCGTTCGCACCTCCAGGGTGCGGTGCTGCGCGGCGATGTCCAGGGCCCGCTCGACGCGCTCGGCCGCGCCCGCAGCCACGCGGCCGATGTGCCGCTCCTCCCGCTCCGGGAGCGCCGTGAACGGCCCCGGCGCCCGGGTGACATGGGCGAGGAGCCACCGCGCGACGTACGGCGCCGCGGATCAGTGCCGCGCACCTCCCCCTCACCCTCCCAGGGCCCCCTGCGGGCTCACCTCGGCGATACCTCCCGCGTACGGCACCACCGGCCAGGCCGGCTCGATCGTCGCCTCGGGGTTCGAGGTCCGGCGCAGGTACCTCTGCAGGGAAGCCGCCTGCTCGGCCGCCGCACGTACCTGTAGATCGTGCAGTTCCGCCGGCCCCAGCGTGCCTATGGCCGCATGGGCGAGGCCCATGGATCGCGCGGCGCGCGCCGCGGCCACCGCGTCCGCGACCGCGTTGTGCGCGTCGTCGAGCGGCACTCCGTAGTGCTCGCAGAGCGCCTGGAGGTTTCTCGACCCCTTCCGATACCGGTCCACGTGCTTGTCCAGGACCAGCGGGTCGACGACGGGCGAGGGCGGGGCCCCTTCGCCCAACCGCTCGGCCAACGGCGCTATCCCGTGCCGTCTGCACTCGCGGTCCAGGAGCGAGAGGTCGTATCGCGCGTTCATCACCACCAGCGGAGTCCCCGAGTTCAGCACGTCGGCCACGGCCGAGGTGATCTCCTCGATCGCGGGAGGTGCCGCGACCCCGTGCCTGCGGGCGTGTTCCGTGGAGATGCCGTGGATGGCCGAGGCCTGTCGCGGGATGCTCACCCCCGGGTCGAGCAGCCAGGTCCGGGCCTTCGGCGGTCGGCCGTCCGCCTCCACGGCGACGACCGCCGCGGTGACGATCCGGTCGGTCTCGATGTCGGTCCCGGTGGTCTCCAGGTCGAAGGCCATCAACGGCCCGCTGGTCCAGCTCATCACAGGGCCCCGGCCTCGATCACCGCGCCGGTGACGACGCGCGCCTCGGCCGGATCCGTCCCCTTCGTCCCCAGGTCGAAACCGATCAGCAGCTCCCGGTGCCGGCCCATGCCCGCCCCCTTCTTTCGTGGTGCTTTCCCCCAGTGACCACCACGATCGCATGGGCCACTGACAATCCGAGGGGCACCTTCCGCTTCCGGCGGCCGGGGGCCGTCAGGACACCGGCCGCGAGTCCGCCCACGCCACCTCGAACTCCTCGCGATACGTGACGAAAAGGCCGCCCTCGCCCGGATCGCCCGATTTCACCACGCGGCCGCCGCCGCGCAGCACGAGCACCGGCGCCTCCATCCCCCGCGTCCTGCGCAGGTAGGACTGGACGACGGCGATGCCGTCCGCCCCGTCCCCGTCGACCAGATACGCGGTGAACCTCGGTGTCTCGTCGAAGACCTGGATCTCGAAGGCGCCCGGATCGCGCAGCCGCGCCCGCACCCGCCGCATGTGCAGGATGTTCATCTCGACCGAGCGGCTCAACTCGCCCTTCTTGATGCCCAGTTCCCGCTCCCTGCGCTTGACCGCGCTGCTCGCCGGGTTGAGGAACAGCAGCCGCACCCGGCACCCCGACTCGGCCAGCCGGACCAGGCGGCGCCCGGAGAAGTTCTGCGCCAGCAGGTTGAGCCCGATGCCGATCGCGTCCAGGCGCCGGGCGCCGCCGAAGATGTCCTCGGCGGGAAACTGCCGCAGCAGGCGCACGCGGTCCGGGTGCACCGCCACCACGTCGGCGTACCGGTCGCCGACCAGGTCCTCGACGGCGTCGACGGGAAGGCGGCGCGCGGAGGGCGTGTCGGTGCCCGCGCCGAGGATGTCCAGGAGCCTGGCCGAGGCCCGCTCCGCCTGCGCGAGGACGGCCTGCGAGAGGGCCCGGTTGCGCGAGACGACGTTCCGCGTGACCTCCAGCTCGTCCAGCGCCAGCTCGACGTCCCGCCGGTCGTCCAGGTACGGCTCGAAGCACGGCCAGTGCTGCACCATCAGCTCGCGCAGCTGCGGCAGCGTCAGGAAGCTGAGGACGTTGTCGTCGGCGGGGTCGAGCAAATACCCCTTGCGGCGGCTGACTTCGCGTACGGCGACGGCCCGCTGCACCCATTCCTGCCCCGCCGGGCCCGCCGCGGCGACCACCCAGTCCTCGGCGTGGACGGGTTCGTAGACGGGACGCAGAACAGCGGCCACGACCGCGCGCAGCCGCTGCTCCACCAGGTTCAGCCAGATGTAGGCCCGCCCGGCGCGCTGGGCGCGCGTACGGACCTCGCGCCAGGCGTCGGTGTCCCAGTCCAGTTCCGGTCCGATCTGGGACCCCGTCTCGATCGGCCGCGCCAAGGACACCGCTGAGGCGGGTACGTCCACGGAGCCCCCCTCGCGACCCTCGTCACCGGGGGCCGGCTCCCGCCCACCCGAGCTCACCCGCGCACCGCCTTTCGCTCCCCCGAGCCACTCCCCCGGTCAACGATCAAGGAAGGGTACTCCGGGAGCGGCGGGCGGTGCAGCCGGATGCGCCGGGTGGTTCCTCAACCGCCCATCGGAGGACGACCGTTCTGGTTCGACAGCTCCTGCGGAGTGAGCGGGCTCATAGCGGTGACATCGCGGGCGGCCAGCGAGAAGCCCTGCCAGTGGACCGGCATCGGCTGCTGGTCCTCGTCGCGGGCGATGTGGTGGAAACCGATGTGCACCCAGGTGATGGGGTGCGTCAGGGTCTCGCCGTTCGCCCACTTGTCGACGCTGTTCGGCGTGCCGTTCGGGCAGCCGATGTTGTTGCTCGCGTACTGCTCGCACTTCTTGTACTGCGTGAAGTACACGTCGTGCTTGGTGAAGGGCCGGCCCGCGTGCTTGTTGCTGGCCCCGGGGACGATCTCGTACGACCTGGGGTGGCCGTCCTTGTTCTTGCCCGTCCCGCTGACCACGCGCCACCAGCGCATGTCCTTGCGGTCGCCGGTCAGTTCCTTGGTGACCTTCGTGCGGGTCGTCCTCGTGGTCGGGCTGCCCTGGCCGGTGGGCGGGGTGACCTTGGAGTCGTACTGCTCCACCTTGGCCTTCGGGGAGCCGTCCAGGCCGAAGTTGAGCCGCCAGAAGACGTTGTGGGCGTGGCTCTCGGCCTTGGCCTGGTCGCCCTTGCCGATGGGCCAGCCCCGGTCGTCGCCGCCGTCGTAGTCGTAGGGCGAGAGGCTGCCCGTCGCGCCCACGTTGGAGGTGATGGTGCCGTCGGAGGAGAAGCGCCACTCGGTGATGTACTCGTACCAGGAGGCCTTGTTCACCGTGTACACGAGCAGGTCCTTGCCCTGACCCGTGAAGACCTTGCCGGAGCCGCCGGTGCTCTGGTCGTCGTTGAGGCGGTACGCGTGCCCCCGCGCGCGCGTGGTGGCGCACAGGCCCTTCACGTCCCCGCGGCCGGGGACCTTGACGGTCTTGATGGTGCCGCCGGGGCACTCGCCGGGCTGGAGGTTCTGCAGCGCCTGGCCGAAGTCGGTGCCGGTGACGTCGTCGTACTCGGCCTGGCCGTCGTCGTAGGGCACGTGCACCTGGGCGAGCCGGGCGCTGGTCAGGACGGGTATCGGCTTGGCCTCGCCCTTCGGCTGGTAGCTGATCTTGTCGAGGATCAGCCCGGAGAGCGTGTTGTAGTGCCAGCACATGCGCCAGGTGGTGCCGCCGTCGAGGGTCTGCTCGATCTGGTAGGCGGCGCTGCAGTCGGCCGCCGGGGCAGGGGCCTTGCCGGGCGGCCTGGGGGCGGCGGAGGCGGGAGCGGTGGCGCTCAGTGCGCCGCCGAGGAGCGCGGACACCGCGACGGCCAGTGCGGCCCCCTTGCGGGTGCGCGAGACTCTTGTGACGTGCATTGCTGAATGGACTCCCTCGTACGAGGAGAAGTTGGTGAGTGGTGTCCGGTGCGGACGGCCCGCGTCAGCGGGTGGACGGGCGCGGCCGACGGCCGCGTCAGCCGAGGCGGCCGACGGTGCGGGTGCTCAGGTCGACGACGAGGGCCCTGGTGTCGATCCACGGCCCGTTCTTGACCTTCGTGACGACCTGGAGGCACCGGTGCTCGCCGCACTCGGTGAGGTCGGAGGGCACCTGCTTCACGGTCTCCTTGCGGAAGACCATGCCGCTCAGCTGGAGCTGCTCCGGGCTCTTCAGCGCCTTGCCCGTGGCGTGCTCGAAGTCCTTCTTCAGGCCCTTGCCGAGCCGGTCGGCGATCAGGAGTCTGGCGCCCTCGGCCAGTTCCTCCTGGCTGGGCGGCGGCTGGACGTTCCGCGCGGTGGTCGTGTCGTCCACCTTGCCCGTCTCCAGGTTCACCGTCTTGGTGATGACGGCGTCCTTCTTGTAGTCGTAGTAGACGACCTCGGCCCTGCGCGGGGCCGCCGCCCCGGTGTCGGCCGGATCCGGCTCGCTGAGGTTCGTGGACAGCAGCTGCGGCCCGCGGTCGCCCTCCACGTCCCGGGCGCGGGCGCGCAGCTGCCCGGTGACCGACGCCTTCTCGGCCCGCTCGATCTCCTGATCGGTCAGCGGGTCGCTGCCGATGCCCTTGGCGCCCTCCCGGGGCGCGGCCTCCACGACGCCGTCCTTGGCGATGGCGTCCTGCTTTCCCGCCGCCGCGTTGGCGGGGCGGTCCCCCGACCCGCCCGAGCCCGACAGACCGGCGCCCACCAGCACGGCGGCCGCGGTCACCGCGACCGCCGAGCCCGCCACCACCTTCCCCAGGTGGCGTCCGACTATTTCACGCACTTACTCCCCCTACTCCCCTGGCGCCCCATTCGTGGGCATGCCAAGTATGTGGTCAGCCGGATAGACGGGTACAACTCCTGGGTGGTTGCCCCACTTTCGGGCAGACTCCGGCCAAAGTGGCCGGGGCCCTTGCGGGCGTGAGGGAAAGAGTCGTATTCATGCAGGTCTGGCCTGGGCAGGCATACCCCTTAGGCGCCACGTACGACGGTGCCGGCACGAATTTCGCGGTCTTCTCCGAGACCGCCGAGCGCATGGAGCTGTGCCTCCTGCACGACGACGGCTCGGAGACGGCCGTCGAGCTGCGCGAGTCCGACGCGTTCGTGCGGCACGCGTACCTCCCCGGCATCATGCCGGGACAGCGGTACGGCCTGCGGGTGCACGGGCCCTACGCACCCGAGCGCGGACACCGCTGCAACTCCGCGAAACTGCTGCTCGACCCGTACGCGCGCGCGGTGAGCGGGCGCGTCGACTGGGGTGAGGAGGTGTACGGCTACCACTTCGAGGACCCGGGCCGGCGCAACGACCTGGACTCGGCCCCGCACATGATGACGTCGGTGGTGGTCAACCCCTACTTCGACTGGGGCGACGACCGGCCGCCCCGCACGCCGTACCACGAGACCGTGCTCTACGAGGCCCATGTGAAGGGCCTGACCATGCTGCACCCCGACCTTCCGGACGAGCTGCGCGGCTCGTACGCGGCGCTCGGCCACCCGGCGATCATCGAGCACCTCACGCGGCTCGGGGTGACCGCGCTGGAGCTGATGCCGGTCCACCAGTTCGTGAACGACCACCGCCTGGTGGACATGGGCCTGAACAACTACTGGGGCTACAACACGATCGGCTTCTTCGCCCCGCACAACGCCTACGCCTCCTGGGGCGACCGGGGCGAGCAGGTCCTGGAGTTCAAGCAGGCCGTCAAGGCGCTGCACGAGGCGAACATCGAGGTGATCCTGGACGTCGTCTACAACCACACCGCCGAGGGCAACCACCTGGGCCCCACTTTGTCCTACAAGGGCCTGGACAACGCCTCGTACTACCGCCTGACGGACGATCCCCGCTACTACATGGACACCACGGGGACGGGCAACTCCCTCCTGATGCGCTCGCCGCACGTCCTCCAGATGATCATGGACTCGCTGCGGTACTGGGTCACGGAGATGCGCGTGGACGGCTTCCGCTTCGATCTGGCGGCGACGCTCGCGCGGCAGTTCCACGAGGTGGACCGGCTGTCGTCGTTCTTCGACCTCGTACAGCAGGACCCGGTGGTCAGCCAGGTCAAGCTGATCGCCGAGCCCTGGGACGTGGGCGAGGGCGGCTACCAGGTGGGGAACTTCCCGCCCCTGTGGACCGAGTGGAACGGCATGTACCGCGACACGGTGCGCGACCTGTGGCGGGGCGAACCGCGCACCCTCGCGGAGTTCGCGTCCCGGCTGACCGGCTCCTCCGACCTGTACCAGGACGACGGGCGCCGCCCCCTCGCCTCGATCAACTTCACCACCTGCCACGACGGCTTCACGCTGCACGACCTCGTCTCGTACAACGAGAAGCACAACCACGCGAACGGCGAGGACAACCAGGACGGCGAGAGCCACAACCGCTCCTGGAACTGCGGTGTCGAGGGCCCCACGGACGACCCGGACGTGCTGGCGCTGCGCGCCCGGCAGATGCGCAACCTCATCGCCACGCTCATGCTCTCCCAGGGCGTGCCCATGCTCAGCCACGGCGACGAGTTCGCGCGCACGCAGGGCGGCAACAACAACGCGTACTGCCAGGACAACGAGGTCGCGTGGGTGCGCTGGCCGGACGGCGACAGTCCGGTCCTGGACTTCACGCGCGCGATGGCGATGCTGCGGCGGGACCACCCGGTGTTCCGCCGGCGCCGGTTCTTCCACGGCCGCCCGGTGCAGGGCACCCGCGACGAGCTGTCCGACATCGCCTGGTTCACCCCGGAGGGGCGGGAGATGGAGCAGCACGACTGGGACGCCGCGCACGCGCGCGCCCTGACGGTGTTCCTGAACGGCAACGCGATCTCCGAGCCGGGCCCGCGCGGCGAGCGGATCAGCGACGACTCGTTCCTGCTGATGTTCAACGCCTCGCCCGAGCCGCTGGAGTTCGTGGTGCCGGTCGACCACGGCCGGCAGTGGCAGGTGGTGGTCGACACGGCCCGCCCGGAGGGGGTGCCGGTGGAGGCGGGCCCGAAGGTGGGGGCGGGCGACCGCCTGACCCTGACGGACCGCAGCCTGACGGTGCTCCAGCGACCGGCCTGAGCGCGCGACGGCGCCCTCGCGCGGGCCCGCGCGTGGGACGGCCGAGCGGACACGCGCGTGGGACGGCCGAGCGGACACGCGCGTGGGACGGCCGAGCGGGCACGCGTGTGGGGCGGCCGAGCGGACGCGCGTGTGAACGGATGACAGGAAAGCCGCCGGGACGGGTACGTACCTTCGCATGACGCCACAGCGCTCCCGTCCCGCGGTGCCGCCCACGCCGACCGCCACCTACCGGCTCCAGCTCCAGCCGGAGTTCCCCTTCGCCGCCGCCGAGGCGGCCGTGCCGCACCTCGCCGCGCTCGGCGTCTCGCACCTGCACCTGTCGCCGGTCCTGGAGGCGGTCCCCGGGTCGACCCACGGCTACGACGTGGTGGACCACGCGCGGGTGCGGGCCGAGCTGGGCGGCGAGGAGGGGCTGCGCTCCCTGGCGCGTACCGCCCGCGCGGCGGGGCTCGGCCTGGTGGTGGACATCGTGCCCAACCACATGGCGGCGGCCCCCCGGCACAATCACGCGCTCTGGGAGGTGCTGCGCGAGGGCCCCGGCTCTCCGTACGCGCGCTGGTTCGACATCGACTGGGAGGCCGGGGGCGGGCGCGTCCTGCTGCCGTTCCTCGGCGGCAGGCTCGGCGAGGAGCTGGCCTCGCTGCGGGTGGACGGCGACGTGCTGCGCTACCACGAACACGCGTTCCCGCTCCGGGAGGGCACCGAAGGGCTGCCGCTGCCCGAGCTGCTCGACGCCCAGTTCTACCGCCTGTCATGGTGGAGGCTGGCCCGTACAGAGCTGAACTACCGGCGGTTCTTCACCATCTCGGACCTGATCGGGGTGCGCGTCGAGGACCCTGAGGTGTTCGACGCGACCCACGGCAAGATCCTCGAACTGCTGCACGAGGGAGTCGTCGACGGGCTGCGGATCGATCACCCGGACGGGCTGGCCGATCCGGGTGCCTACCTCCGCACGCTGCACGAGGCGAGCGGCGGCCGCTGGACCGTGGTGGAGAAGATCCTCGCCGACGGCGAGCGGCTGCCGGCGGCCTGGCCGGTGGCCGGCACCACCGGCTACGACGCGCTGCGGCACCTCGACGGGGTCCTGGCCGACCCGGCGGGCGCGCGGGAACTGCTCGGCCACTACCGGCGCTTCGCCGCGCCGCCGGACGACCGGGGCGGCGACTGGGAGGCGACGGTGCGCCGCGCCGCGTACCGGGTGGTCACGCGGGAGCTGGCCGCCGAGGTGGACCGGCTCACACGCGAGGCCGCCGCGATCTGCGCGGCCGACCCCGGGCTGCGGGACCACGCGCCGTGGGCGCTGCGCACGGCCCTGCGGGAGCTGCTCGTACGGCTGCCCGTGTACCGGCCGTACGTGTCCGGGGGCGCCGCTCCCGAGACGGTGCTGACCCGGGAGGCGGCCGAGGAGGCCAAGGCGGCGTTCACCGTGCCCGAGGAGGCGGCGACGGTCGACGTCGTACGGGATCTGGCGCTGGGCCGGGCCGGGGCGGCGGAGGACCGGTCCCGGGAGGCGGTGGCCGGGTTCCGCGCGCGGTTCGCCCAGACCGCCTCGGCGTTGCGTGCCAAGGCGGTCGAGGACAGCGCCTTCTACCGGCACGCCCCGCTCCTGTCCGCCGCCGAGGTGGGGGGCGCGCCCGAGCGTCCCGCGGTCCCGGTGGCGGAGTTCCACGCGTACTGCGCGCGGGTGCAGCGGGACTGGCCCGCCACGGGGACGGTGCTGACGACGCACGACACCAAGCGCAGCGCCGACGTGCGGGCGGGCATCTCGGTCCTCACGCAGTGCCCGGGGCGCTGGGCGGACCTGCTGGCCGACCTGACGGAGCGGACGGCGCGCGAGAGCGGGGTGCGCGCGCCCGACCCCCAGGTGGCGTGGGCCGTCTGGCAGACCGCGCTGGGCTTCGGCCCCCCGGATGCCGCCCGGCTGCGGGACGCGCTGGTCAAACACGTGCGCGAGGCGGGTCTGCACACGAGCTGGACGGAGCCGGACGAGGCGTACGAGCGGGCGGTGACCGCCTTCGTGGAGGCGGGCCCGTGCGGAGCGCCGCGACACGCGGTGGCGTCCTTCGCGCGGGACCTCGCGCCCCATGTCCGGGCGAACGTCCTCGGGGCGGCGCTCCTGCATCTGACGATGCCCGGGGTGCCGGACCTCTACCAGGGGACGGAGGGCGAGTACCGCGCCCTGGTCGACCCGGACAACCGGCACCCCGCCCGCTTCGGCGCGGACGTCCTGGAGCGCCTGGAGGCGAAGCCGGGCAGCCGGGACCTCTCGGACGAGAAGCTGGCGCTCACCGCGGCGGCGCTGCGGCTGCGCGGGCGGCGCCCTGAGCTGTTCGGGGAGGCGGGGACGTACGAGCCGTTGACGGCCGAGGGCCCGGGCGCCGCGCACTGTGTGGCGTTCACGCGCTCCGGGGAGGTGGTGGTGGCGGTGACACGCCTGTCACTGCGCCTCGCGGAGGCGGGCGGCTGGCACGACACACGGCTGGCGCTTCCGGCGGGCCGGTGGACGGACCTGCTCGCCCCGGACCGGGAGTTCACGGGGGACGCCCCGGCGCGGACCCTCTTCGCGGAGTCCCCCGTGGCCCTGCTGCAACGGTCGTAGGCGGTGGCGCCGGGACCGGCGTTCGGGCTCGCCGGTTCAGTTCGTGGCGAGCCGGAAGGCCATCCGGCCGAAGCTCACCAGGTCGCCGTCCTGGACGAGGGCGGCGCCGACGACCCTGCGGCCGTTGACCGACGTACCGTTGGTGGAGCCGAGGTCGCGCAGCACCCACATGCCGCCCTGGCGGCGCAGCTCGGCATGGACGCGGGAGACCGTGTCGTGGCTGAGCCGCAGGCCGTTGGCCGGGTCGCGGCCGATCCGCAGCGGATAGGGACTGTCCGGCGCGGGCAGCAGCAGCTTCGGCAGCCGCTCGGCCTGCCAGGCCCTGCGCAGCTTCACCGTGAACCCGGACACCGCCTCCACGCCGCCGAGGACCCGGCGCGCCCAGCGTCCCTCGGTGCGCAGGTCGGCGGTGAGGGCGGCCAGTTCGTCGGGCCTGCGGGCGGCGAGCACCAGCTCCATGCGCCGTACGAAGGTGTCGTGCGAGAGCCTGCCGACGGCCGCGCCCTCCTTGAGTGCGTCCAGCGCCCGGTCGCGCTCAGCGTCCGTCACCCGCGCGGGGTAGGTGGAGAACTCGAAAGAGGATGTCACCAGCTGATTGTCGGGCAACGCCACCCCGGGTGTCCAGAATGGGCCGGGCGGCGGCCGATCGATCTCTTCCGCCCACGGACAGGGCACTTCTGACGCACCATGGGACGCAGGTGTGACGACGGACAGCGGACGAGGGGAACGTCGGTGAGGTTCGAGGTGTGGGCACCCGAGGCGGAGCAGGTCACGCTGGAGTGCGCGGGTGCCCCGCGCGCCATGGAGCGCGACGAGGAGCGCGCGGGCTGGTGGACGGCGGAGGCGGCCGCCGAGGACGGCACGCGCTACGGCTTCTCGCTGGACGGCGGCCCGCTCCTGCCCGACCCGCGCTCGCGGCGCCAGCCGGACGGCCCCGACGGCCTGAGCGCGGTGGTCGACCAGGGCCGCCACATCTGGCGGGTGCCTTGGGCCGGGCGCGGGGTCCGGGAGGCGGTCCTGTACGAGCTGCACGTGGGGACGTACACCCGTGAGGGCACGCTCGACGCGGCGGCGGGCCGGCTCGGGCACCTCGCCGAGCTGGGGATCACCCATGTGGAGCTGATGCCGCTGTGCCCCTTCCCGGGGCGGCACGGGTGGGGGTACGAGGGGGTGTCGCTGTGGGCCGTGCACGAGCCGTACGGCGGCCCCGAGGCGCTCAAGCGCTTTGTCGACGCGGCGCACGGGCACGGCCTCGGCGTCGTCCTGGACGTCGTCCACAACCACCTGGGCCCGTCGGGCAATCACCTGCCGGCGTTCGGTCCGTACTTCACCGAGACGCACCAGACGCCGTGGGGCGCCGCGGTCAACCTGGACGCGCCGGGGTCGGACGAGGTGCGCGCCTTTCTGGTGGGCAGCGCGCTGGCGTGGCTGCGGGACTACCGCCTGGACGGGCTGCGGCTCGACGCGGTGCACGCGCTGCGGGACACGCGCGCGTGCCACTTCCTGGAGGAACTCTCCGCCGCCGTCGACTCCTTGGCGAAGGAGCTGGGCAGGCCGCTGTCGCTGATCGGCGAGTCGGACCAGGGCGATCCCCGGCTGGTCACCCCGCGCGCGAGCGGCGGGCTGGGCCTGCACGCGCAGTGGAACGACGACTTCCATCACTCGCTGCACACCGCGCTGACGGGTGAGGCGCAGGGTTACTACGCGGATTTCGCGCGCGCCCCGCTGGCCGCGCTGGCCAAGACGATGACGCGCGGCTTCTTCCACGACGGGACGTACTCCTCGTTCCGGGGCCGCGCCCACGGCCGACCGGTGGACCGTGCCCGCACGCCCGCCCACCGCTTCCTCGGCTACGCGCAGACCCACGACCAGATCGGCAACCGCGCGCAGGGCGACCGGCTCGCCGCCACGCTGTCCCCCGGGCTGCTGGCGTGCGCCGCCACGCTGACGCTCACGGGCCCCTTCACACCGATGCTGTTCATGGGCGAGGAGTGGGGGGCCACGACGCCCTGGCAGTTCTTCACCGACCACACCGATCCCGAGCTGGCCGAGGCGGTGCGCCGGGGCCGGCGCCGGGAGTTCGCGGCACACGGCTGGGCGGAGGAGGACATCCCCGACCCGCAGGACCCGGCCACCCGTGAGCGGTCCTGCCTCGACTGGTCGCAGCCGGAATCCGGCCACCACGCGCGTCTGCTGGCCTGGCACCGCGAGCTGATCTCCCTGCGGCGGGCCCGAGCCGACCTGATGGACGCCGACCTGGCGGCGGTACGGGTCGTCTACGACGAGCGGGCTCGCTGGTTCGCCTTCCGGCGCGGGGACCTGAAGATCGCCGTCAACCTCGGCGAGGAGCCCGCCGCCGTCCCCCTCGGGCACAACCACGCGCGCGTGCTCGCCGCCTGGGACCCGGTCGAACCGCCCGGCGCGGACGGCACACTGCGGCTGCCCGCCGCGTCGTGCGCCGTCCTGGGCGTCGCCTGAGTCGCCTGAGTCGCCTACGGGGTGTGGCAGAACTCCGCCTCGATCACCGCGTGGCTGTCCCCGGACCAGTCCCCGTTGAAGTTGAAGGCCAGCGAGTGGCGGCCGTCGGCCGTCGTGACCGCCTCCGAGGTCCAGCCGGTGATGCCGCCGTGGTGCCCCCAGACCGTGACGCCGCAGCTCAGCTCGCGCTCGGCCAGACCCAGGCCGTAGCGGACTTTGGGGAGCCCCTTGGCCTCGACGGTCGTCTTCATCTCGGCGAGCTGCTTCTTGGGCAGCAGCTCGCCGCGCAGCAGGGCCGAGTAGAAGCGGTTCAGATCGGCGGCCCCGGAGATCATGTCGCCCCCGGCGCGTGTCGGGTTCAGTTCCGTGACGTCGTGGCTCGGGCCGTCGGTGGACTCGGCGAGCTTCGCATAGGCCCGGCTGCTCGGCCGGGGCACCCGGGGGTTCGTACCGGGGACGGAGGTGGCGCGCAGGCGGAGCGGTGTGATGACGCGGCGGCGGATCTCCTCTCCGTACGGGTTGCCGGTGGCCTTCTCGATCACCATCGCGGCCAGGGAGTAGTTGGTGTTCGAGTACTGCCAGGAACTGCCCGGCGTGAAGTAGGGCTTGTTCGCCATGGCGTACTTCACGTGCCGGTCGAGGGCGACCGTGTCGTAACGGGTTTTGTAGAAGGCGTCCTTGAGGATGTACGTCCGCACGAACTCATCGTCGTCGCGGTAGTTGAAGATGCCGCTGGTGTGGTTGAGGAGCTGGCGGAGGGTGATCCGACGGCCGTCGTGGAGATTGCCCCGGACCACTCCCGGCAGCCATGTGTCGACCTTGTCGTCCAGGGACAGCCGGCCCTCCGCCTCCAGCTGGAGCAGCACGGTGGCGACGAAGGTCTTGGTGATGCTGCCGACCCGGTAGTGCTCGCCGGCCGAGCGCGGCCGCCCCGTCCTGAGGTCACCGACGCCCGATGTGCCCTTCCAGGTGCCGTAGGTGTCATTCACCTGCCCGACGACGCCGGGAACGCCGTCCTTCACAGCAGCGTCCATCGCTTCCCGTGTCGCACTGTGGTCGCCGGTGGCCGACCCGGAGGCGGGGGCGGGGGCGGCCAGTGCGTCGGCCGCGAGCGATGTCGCGGTGAGAGCGACAGCTCCCACCAGTCCGAGGCGCAGGCTGCGGAGTGCTCTCATGAGTCGGTACGTCCTTCGGTCGAGGATCGTTGATCTCCGAGGGAAGGGACACGGCGGCCGACGAGCGGGTTGCCTGTCACTGAGCGGGTTGAGCGCTTTTGAGCCTTGTCGGGGACCAGGACGACATCCTCGGCGGATCGGCGGCCGCGTCCGTCCCCGGGCGGCCGGCGGCCGCCCCCGCCCGTGCCGGGCCCGGCGTTCAGGTCACGACGCCCGGTCTGGCGCCAAGGTACTGGCGCCGCCCGTCCTGGTGGCGGACCGTCAGTGTCAGCAGCCTGCCGGGGTGTGCGGCGGCGACCGCCGACGCGAGGCGGGCCGCCGAATCGACGCGGGCCCCGCCGACCGCGAGCAGCGTGTCGCCGCGCAGGAGCCCCGCCGTGTGGCCGGGGCCCGGGACGCGCACGCCGACGACCAGGGCGCCCGGGCCGGCGGGGGCGTCGACCGCCTCGATGCCGAGGGTGGCGGACCCGGCCGGCCTCGCGTGCCCGGCGCCGGGCACGGGGGCGCCCCCCGACTTCGGCGCTTCGGGAGCGGCAGCCCGCTGCGGCACGGGCGCGGCCCGCCGGGTCCCGGCGAGATCGGCCACGCTGACGACGCCCACGCCGACCGCACCGGCACCGACCGCGCCGATGCCGATCCCCGCGAGCACCAGGAGCACCGCGAGGAGCAGGCCGGACAGCACGGCCACCGGCCGCCTCCCGCGGCGAACGACGGCATGCGGCCGGTGACCCGGCCCGACGTGCTCGGCGGGGTCGGGCCACGGGCTGTGGCCGGGGTGGTCGCCGGGGGTCCGGCGGGGGTGGTCACCGCTGCTCGGGCCGGAACCTCGGCCCGGCATCGGCTTGGGACGCAACGCGGTCTGGTCCATGGCTCGCCTCCGGCTCCTGCCTACCCGGCGCGACCCGTCGGCGATGCCTCACGAACGGGTGACGTCACCCCCGCTCACGCCGGGCCGACCGGCCGGGCCGTCAGCGCGACCCGGCGATCGAGGGGACCCGGGGCGCGCGATCGGGCAGGAAGCCGTGCGCCCTGCGGGCCAGGTCCTGCGCGCCGTAGCGACGGCAGCCGGCGTGCCAGTTGAGGATGCCCGCCAGCCAGTTCTGCAGCTCCGTGACATAGCCGTCCATGACGGCGCGCCCTTCCGCCGTGAGCCCGAAGTCCTCGTACAGGACGGGGAACTCGTGCGCGGCGACGTGCTGGAACTGGCGCATGCGCTGCCTCATCAGGTCGTGGATGACCTTCAGCCCGGTCGGGTAGTCGCAGCCGAAGAAGTTCTGCACGACCAGGATTCCGTTGTGCACCTCGCCCTCGTACTCGATCTCCTTCTGGTACGAGAAGACGTCGTTGAGGAGCATCGCGTAGTCCATCGCCGCGTTCTCCAACGACCGCACGGGGCCGCTGCGGTAGACCTCTGGCGGCACGGCGGGGCCGTGGCCCATCCGGCACAGGCTCATGGTCAGCTCGGAGCCGAAGGTGGCGCGGCGCATCTCCAGGTAGTCGACCGGGTCGGGGATGCGGTTCTGCAGCTGGTTGGCCAGTTCCCACAGCCAGCTCTCCGTCATGACCACCACGGTCTGGCGCGTGGTGCGCCGCTGCTCCGGGCTCATGTCCTTGGTGGTGCGGGCCCACAGGTCGGCGAGGCCGCGCTCCATGGCGTTGACGGGGACGGTGGTCGGCCCGCCCTCCACCGGCATGCACCCGGCGAGGCGCTCCGTGCAGATCCTGGCCGCGGCGAGGTCGCGGCGGTGGCCGAAGACCAGGGGGTAGTAGTCGTCGCCGTAGGTGCCCCAGGCCAGCCACTGCGAGCTGAGGTCGAGGGCCTCCGCGCTGCCGTCCGGACCGATTCCGGCCGCGCAGAGCGGGAGGTCGTACGCGTCGAGCTTGTCCTCGTCCCAGACGCCCTCCGCCAGGATGCCCATCGCGTGCGACCAGGCGGTGAGCCGGGGGCGCGCGCCGGCCAGGTGCGGGTTGAGCCGCAGCGGGAAGGGCATGTCGAAGTCGGGCAGGATCGAGGGGCCCACCTTCTGGAACGGGATGTGGGTGTAGGAGCGCAGCCGCTGCGCCCCGGCGGCCGCGAGCAGTGCGCCCATGTCGGCGGCGGAGGTGCCGAGGCCGGTGGGCCCGGCGAGCGGCGAGGTGCTCAGCGCGCCCTCGTTCATGTACCGGCTGGAGCGCAGGTGCCATTCGTGGCCGCCCGACTGCCAGTCCTGGAGCCCCCGGGTGTAGGCGGCGACCGCCGCGACCTCGGCGGGGGTGAGCCCCTTCTCCAGGGCGAGGGCGGGCACTTCGGTGAGCGCCGTGTGCTCGAACTGGTGCAGGCGCGAGGTCAGGACGTCGTTGACGATGTCGGCGGCCCGCTGGGTCGTGCAGTCGAAGAAGGTCTCCAGGACGAGCACGCCGTTGCTCAGCTCGCCCTCGTCCTGGACCTCGCGCTGGTACGAGAACAGGTCGTTGCGCAGGTGGACGGCGTCCGAGAAGGTCTCCATGAGCACGCGCAGCGGCCTGGAGCCGGCGACGGCGGCGGGGACCTCGGCCGTCGCGTACTCGACGAGGCCCGCCGACCAGGGAGCGCCGCCGACCTTGCGGCGCATCTCGATGTACTCGACGGGGTTGGCGATCCGCCCCTCGTTGATGTTGGACAGCTCCCACAGGGACTCGTTCAGAAGGTGTTCGGTGGACTCGGCGAAACGGCGGCGCCAGTCCGCCGACATCGCGGGCACGGTGCGCGCCCACAGGTCGGCGAGGCCCGCCTCGACCGGGTTCCGCGGCTCGGGCAGGGGTGTCGCGAGGTCCATCGGCATGAAGAGGGGGAGCCGGTCCAGGTGAGCCTTTCCGGCGGCGCGGTCCTGGCTGCGTTTGTACATGTCCAGGAAGTGGTCGTCGAAGAAGAAGACCCACACGTACCAGTCGGTGATCAGCGACAGCGCGGGGCCGTCGCAGTCGGGGTGGGTGTACGCGCACAACAGGCCGTAGTCGTGCGCGTCGAGGTCGCTCTGCTCCCAGATGCCGGAGCCCTCCAACATGCCCATGTCGCGCGCCCACTTCGCGGAGTGCGCGCGCGCCTCCTCCAGGTGGGGATTGAGCCGTGCGGGATACGGCATGTAGAAGTGCGGCAGTTCGAACGGCTGCGTCATGGCCCGGCCCTACCCCTGGTCCGGCTCCGCCATCCGGGTGGGGGCACATGATCGCACCATCGCGTGAATCGGGGGCGCGCCGGAGCGCGCAGGGGGCGCACGGGGCTGGAAGGCCCCGTGGAGGCGTACGAGGGGTACGAGGGGTACGAGGCGTAACGCCGCGGGGGCCGCGGGGGACGCGGACGCGCCGGTCACCCGCCCCGGTGTCGGACCTCGTGGCGCCAGGCTGTGCGCACCGGGTCACGTGGCTCCGGGCCCGGAGCGCGCGCGGTCGCGTGGCGCCCTTGCGTGGGCGGGGGGTTGGGGTCACCGTGGTCGCGGGCCGACGCCGTCCGGCGCCGGCCGGCGCGTGCCGGCGATCGGAGTCGATGTGGCCTCCTTCCTGCTCCCCCACACCCTGCTCGGCGACGGGCCGCACAAGGTGATCGCGGTCCACGGCTGGTTCGCGGACCGGTCCGCGTACGACCCGGTGCTCGCGGATCTCGACGGCGGGGCGTTCCAGTACGCGCTGGTGGATCTGCGCGGGTACGGCGAGGCCCGGAGCGCGGTCGGCTCGTACACCACGGGTGAGGCCGCCGACGACGTGCTCGAACTGGCCGACCGGCTCGGGTGGGAGCGGTTCTCGCTGGTCGGCCACTCGATGGGCGGCAGCGTCGCCCAGCGGGTCCTGGCCGCCGCCGGGCACCGGGTACGGCGCCTCGTCGGCGTGTCTCCCGTACCCGCGTCGGGCCTGCGGATGCCGCCGGAGCAGTGGGAGTTGTTCGCCTCCGCGGCGCACACGCCGCAGAGCCGGCGCGCCATCATGGACTTCACCACGGGCGGCGTACGCCCCGGCGCCTGGCTGGACCGCATGGTGGACCGCTCCCTCGCGGTCAGCGACGCCAAGGCGTTCCGGGCGTGGCTGGACTCCTGGGCGGGCGACGACTTCCACGCCGAGGTGGCGGGCTCGCCCGTGCCCGCGCTCGCCGTGACCGGCGCGCTCGACCCGGCGCTCTCGGCGGACCTCATGCGGGACACGTGGCTGCGGGCGTACCCCCAGGGGGAAGTGACCGAACTGCCGGGAGCCGGACACTACGCGATGGACGAGGTACCCCTGGAACTGATCCGCACGGTGGAGGACTTCCTACGGGCGGACGCGGACGCGGACACTGGCGCGGGCGCCGAGGGAGGTACGGACGTGGACGCGAGCGCCGGTGGAAGTACGGACGCGGGCGCAAGCGGAGGCACGGGCGCGGACACCGGCGCCGATGGAGGCGCGGGCGCAGGCGGGGGCACGGGCGCGGACACGGACGCAGGCGGGGGCATGGACGCGGGCGCGGGCGCGGGCGGAGGCACGGACGCGGGCGCCGGTGGAAGTACGGACGCCGGCGCCGATGGGAGTACGGACGCGAGCGCAGGCGGAGGCACGTACGCGGATGCCGGCACCCTGGGGGGTGCGGACCCGGGCGCCGGTAAGAGTACGGACGCCGGCGCCGATGGAGGTACGGTCGCGGACCCGCGCCCGGAGCGCGGGGCTTCCGGCGTATGAGTGGTCGCAGCGCCCCCGCCCCGCCCGTCCCCGACGTCTTCGACCCCCGGCTGTACGCGGACGGGGTCCCCCACGACCGCTACCGCGTGCTGCGCGACCACCACCCCGTGGCCTGGCAGGAGGAGCCCGGGGTGCTGGGCTGGCCCGCGGGGCCCGGCTTCTGGGCGGTCACCCGGCACGCCGACGTCGTCCGCGTCCTGAAGGACCCGGCCACCTTCTCCTCGCACCTGGGCGCGACCCAGATCCGCGACCCCGCGCCCGACGACCTGCCTTTCATCCGCCGCATGATGCTCAATCAGGACCCGCCGGACCACGGCAGGCTGCGCCGGCTGGTCAGCCGGGCGTTCACGCCGAAGCGGGTGGCGCGCTTCGAGGCGGGGGCGCGCGAGCGGGCCCGTACGTCGCTCGCGGCCGCCCTGGACCGGGCCCGCGCGGGCGACGGCACCTTCGACGTCGTCACCGAGGTCACCGACGACTACGCCCTGCTCAACCTCGCCGACCTGCTGGGCGTCCCGCCCGAGGACCGCGGCCTCCTGCTGCACTGGACGCGGCGCGTCATCGGCTACCAGGATCCGGACGAGGCCGCCCCGACGGCGACCGGACCCGACGGCGCGCCAGTCGACCCGCGTTCGCCCGCGATGCTGGGCGACATGTTCGACTACGCGCGCACCCTCGCCGCGTACAAGCGCGAGCACCCCGGCGACGACGTCCTCACCACCCTCGCCACCGACCCCGAACTCGACGGTCCCGAACTGGAGATGTTCTTCTTCCTGCTCACCGTCGCGGGCAACGACACCGTGCGCAGCGCAGCGCCGGGCGGGCTGCTCGCGCTGGCCGGCAGCCCCGGTGAGTACGCGCGGCTGCGCGAGGGCACGGCCCCGATCGCCGCGGCCGTGGACGAACTGCTGCGCAGCCAACCGCCGGTGCTCAGCTTCCGACGCACCGCCACCCGCGACACGGTGCTCGCGGGGACGCCGCTCGCGGCCGGGGACAAAGTCGTCGTCTTCCACGCCTCCGCGCACCACGACGAGCGCGTCTTCACCGATCCGCACCGCCTGGACCTGTCCCGCGCGCCCAACCCCCATGTGGCGTTCGGCGAGGGACCGCACGTCTGCCTCGGCGCGCACTTCGCCCGCCTGCAACTGCGCGTGTTCCACGAGGAGGTGGCCCGCACCCTGCCCCAACTGCGCCTCGCCGCGCCGCCGCGGCGGCTCGTCTCGCACTTCATCAACGGCCTGAAGTCGCTGCGCCTGGAGCTGCCCGCGTAAGGTGCAAGATCCATTCGCGTGTCCCACGACGGACCCGGGACGCGCACCCCCGACAGACCCGGAAGCGGAGAGCCAAGGATGCACGCGGCGGCCGAGGCCGAGGACGAGTTCCACGACGAGATCTTCCCCTTCGTGCCCGCGCCGGAGGACGGCAGCCGCTGGCAGGCCCCCGCCGACCTGGAAGAGCAGCTGTACGAGCTGTGCGAGGCCGACGACGCGTACGCCTACCTGCGGGCCGTCGCGGTGGCGGGCCTGTACCGGCCGGTGGCGCTGCACGGGAAGGACGCCGGGGCGGACGCGAGCCCGCTGCTCACCGTCGACCTGCCGGACGGCCGCAAGGCGGCGCAGGTGTACACCTCGGGGCTGCTGCCGCGCCCGCACCCCGCGGTGGTCTACGAGTTCGTGACGCTCGGCGCGCTCGCCGAGGGCTGCCCCGACGACGTGGACATCCTGGTGGTCAACGCGGCGACGCCGTGCGAGCAGTACTACCTGACCACCGACGAGGAGCGGCAGGTCTGGGCCGACCTGCACGAGCGCCACCACCGGGACGGCGGCCTCGGCGACCGCGTCGAGACCCGCCGCACCGGGGCGCCCCCGCCCGGCCCGCTGCTGCACGGCCTCGCCTGCGGCGCGCACCTGTGCTTCGCCAACGGCGACCCCTGGAACACCCTCGACTGGCACGGCGCGGGCCACCACAACGAGGTGGGGCGCCTCGCGGAGTCCTGGGGCGTGCACGGCCGCGAGCAGTGGCTGGCCACCCAGGAGCGGTTGCTCACCCGCGAAGTCAGCCCCTGGTACTGGGACTTCGTCCTCGGCGCCCGTCTCGCGGTGCTGGCCGAGGTGGGGCCGCGGCTCGACCCCGAGCGGTGGCGGGAGTGCGTCGAGGTGACGCTGCGCAACCGCGTCGTGGAGACCGGCGGCCCCGACACCCCGCACCGGCCGGGCGACGACCCGGAGCTGGACGACTTCGTCACCGCCATGCGCGGCCTGGTCGGCAAGATCCTGCGCTACGAGGCCCGCTTCCGCGCCGACGGACTGCTGGCCCCCGACGGTTTCGTGCGCTCCGTGGCGGCCTGGGACCTCGGCCGCGCCTCCAAGATGGCCCGCTGGGGGCGGGGCGCCCGCTACGCGACCGGGGCGGAGCTGCGCGCCGCCGTCGAGCGGACCTCGCACGCCGCGCGGGCCGCGTACTCCTCGTGGGAGGAGTTCTCGGCGGGGTACGTCCTGGGCCGCTGCCTCCACTTCGACGAGGAGTCGTTCGGCTCCTGGTACACGGATGTGCTGCACGCCCACCGCGCCCTGACGACGGACCCGGACAGCCCGTGGCTGACGGTGCCGTTCGAGCCGGCCGAGGGGTCGAGCCGGAAGTGAACCCGCCCTCGGCCCGCCCTGGCGACGGGCCGAGCACGCGGTTCTCCTGACGCGCGCCGGGCACCGGGACGGCCCCCGAGCCCGCCTCGCGCCCTTGGTCACGATCAGGTCTCACTGCCCTGCGCCTCTTGCCACACCCCCGTGTAATCGATTCCAATCCTCCATGTAATCGATTCCACAAGGAGGTGGACCGACGATGGCTTCCAGCTCGGTGAGCATCAAGGACGTCGCGGCCGAGGCCGGGGTGTCCGTCGCCACCGTGTCGCGGGTGCTCAACAGCCACCCCTCGGTCAGCCCCGGGTCCCGCGCCCGCGTGGTCGCCGCCGTGGAGGCGCTCGGCTACCGGCCCAACGCCGTCGCCCGGTCGCTGCGCACCGACCAGACCCGCACCCTCGGCCTGGTCATCAGCGACGTGCTCAACCCGTACTTCACCGAGCTGGCCCGCTCCGTGGAGGAGGCGGCCCGCGCGCTCGGCTACAGCGTGATCATCGGCAACGCCGACGAGCGGCCCGAGCTCCAGGACCACCACGTGCGGACCCTGGTGGACCGGCGGATCGACGGGCTCCTGGTCTCCCCCACCGACGGTGGCTCCCCGCTGATGCTGGACGCGGTGCGCGCCGGCACCCCGATGGTGTTCGTGGACCGCTGGATCCCCGGCGTGGACGTCCCCGTCGTCCGCTCCGACGGGCGGCAGGCCGTCCGGGACCTGGTCGCCCATCTGCACGGCCTCGGTCACCGCAGGCTCGCCATCATCGCGGGCCCGGCCGCCACCACCACCGGCAGCGAGCGCGTGGAGGCCTTCCGCGAGGCGCTGCGCGAGCACGGCATCGCCCTGCCCGAGACCTACATCGGCCAGGGCGACTTCCAGGCCGACAGCGGGCGCCGGGCCACCGAGCGCTTCCTGGCGCTGCCCGAGCCACCCGAGGTCGTCTTCGCCGCCGACAACCTGATGGCGCTCGGCGCCCTCGACGCGATCCGCGCGCACGGCCTGCGCGTCCCGCACGACATCGGGCTCGCGGCCTTCGACGACATCCCCTGGTTCGTGCACACCGACCCGCCGGTCACCGCCATCGCCCAGCCGACCGCCGAGCTGGG
Organism: Streptomyces sp. NPDC005898; assembly: GCF_040629635.1. Lineage (NCBI taxonomy): Bacteria > Bacillati > Actinomycetota > Actinomycetes > Kitasatosporales > Streptomycetaceae > Streptomyces > Streptomyces sp. NPDC005898. The sequence goes on along the minus strand of NZ_JBEXWC010000006.1, from coordinate 222,000 downwards.
CCGGGCCGCCGTGCACGCGCTGATCGACCGGATCGAGGGCAGGACCCCGAGGTCCGTGACCCTGCCCGCCCGCCTCGTCGTGCGCCGCTCCTGCGGTGCGGGCGCCGCCGAGGACACCTCCGTACGAAGGAGCAACCCGTGAGCGACCAGGACGAGTTGCTGCGCATCGAAGGCATCCGCAAGACGTTCCCCGGCGTCGTCGCGCTCGACCGCGTCGACTTCGATCTGCGGCGCGCGGAGGTGCACGTCCTGCTCGGCGAGAACGGCGCGGGCAAGAGCACCCTCATCAAGATGCTCTCCGGCGCCTACCGCCCCGACAGCGGCCGCATCGTCGTGGACGGCGAGGAGGTACGCATCCACGGCGCGCAGGACGCCGAACGGCTCGGCATCGCCACCATCCACCAGGAGTTCAACCTGGTCCCGGATCTCACCGTCGCCGAGAACATCTTCCTGGGCCGCCAGCCGCGCCGCTTCGGCATGATCGACCGCAAGAGGATGGAGGCCGACGCCGAGGAGCTGCTGCGGCGGGTCGGCGTGCGGGTCTCGCCCCGCGCCAAGGTGCGCGAACTGGGCATCGCCCGGCTCCAGATGGTCGAGATCGCCAAGGCGCTGAGCCTGGACGCGCGCGTGCTCATCATGGACGAGCCGACCGCCGTGCTCACCTCCGAGGAGGTCGACAAGCTCTTCTCCATCGTGCGCGCCCTGCGCGCGGACGGCGTCGGCATCGTCTTCATCACCCACCACCTGGAGGAGATCGCCGCGCTCGGCGACCGCGTCACCGTCCTGCGGGACGGCCGCAGCGTCGAGCAGGTGCCCGCCTCCACCCCGCAGGAGGAACTCGTCCGGCTCATGGTCGGGCGCAGCATCGAGCAGCAGTACCCGCGGCAACGGCCCGACGTCGGACCGCCGTTGCTGTCGGTGGCCGGGCTCACCCGGGACGGCGTCTTCCACGACGTCGGCTTCGAGGTGCGGGCCGGTGAGGTCGTCGGACTCGCGGGGCTCGTGGGCGCGGGGCGCACCGAGGTGGCGCGCGCGGTCTTCGGCGCCGACCCGTACGACGCGGGGCGCGTCGAGGTGGGGGGCGAGCGGCTGCCCCGCCATGACGTGAACGCCGCGATGGGCGCGGGCATCGGGCTCGTACCGGAGGACCGCAAGGGTCAGGGCCTGGTCCTGGACGCCTCCGTGCGGGAGAACCTCGGCCTGGTCACGCTGCGGTCGGCGACCCGGGCCGGGCTGGTGGACCTCAAGGGCCAGGCGCGGGACGCCGCCCGGATCGCCGAGCAGCTGAAGGTGCGCATGGCCGGGCTCGGCCAGCACGTGCGGACGCTGTCCGGCGGCAACCAGCAGAAGGTCGTCATCGGCAAGTGGCTGCTGGCGGACGTCAAGGTGCTGATCCTCGACGAGCCGACGCGCGGCATCGACGTCGGCGCGAAGGTGGAGATCTACCAGCTGATCAACGAGCTGACGGCCTCCGGGCACGCGGTCCTGATGATCTCCAGTGACCTGCCCGAGGTGCTCGGCATGAGCGACCGGGTCCTGGTCATGGCGCAGGGCCGGATCGCCGGCGAGCTGAGCGCCGCCGAGGCGACCCAGGACGCGGTGATGGCCCTCGCCGTCACCGCCGCGTCCCCCATGGACGTACAGAAGGAACCCGTGGACGTACGGAACGAATCCGTGGACGTACGGAACGAAGAAGAAGCGGAGGGCTCCCGTGGCCACTGAAACCCTGAAGCGCGACGCGGGTGGCGCACCGGCGCTCCGCCGCGTCCTGCTCGACAACGGCGCGCTGAGCGCCCTGATCGTGCTGGTCGTGGCGATGTCGCTGCTCTCCGGCGACTTCCTCACCACCCAGAACCTGCTCAATGTCGGTGTCCAGGCCGCCGTGACGGCCATCCTCGCGTTCGGCGTCACGTTCGTGATCGTCTCGGCGGGTATCGACCTGTCGGTCGGCTCGGTCGCCGCGCTGTCGGCCACCGTCCTCGCCTGGACGGCCTCGTCGCAGGGGCTGCCGGTCTGGCTCGCGGTCGTCCTCGCCGTCGCCACGGGCGTCGCGTGCGGCTTCGTCAACGGCGCGCTCGTCTCGTACGGGAAGCTGCCGCCGTTCATCGCGACGCTCGCGATGCTGTCGGTGGCCCGCGGCCTGTCCCTGGTGATCTCGCAGGGCAGCCCGATCCCGTTCCCCGAGTCGGTCTCGCACCTGGGTGACACGGTGGGCGGCCGGCTGCCGGTCCCCGTCGTCGTGATGGTCGTGATGGGCCTGCTGACGGCCCTGGTCCTCGGACGCACGTTCATCGGCCGCTCCATGTACGCGATCGGCGGCAACGAGGAGGCGGCGCGCCTGTCCGGGCTGCGCGTCAAGCGCCAGAAGCTCGTCATCTACGCCCTCTCCGGTCTCTTCGCGGCCGTCGCCGGCATCGTGCTCGCCTCCCGCCTCGTCTCCGCGCAGCCGCAGGCCGCGCAGGGCTACGAACTCGACGCCATCGCGGCGGTCGTCATCGGCGGTGCGAGCCTCGCGGGCGGTGTCGGCAAGGCGTCCGGCACGCTCATCGGCGCGCTGATCCTCGCGGTGCTGCGCAACGGCCTCAACCTCCTGTCGGTGTCGGCCTTCTGGCAGCAGGTCGTGATCGGCGTCGTCATCGCGCTGGCGGTCCTGCTCGACACGCTGCGCAGGCGGGCCGGGGCGACTCCGGGTGCCTCATCGGGCGCGAGCGGAGGGATACGGGGCAAGGGGCCGCAGGCGGCCAAGTACGCGGTGGCCGCCGTGGTCGTGGCGGCCGTGGTCGGCGCGGTGTCCTTCTTCGACTCCGGCTCCTCGGGCACGTCGACGAAGCTCGGCATGTCGCTGTCCACCCTCAACAACCCCTTCTTCGTGCAGATGAAGGAGGGCGCGCAGGCCGAGGCCGAGAAGGCGGGCGTCGACCTGACCGTCACCGACGCGCAGAACGACGCCTCCCAGCAGAGCAACCAGCTGCAGAACTTCACCGGCGAGGGCGTGCAGGCCGTCATCGTCAACCCGGTGGACTCCGACGCGGCGGGCCCCGCCGTGCGCGCCGCCAACAAGCAGGACATCCCGGTGGTCGCCGCCGACCGCGGCGTCAACAAGGCGACGACGGCCACGCTCGTGGCCTCCGACAACGTGGCGGGCGGCAGGCTCGCCGCGAAGACCCTCGCCGCGAAGCTCGGCGGCAAGGGCAAGGTCGTCGTCCTCCAGGGCACGCCGGGCACCTCCGCGAGCCGCGAGCGCGGCCAGGGCTTCGCCGAGGGCATCAAGGCCTACCCCGGCATCGACGTCGTCGCCAGGCAGCCCGCGGACTTCGACCGCACCAAGGGCCTGGACGTCATGACGAACCTCCTCCAGTCCCACAAGGGCGTGACCGGCGTCTTCGCCGAGAACGACGAGATGGCGCTCGGCGCGGTCAAGGCGCTCGGCGACAAGGCGGGCCGGACGGTACCGGTGGTCGGCTTCGACGGCACCCCCGACGGCCTGAAGGCGGTCGAGGCGGGCACGCTGTACGCGTCGGTCGCGCAGCAGCCCAGGGAGCTGGGCAGGATCGCCGTGGAGAACGCCGTCCGGGCGGCGCGCGGCAAGAAGGTCCGGGAGACGGTGAAGGTGCCGGTGAAGGTCGTCACGTCGAAGAACGTGCAGGATTTCTCCTGAGCGCTCCGCAACAGCGCCGCGCAGCATCACCGTACGAAAGCAGGAAGCAGCACATGAACGACGACAACGCCGGCCGCACGGGCGGCGCGGACCACGAACTGCTGGTCGTGGGCTCCGCCAACGCCGACCTGGTGGTCGGTGTGGAGCGCCGTCCGGCGCCCGGCGAGACGGTCCTCGGCTCGGACCTCGCCGTCCACCCGGGCGGCAAGGGCGGCAACCAGGCGGTGGCCGCCGCCCGGCTCGGCGCCCGTACGGCCCTGCTCGCCCGGGTCGGTGACGACGCCCACGGCAGGCTCCTGCTGGACGCGCAGCGCGCGGCCGGGGTGGACACCGCCGGGGTGCTGGTGGGCGGCGCGCCCACCGGTGTCGCGCTGATCACGGTCGACCCCTCGGGCGACAACAGCATCGTGGTCTCGCCCGGCGCCAACGCGCGTCTGACGCCCGAGGACATCCGCGCGGCGGGCGGCCTGCTCGCGGCGGCCCGGGTGGTCTCCACCCAGCTGGAGATCCCCCTGGAGACGGTCGCCGAGGTCGTCCGCACGCTGCGGCCCGGCGCCCGGTTCGTCCTGAACCCCTCGCCGCCGGCCCCGCTGCCCGCCGAAGTCCTCGCCGCCTGCGACCCGTTGGTGGTCAACGAGCACGAGGCGCGGGTGATCCTCGGCGAGGACGCCGGACAGACCCCGGAGGACTGGGCGCGCGGGCTGCTCGCGCTCGGACCCCGGTCGGTCGTGATCACGCTGGGTTCGGCGGGCGCGCTCACCGCGGACGGCTCGGACGTCGTACGCGTGCCGAGCCCGAAGGTCGACGCGGTGGACACCACGGGGGCCGGTGACGCCTTCACCGCCGCGCTCGGCTGGCGTCTCGGCCTCGGCGAGGACCTGGCGACGGCGGCCGGTTACGCGGTGCGGGTGGGCTCCGCGGCGGTCACCCGCAAGGGCGCGCAGGACTCCTACCCGACGGCCGCGGAGCTGGCGGAACGGGCGCCGGACACCTCGGAGGGCTCGTCGCGGTGAAGAAGTCCGGCATCCTCAACCGCGCCCTCTGCGGCGCCCTGGCCGAGCTGGGCCACGGCCACACGGTCCTGGTCTGCGACGCGGGCATGCCGATCCCGCGCGGGCCGCGCGTGGTGGACCTGGCCTTCCGCGCCGGGGTGCCCGCCTTCGCGCAGGTCCTCGACGGCCTGCTCGCCGAGCTGGTGGTGGCGGGCGGGACGGCCGCGCGGGAGGTCCAGGAGGCGAATCCGGAGACGGCGCGGCTGCTGCGGGAGCGCGTCCCGGCGCTCGGTCTGGTGCCGCACGAGGAGCTGAAACGGCTGTCGGCCGAGGCCCACTTGGTGGTCCGCACCGGGGAGGCCCGGCCGTACGCGAATGTGCTGCTGCGCTGCGGGGTCTTCTTCTGAGGCCCTGACCTCCTTGCCCCCCTCGGCGGCCACTTGTCCGTTATCTGAACGTCGCTTCCCGATTTCTGACCGGTTTCCCCCCTTGACGGAAAGTCGACCCACCCGGAACATCAGGCAACGCACAGCTCCAAAGGCGCCCCGCGGCACCCGCGTCGCAGGGCGCCTCGTACGTTCCGTCCCCACTTCTGTTCGGAATCCGGAGCCCCACCCATGACATTCCTCAGACGGGCGGCCGCCTGCGCCGCCACCCTGGCCGTCGGCGGCCTGCTCGCCACCGCCGCGCCCACGGCCCTCGCGGCCCCCGCCCCGACGCTCGCGGCGCCCGACATACCGCTCGCCAACGTCAAGGCGCACCTCGCCCAGTTCCAGTCCATAGCCACGGCCAACGGCGGCAACCGCGCCCACGGCCGCCCCGGCTACAAGGCCTCCATCGACTACGTGAAGGGCAAGCTGGACGCGGCCGGATTCACCACCACCGTCCAGCAGTTCACGTCCAGCGGCGCCACCGGGTACAACCTCGTCGCGGACTGGCCGGGCGGCGACCCCGACAAGGTCCTGATGGCGGGCGCGCACCTCGACAGCGTCTCCGCGGGCCCCGGCGTCAACGACAACGGCTCGGGCTCGGCCGGCATACTGGAGACGGCGCTCGCCGTCTCCCGCGCGCAGCTGAAGCCGACGAAACACCTGCGGTTCGCCTGGTGGGGCGCCGAGGAGCTGGGCATGGTCGGCTCCCGCTACTACGTGAACAACCTCCCGACGGCGGAGCGTTCCAAGGTCAGCGGCTATCTGAACTTCGACATGATCGCCTCGCCGAACCCCGGCTACTTCGTCTACGACGACGACCCGACCATCGAGAAGACCTTCAAGGACTACTACGCGGGTCTGAACATCTCCACCGAGATCGAGACCGAGGGCGACGGCCGCTCCGACCACGCCCCGTTCAAGAACGTCGGCATCCCGGTCGGCGGCCTGTTCAGCGGGGCCGAGCGCGCCAAGTCCAGCGCCCAGGCCCAGAAATGGGGCGGCACGGCCGGCCAGGCCTTCGACCGCTGCTACCACTCGTCCTGCGACACGACGGCGAACATCAACGACACGGCCCTGGACCGCAACAGCGACGCCATCGCCCACGCCGTCTGGCAGCTCGGCACGGACACCCCCGTCCCGCCCGGTGACAGCTACGAGAACACCGCGGACGTCGCCATCCCGGACAACGGCGCGGCGGTGACCTCGACGGTGAACGTGGCCGGCCGCACCGGCAACGCCCCGGCCACCCTCAAGGTCGACGTCGACATCCGCCACACCTGGCGCGGCGACGTGGTCGTCGACCTGCTGGCCCCCGACGGCACGGCGTACCGCCTGAAGAACTCCAGCAGCAGCGACTCGGCGGACAACGTCATCGCGACGTACACGGTCGACGCGTCCAGCGAGAGCGCCAACGGCGCCTGGAAGCTGCGGGTGCAGGACGTGGCGGCGCAGGACACGGGTTACATCAACAGCTGGAAGCTGACCTTCTGAGGTCGGTGCCCCGCGGGACGCGCCTCGCCCGCGGGGCCGCCCCCACCCCCGCCGATCAGCCCTCGTCCGGCGTGAGCCGCAGCGAGATGCTGTTGATGCAGTACCGCTGGTCGGTGGGCGTGGGATAGCCCTCGCCCTCGAAGACGTGCCCGAGGTGCGAGCCGCAGCGCGCGCACCGCACCTCGGTCCGCACCATGCCGTGCGAGGTGTCCTGGATCAGCTCGACCGCGTCGGTGTCCTTCGGGTCGAAGAAGCTCGGCCACCCGCAGTGCGACTCGAACTTCTCCGCCGAGGTGAACAGCTCCGCGCCGCACGCGCGGCAGGAGTAGACGCCCTTGGTCCTGGTGTCCGTGTACTCGCCGACGAAGGCGGGTTCCGTGCCGGCCTGGCGCAGCACCGCGTACTCCGAAGGGGTCAGCTCCGCGCGCCACTGCTCGTCCGGCTTCTCGACGTCGTACGACATGGGTGAGGTCCCCTTCGCTTCTTACTTGGACAGCTCGGCCAGGATGTGCGGGCCGAGGTCGGTGACATCGCCCGCGCCCATGGTGAGAACGAGATCGCCGGGCCTCGCCATTCCCGCGACCGCCGCGACCGCCGCCGCCTTGTCCGGGGCGGCCGTGACCTCGGCGCCCGCCGCGCGGGCCGCATCGATGATCAGGGCGCTGGTGACGCCGGGGATCGGGTCCTCGCGGGCCGGGTAGATGTCCAGGACCACGGAGGAGTCGGCGAGGGCGAGGGCCTGGCCCATCTCGGTGCCCAGCTCCTGGGTGCGCGAGAAGAGATGCGGCTGGAAGAGCACGAGGATGCGGGAGTCGCCGGCGGCGGAGCGCATGGCCTCCAGGTCGGCCGTCATCTCGGTGGGGTGGTGCGCGTAGGAGTCGATGACCTGGACGCCCGCGGCCTCGCCCTTGAGCTGGAGGCGGCGCTTGACGCCGGTGTAGGAGCCGAGCGCGGAGGCGAGGTTGTGCGCCGGGATGCCGAGGGCGATGCCCGCGGCGAGGGCGGCGACGGCGTTGTTCGCGTAGTGGCGGCCGGGCACGGACACCTGGAAGGTCAGGAACTTGCCGTTCAGGACGACCGTGACCTCGCTGGCGAGCCCGCGCGCGGTGATCTTGTGGATGCGCAGGTCGGCGGTCTCGGACTCGCCGTACGTGACGATCTTCGGCCCGCCGAGGTCCCGCACGCGCTTCGTCAGCTCGACGGCGCCGTGCTGGTCCGCGGAGATGACGAGGGTGCCGCCGGGCACGACCTTGCCCGCGAAGATCTCGAACGACTCGTAGATCTCGTCCATCGAGGCGTAATTGGCGTGGTGGTCCAGCTCCACGTTGAGGACGATGGCGACCTCGGGCGCGTACTTGTGGAAGCTGCGGTCGCTCTCGTCGGCCTCGGCGACGAAGATGTCGCCCTCGCCGTGCAGCGCGTTCGACCCCGGCACGTCCAGGTCGCCGCCGATCGCGTACGACGGGTCGAGGCCGAGGGTGGCGAGCGTGACGGCGAGCATCGACGTCGTCGTGGTCTTGCCGTGCGTGCCCGCCACCGCGATCGGGCGCAGGCCGTTCATCAGGGAGGCGAGGGCGTCCGAGCGGTGCACGACGGGGATGCCCAGCTCGGCGGCGCGGGCCAGCTCGGGGTTGTCGGCGCGGATCGCGGAGGAGACGACGACGCAGCTCGCGTCGTCCGCGAGGTGCGCGGCGGCGTGCCCGATGTGGACCGTGGCGCCCAGCGCGCGCAGCGCCTCGGCCGTGGCGGACTCCCGGGCGTCACTGCCCGCGACCTTGGCGCCGCGCTGCGCGAGGATCTTGGCGATGCCCGACATGCCGGCGCCGCCGATGCCGATGAAGTGCGGTCGGTCCATGTCGGCCATGGACTGGGGCAGGCCGGGTGCCATGCGTGTGTCTCCCCTGGTGGTGCGACGAGAGTCGCGTTCGTACGACGGTGAACGGCCCCCAGCCTATTGCCTGCGTGGGCGGCCGCATCGCGCGCCGCCGGGGGCGGACCGATGACCCGCGGACCGGACGACCCGCCCGCCCGGCGGAGCGCTCAGGCCTCGCTGTGCGAGAACAGCTTCAGCACCGGCACGCCCACCTTGTGGCGCGCCCGCGAGGCCCAGTCCCGGTGGAAGAACTCCTCCACGTAGTGGGGGTCGGTCAGCACGATCACCTCGTCGGCCGCCACCTCGTCCACGAGGGCCTTCAGCGCGTCCAGCGGGTGATCCTCGATCAGCCGCCCCCGCGCCTCGCAGCCCGCGGCCCGCAGCGCCGTCAGGGAGACGTTCAATGCCTGCTCGCCGGGGCCGGCCGCGTCCGCGCCCTCGGGGGTCTCGCCCTCGCGCGCCGCCTCGTCGAGCTCGCCGAGGGCGACGTCGTCGATGGCCCGCAGCAGGCGGTCCGCCTGGTCGCCGCGGGGCTGGAGCAGCACATGGAAGGTGACCGGCTCGTCCCCGTGCAAGGTGGTGACGAACTCCACGTCGGCGGACGTCAGGGCCTTCTCGATCATCAATACGCTTGTGAACACGACAGGCGCCCTTCTCCTCCGTTGGCCGTCCTGAGGCCCGTGCGGAAACCATCCTGCCCCGTGGCCGCACGGGATCTGCGAGATCCAGTGTGCCCGGCGCGAGCCAAACGGAACGGCTGATTCCGCTGATTGTCAGCTACGACGGTATCGGGTGAAGAGGAACCCGTCCTCCTCCAGTACGGACGCCAGTACGAATTGATCGGGTTCGGCCAGTACGGGCCCGCCCGCGATCCGCTGCGCGTCCCCCGCCGTGAGCATCGGCGAGATGGTCAGGCACAGCTCGTCCAGCACCTCGGCCGCCACGAACTGCCCGAGCAGCCGCGGGCCGCCCTCGGTGAGCAACCGGGTGAGTCCCCGCTCGGCCAGGGCGGGCGCCACGCGCGCGGGGTCCACCGTCGCCCCCTCCCCCGCGACCAGCACGACGGCGCCCGCCCGCTCGGCGGCGGCGACCTTGTCGGCGGGCGCGGCCGCCCCCGTCAGCACGAGGGTCGGCGTCAGCGGCTCCGTGAAGAGCGGGAGCGAGAAATCCAGGTCGAGGCCGGCGCTGACGACCGCGACGGCGGGCGCGGCGGTCTGTCCGGCGGCGGCCCGGCGGGCGGCGAAGGCCTCCCGCGCGCGGGCCGGGCGGTACCCCTCCAGGCGAACCGTTTCCGCACCGACGATCACGGCGTCGGCGAGAGCGCGCAGGGTGCCGAAGATCCGCATGTCGGTGGGGTTGGAGATCGGCCGGGAGCGGCCCTCGTGCTGGGCGGCGCCGTCGAGCGTGGAGACCATGTTGGCGCGCAGCCAGGTGGCCGCCCCGGTGGAGGCCCCGGCGGGGTAGGCGTAGGCGTCGGCCAGCTCGTCCAGGCTCCACTCCCGCGGGTCCGTGGTGTCCGGATCCGCCGACTGGTCGGCCGGGCGGTCGGCTGTCTGGTCGGTCACAGGGAACAGGCGTCGCATGTCCGCAGTCTCGCATGCCCCTTAAGCTGGGGAACCGTGCCCTCCTCCACCGCCGCCCACGGGCCCGATCCCCTGGCCGAAGTGACTCCGCTGTCCCTGTGCGCCCGCCGGCCCCACGTCCCCGCCGACCGGCTGGTCGCCGAGATGGTGCCGCCGCCGCGCTTCGACGCGGTCCGCTTCGACACCTACATCCCGGACCCGAACCAGCCCAGCCAGAGCGAGGCGGTCCGCGTCCTGAGCGGCTTCGCGGCCGGCCTCGGCGGCGCGCACGCCTCCGGCGCCGGCAAGAAGCGGTGGTTCCAGCGGAAGGCCGCGGCCCCCACCGGGCCCCGCGGCGTCTACCTCGACGGGGGCTACGGCGTCGGCAAGACCCACCTCCTGGCCTCCCTGTGGCACGCCACGCCCGCCGCGCCCGAGCAGAAGGCGTTCGGCACGTTCGTGGAGCTGACGAACCTGGTCGGCGCGCTCGGCTTCCAGCAGACGGTGCGCACCCTCAGCGAGCACCGGCTGCTCTGCATCGACGAGTTCGAGCTGGACGACCCGGGGGACACGGTGCTGGTGTCCTCGCTGCTCGCCAAGCTCGTCGAGCAGGGCGTGGCGCTGGCCGCGACGTCGAACACGCTGCCGGGCAAGCTCGGCGAGGGCCGGTTCGCCGCCACCGACTTCATGCGCGAGATCCAGGGCCTGTCCGCGCACTTCAAGGCGCTGCGCATCGACGGCGAGGACTACCGCCACCGGGGTCTGCCGCAGGCTCCCGCCCCGTACTCGCAGGAGCAGGTCACCAAGGCGGCGTACGCCACCGAGGGCGCCTCGCTCGACGACTTCCCGCACCTGCTCGCCCACCTGGCCGAGGTCCACCCGAGCCGGTACGGCGCGCTGACCGACCAGGTCAGCGCCGTGTGCCTGACGGACGTCACGCCGGTGCCCGACCAGTCGACCGCGCTGCGGCTCGTGGTGCTGGCCGACCGGCTGTACGACCGGGAGGTGCCGGTGCTCGCCTCCGGTGTGCCCTTCGACCGGCTCTTCAGCGAGGAGATGCTGAACGGCGGCTACCGGAAGAAGTACTTCCGGGCGATCTCGCGGCTCACGGCACTCGCCCGCGACGCCAAGGGTCTCGTGCACTAGTCGGAGCGCGTGGTAGACACATCCGGTCACATTCCTGTCCGCCAGCAGGAGGTTGCCCGTCATGTCTGCCACTCGACGTCAGGTTCTCGCCCGTTCCGGGGCGGTGGGCGCCACCATCGCCTTCACCGGCGCTCTCTCGGAACTCTTCGCGGGCACCGCCGCCGCGCACGGGAAGGCCGGTTACGGCCCCCTCGTCCCCGACCCCAAGGGTCTGCTCGATCTGCCGAAAGGTTTCCGCTACCGGGTGCTCTCCCGCGAGGGCGACCGGCTCCGCTCCGGTGAGGGCACGGTGCCCGGCAACCACGACGGCATGGCCGCCTTCCGGGGCGAGCGCGGGGGCGTCCGCCTCGTGCGCAACCACGAGAACCGCGTCACCGCCAAGACCACCGTGCCCACGGTCGAGGGGCTCACCTACGACCCGGCGGCCAAGGGCGGCTGTACGACGCTCTCCCTCGACGCCAGGAACGGCGTCCTGGACGAACGGGTGGGGATCGCCGGGACCGCCGTCAACTGCGCGGGCGGCCCGACCCCGTGGGGCACCTGGCTGACCTGCGAGGAGACCGAGGACAGGGCCGGCACGAACGGCTACACCAAGGACCACGGCTTCATCTTCGAGGTCGACCCGGTGGACCCGCGCCGCACCGGCGCGGTGCCACTCACCGCGATGGGCCGCTTCCAGCACGAGGCGATCGCCGTGGACCCCGGGCGCGGCATCGTCTACGAGACCGAGGACGCCTTCCTCAAGCCCTTCGGCCTCTTCTACCGCTTCCTGCCGGACAGGCCCAAGGGCGGCCGGGGCTCGCTGCGCGCGGGCGGCAGGCTCCAGGCGATGCGCGTGCCGGGCGCGCCGGACCTGTCCTCGATCCAGGAGGCGGGCGCGAGCTTCGACGGCGTGGAGTGGGTGGACGTCCCCGACCCGCTGGCCGCGCAGACGCCCATCCGCCTCCAGGACTTCGGCCCGAAGGGCATCACGCACGCCCAGAAGCTGGAGGGCTGCTACTGGGGCGGCTCCTGCGTCTACTTCGTCTCGTCCTTCGCGCGCAGGACGGACGGCTCGGCGGGCGACCACTTCGGGCAGATCTGGCGCTACGACCCCGCCCGGCGCCGCCTCACCCTGGTGATCGTCTTCGGCCCGGGCACGGACGTCCAGCTGCCCGGCGACTCCCCCGACAACATCTGCCTCGCGCCGACCGGCGGCCTGATGGTGTGCGAGGACGGCGACGGCGCCCAGCACGTCTACGGCGTCACCCGGCGCGGCGAGGTCTACGCGATGGCCCGCAACCGCCAGACGATCGGCGCCCCGGACAAGCCCGAGTGGGGGGAGTTCGCGGGCGTCACGTTCTCCCCCGACCACGACACGATGTACGTCAACTGCTACACGCCCGGCACGACGTTCGCCGTGACGGGCCCGTGGCACGGGTGAGATGACAACACGTCAGGTCTAGTACGCCGTCACGGGGTAGTGGTCCGACAGGTTCGTGTACGTGTACTGCTTGCCCCAGCTGGAGACCGTCCAGGGCGCGCTCTGCTCCTTGATCACATTGTTGTGCCAGGTGGCGGGGCGCGCGTGGCCCTTGCGGTGCAGGACGAAGTCGAGGTCCTCGCGGGGGTCGTCCGGGTAGCGCTCGGCGGCGATCGAGTTGTCCCGGGTGTCGAAGGAGTACGGGTGGCCGGTGCGGCCGTCGGCGGGGGCGAGGCCCGCGTCGGCGAGCATGGAGGCGTACTCGGGGCTGTGCGAGTCGACGTTGAAGTCGCCCGCGACGAGCACCTGTTCGCCGGCCGGGATGTGCTTGGCGTCGAGGAAGGCGTCCATCTCCTTGAACTGCTCGGCGCGGGTGGCGGCGGCCTCGCCGCTGCCGCAGCCCGGGTCGGTGGACTGGGTGTGGGTGCCGACCACGTGCGCCCGGGTGCCGTTCACGTCCAGCACGGCGTAGACGAAGCCCTTGTTGGAGTAGGAGTCGGAGCCGCAGGCGTCCTTGTAGACGTACTGCTCCTTGCGCAGGATCGGCCACTTGCTCAGGACCGTCACGCCGCCGTCCTCGGGCGCCACCGAGGAGTACGCGCCGCCGGTGGCGTCCCAGCCGCTCCTGCCTCGGCCCATCACCGGCGTCTGGTGCGGGTAGCGGCCCTTGGCGTTCGCCATCAGCGCGTCGGAGGCGGAGTTGTCGAACGCCTCCTGGAGCACGACGACGTCCTGCCCGCCGAAGAAGCCGGCCGCCGGTATGGCCTTGGCCCGGTGGTCCTGGCCCCAGTTCGGGTAGAGCGTCTTGCTGAACAGGAACGTGTTGTACGTGAGCACCTTGAGCGAGGGCGTGGCGGCGGACGCGTCGGCGGCGCTCGCGCCGGGGGCGACGGCGGCGAGCGTGGCGGCGGCGAGCGCGGCGGTGATCGCCGCCGCGTGGGACCTGCGCAGCGCGGAGTGCGGCACTGAATCTCCTGTAGGCGGGGGGCTGTTGCTGCTGTTCCGGCCGGGCCGGAAGCGGCCGTGGGCACGGCGCCCGCACATCCAACCAGCTGGGATTACTTCTGGGGATACTTCGCGTGAACACACTGTTCGACTCCCTCGCGAAAGTCGCCCCGGCGGCGCCGCGCACGGCCCCGTGCGGCCACCTGACGGCGGTCCGGACGCCTCTTCGGCGCGGGGTCGGGGCATCGTGCCCGGCGGGTCGCCAAAGGCCCCTCGGGCGCCCGCCGACGGCCTCCGAAGGCTCCGGCGAACAGGGCCTGACCTGGGCTTTCATCGGCCGCGCGGCCTACCATCACCCCCTCGGGAAGGGGACTTGATGGACCGCGACATCCGCACGATCGACGACGTGATGAACCTGTTGGACGGCCTGTTCGCGCCGGCGGCCGACCGCTGGACGAGCGGTGGGAGCGGCTGGTGGGACGACTTCTACGCCGACCGCGCCAGGCCCGTGCCGTTCTTCGCGGCCAAGCCGGACGAGAGCCTCGCCTCGTACGTGGAACGGGGTCTGATCACACCGGGCCGCGCGCTCGACCTCGGCTGCGGACCGGGCCGCAACGCCCTGTATCTGGCCGCGCTGGGCTTCGAGGTGGACGCCGTCGACCTCTCCCCCGCCGCCCTCGCCTGGGCCAAGGACCGCGCCCGCGAGGCGGGGGCCGAGGTCTGCTTCCACCAGGGCGACGCGTTCGCCCTGACGCGGGCCGAGTTGACCGGACCGTACGACCTGGTGCACGACTCGGGCTGCTTCCACCATCTGCCGCCGCACCGCCGCGTCGGCTACCTCGACCTCCTGGACCGCGTCCTGGCCCCCGGCGGCCACTTCTCCCTCACCTGCTTCGCCGCCGGCGACGACGGCATGGGGTCGCGACTGCCCGACGCGGACTTCTACCGGCAGGGCGCCCTGCACGGCGGCCTGGCCTACGAGGACGGCTCCCTGCGGCGGATCTTCGGCCATCTGACGGAGGTCGAGCTGCGCCGCATGCGCGACGAGCCCGAGAGCTCCGCGCACTTCGGCGAGCCGTTCCTCTGGACGGCCCTCTTCCGCCGGGACACCCCGGCTCGGGCGGCCGTCCCGGCTCGCTAGGCCGGTCGTACCAGTCGCACCTTGTCGACGCCGAGCAGCCCCGCGAGCGGGACCTTGGCGGTGGTCTGCCGCGGATCGACCGTCAGGCCCTCGGAGCGCAGCATGTCCAGCAGCATCCCGGCGAGCGGCATCACCATGTGCCGGCCCCAGCAGCGCTCGGAGGCGTGGCCGAAGGGCAGGTAGCCGGGGTGGTCGTCGGGGTCGAGGCCGGCCCAGCGCTCGGGGCGGAACGCGTCGGGGTCGTCCCACAGGGCCGGGTCGCGGTGGCTGAGCAGCGGCAGCACCAGGACGTCGTCGCCGGCGCCGATGCGGGCGTCGAGGGCGGGGTACTCCGGGGACGCGTTGCGCAGGACGTTCCAGGAAGGGGGCAGCAGGCGCATGGCCTCGTACAGGATGTGCTCGTTCGGGACGTCGTCCGCGAAGGGCGCGCCGAGCCAGTAGGCACTGGCGACGAGCGTGGAGACGGTGAAGCAGACGGGCGCCGCCGCCCGCCGGTACATGCCCATGGCGTACCGCCGGTCGCTGTAGCTTCCGGCGTCGGCGGTCAGGCCCGCGATCTCGGTCACGGGCGCGCCCGGCCGCGGCCCGCCGGGCAGCGCGGCGCCGACGGCGATGACCGTCCACGTCAGCTTGGGCGTCAGCTCCAGGGTGCGGTCCATGAGGATGCGCAGCCGGTAGGGGTCGGCGCCGAGGATCAGGTCGCGCAGGTACACGTGGCCGACGTGCGGCCACTCGCCGGTGAGGTCGGCGCCGCCCGGCACGGGCGCCCGCAGGGCCGCGCGGACGTCGCGGCCGATGGCCCGCATCACGTGGGAGGCCTCGGTGCGGTGGATGGAGCGGCCGTGCAGGGGCTTGAACGTGGGGCGCTCGTGCTCGGTGGCCGGCCGGGCGGCGAGGATCCGGTCGGTCAGCTCGGGCCCGGCGACGCCCATGGTGTCGGCGTCCAGGCGGAACACGTCCGCACCGCGGTGGTCGCGCAGCAGGGCCTGCAGGCGCGGCGCGAAGACGGTGGTCCGGGTGGACCGGTCGGTACCGGAGAGGGGCATCGGTGGTCTCCAAGGGCGGGAGGCCCGTGCCCGGCGGCCGCTCGGGCGCGCCGGGCACGGGGCACTCACGGGGACGATTCGCCGGTCTAGTACCAGTGGTACCAGGCGTACGCCTTCAGGCTCTTCTCGCCGGTGATCCTCTTCTTGAGCGAACGGACCATCTTCATGGACGTGCCTCCGGTCGTTTCCGTTGGTGCGTGACGGACTGGACGAGCGGAGCGTGCAGGGAGGCGATCAACAGGCGATCAACAGCGCGGGGGCCGCGTGAGCGGTACGTGAGCGCGCCGCGGGCCCGGGGGTCACCGGGGCAGCGGTGTCCCCGGCGCCCCCAGGATCTTCTCGGTGGCGCCGGACTCCACGGCGCGGCCCTCCGCGAGGACGAGCAGCGCGTCCGTGCGGCTCGCCACCAGCCGCAGGTCGTGGCTGATGAGCACCAGGGCCAGGCCGCGGCTCTCCCGCAGCTCTTCGAGGAGGTCCATCACCGCGCCCGCGGTCCTGTCGTCCAGGGCCGAGGTGACCTCGTCGCAGACCAGGACCTCGGGGTCGGCCGCCAACGCCCTTGCTATGGACGCGCGTTGCCGCTGGCCGCCCGACAGCTCGTGGGGGTAGCGGTCGGCGAAGTGCGCGGGCAGGCCGACGCTCTCCAGGAGTTCCAGGACGCGCCCGGGGGCCTCGGCGCGCGTGGCCCGCTCGTGCAGGCGCAGCGGGCGGCCGAGGGTGTCGCCCACGGTGCGGCTCGGGTTGAGGGTGCCGAGCGGGTCCTGCGGCACGAGCTGGAGCGCGCGGCGCTGGGCGCGGGTGCGGCCGTGGGCGGCGGGGTGCAGGCGTACGCCGTCGAGGGCGACCGTGCCCTCGGTGGGCCGGTGCAGCCCGACCACGGCACGCACCAGCGTGGTCTTGCCGGACCCGGACGCGCCGACGATGCCCGTGCTGGAGCCGGCGGTGACGCTCAGGTCGACGCCGTGCAGCACGGGCACGCAACGGCCCCGCCGGGTGAACGAGGCGCGCAGTCCGGCGACGGCGAGCTTGGGGGCGCCGTCCGGCGCGGGCCGGGTCTCGCGCGTACGGGGGCGGGGCGCGGGCAGCGGGACCGGCGGGGCCCCTTCGGCGGACAGGTCGACCACGTCGTCCGCCAGCCGCGAGACGAGGTCCGCGTCGTGGCAGGAGAGGGCGACGGCGAGGCGGTGATGGGCCGCCAGGTGCCGCAGCAGCTCGGCGATCTCGTCCCGCACGCGTGGGTCGAGGCCGGCGGTGGGCTCGTCCAGGAGGAGGACGGCGGGGCGGCGGGCCAGCGCCCTGGCGAGGGCCACGCGGCGCTGCTGGCCGCCGGACAGCTCGCCCGTGCGGCGGTTCTCCAGGCCCTCGCCGAGGGGCAGGCGCACCTCTTCCAGTTGGGCGCGCAGCGCTTCGGGCCCCCGGTCGACGGCGACCTCGGCGATGAGGCGGCGCACCTTCATGCGGGGGTTGAGTCCGGAGCCCGGGTCCTGGCCGAGGTAGGCGAGGCGGTGGCGGCGCAGGGCGCGCAGGTCGGCCGGGCCGAGCGCCAGGGGGTCCTGGCCGAGCACCTCGACGGTGCCGGTGGTGCGCCGGGCGCCGGGCGGCAGGACCCCGGCGACGGCCCGCAGGAGGGTGGTCTTGCCGGACCCCGAGGGGCCGACGAGCGCCGTGACGCGGCCGGGCCGCACCTCCATCCCGCCGCCCGCCAGGAGGAGACGGCCGTCGTCGGCGGCGACGGTCAGCCCCTGGACGCGTACGGCCACGCCGGAGGCGGGTACGTGGCCCCCGGGGTACCAGTCGGGCATGTGGTTCACGAGGCGACCCCCCGGGTCATCGCGGTCTCTTGCGTCACCGGCGCGCTGTTCCGTCCCATGGCGTGCACGGCGCGCTTCCGTCTCACAGCGCGGTCACCGCTTCGCGCCCGGCGCGCGGCACGAGCGCCGACGCCGCGAGGTTGACGCTCATGGCGAGCAGGCCGATGGCGAGGGAGGGCGCGAGCACCGCCCACGGGTTCAGGACGATGCCGCCGGAGTTCTCGCGGATCATGAGCGCCCAGTCGGCGGCGGGCGGCTGCGGGCCCACCTGGAGGAAGCCGGCGGTCGCCACGACGTAGACGGCGGCGACGAAGCGCAGCCCGAAGAGGGCGAGCAGGGTGGCGCGCAGGTTGGGCAGGACCTCGCGCACGACGAGGTGCCACAGGCGTTCGCCGCCGACCGCCGCGGCCTCGACGTACCCGGAGGCGGCGACCGGCGCGGCGGCGCCCGCGACCAGGCGTACGGCGTAGGGCACGCCCATCACCACGGCGGCGGCGATGACGGCGAACCGTCCGCCGCCCGGCCAGGACAGGGCGATGAGCAGGATGCCGAGGACGGCGGGCAGCAGCATGAGCACGTCGGCGCAGCGTTCGACGATCCGTCCGACGGTGGGGCGCAGCGCGCCGAGCGCGCCGAGGAGTGCGGCGGCGCCGGTCACCAGGAAGGCCACCAGCAGGGAGGTGGCGATGAGTTCGCGACCGCCGGCGAGCAGCCGGCTCAGGACGTCGCGGCCGAGCTGGTCGCCGCCGAGCGCCGCCTTGCCGCCCGGTTCGGCGTAGGGGGCGGTGACGGGGCTGTCGATGGCGTACGGCGCGAGCCAGGGCCCGGCGAGGGCGAGGGCGACGAGCAGCAGGGCGGGCAGGACGCGCAGGACCGTCCCACGGCGCGGGAGGCGGCGTACGGCACGCTTCGGCAGGGGGTGGGGCGCGGTCATGCACGGCCTCCCGAGGCCCAGGAACGCACGAGGTCGGCGAGGAGCAGTACGCCGGTGATGACGACGCCGGTGACGGCGACGACGCCGGCGACGAGCGGGCCGTCGCGGTCGGTGACGGCTCCGGCGAGGACCGAGCCGATGCCCGGGTAGTTGAAGATGGTCTCCACCACGACGGCGCCGCCGAGCAGCATGCCGGTGGAGGTGGCGATGCCCGCCGCGACGGTGGGCAGGGCGCCGGGCAGCAGGTGGTGGGTGAAGACGCGGTGGCGCGGCAGTCCGTCGATGACGGCGCTCTGGACGTGCGGGGCCTTGGCCTCGTCGGCGAGGGCGGCGCGCACGATGCGGACGTTCCAGCCGATCTGCGGGATGGCCAGGGCGAGGACGGGCAGGATCAGCATCCGCCAGGAGGCGGGCGAGCCGTCGGCGTCGGTGAGGGTGACGGCGGGCAGCAGGTCGGTCCAGAGCGCGAAGACGAGGACGAGCGCGACGGCCACCACGAACTCGGGCAGCGCGAGGATGCCGGTGGCGCTCGCGGAGATGGCCCGGTCGGTGGCGCCGCCCGGCTTGAGCGCCGCCCAGCAGCCGAGGGCGAGCGAGACGACGAGGGTGACCAGGAGCGCGAGGCCGCCCAGGAGCAGCGTGTTGGGCAGCGGCTTGGCGAGGATGTCGGCGATCGGCTCGCCGCGCGCGGAGGTGCCGAAGTCACCGGTGGGCAGCCCGGTCATCCACTCCCAGAAGCGGGTGAGGACGGGCCGGTCGAGGCCGAGGAGTGCGCGGCGGCGGGCGAGGTCGGCGGCGCTCTCGCCGCGCTCGGAGGTGGCGTTGGCGGCGTCGCCCGGCAGGAGTTCGACGGCGACGAAGACGGTGGCGAGCAGGACGGCGAGCAGCAGCGCCCGGCGTGCGAGCAGTCCGGCGAGGCGCAGGGTCCCGGCGAGCACGGGGCCGGCGGGCCGGGGGCGAAGGCCCGCGACCCGCTCGCTCACCGTGCCGCTCAGCGGGCCAGCCATGCCCGCTCGAGCTGGACGCGTCCGTAGCCGGGCAGCTTGGGCAGGCCGTGCACGGGGGCGGCGGCCAGGTCGATGCCCTCGGCGACGCCCCACAGCAGGTAGCCGGAGTCCTCGTGCTGGATGCGCTGGAGCTTTTCGAGGGCCTTGGCGCGCGTGCCCGCGTCCTTGGCGCCGATGGACTCGCGGTAGGCGGCGTCGAATGCCGCGTTCTTCCACGCGGCCTCGTTCTGGCCCGACTTGGACTCCATGGTCTTGCTGGCGAAGAAGATCACCGAGTCGTTGGTGCCCCAGTAGGTGGTGTAGAGGTCGGCCTTGAGCCACGTCTTGTCGTAGAAGGTGGCGGACTCCTGCTTGACCACCTGGATCTTGACGCCCGCCTCGCGCACCTGGCTCGCGAAGAGCGTCGCGGACTCGGCGAGGCCGGCGATGTCCTCGGTCGTCACCAGCTTGTACGTCTTGGAGGTGTCGAAGTCCGCTTCCTTCAGCAGGGACTTGGCCTTGGCGAGGTCGCGTCCGCGCTGCGGGATGCCCGAGTCGTACGCGGGGTCGCCGGTGCCCATGATGTCGTTGCCGACGGTGCCGTAGCCGGACAGCACCTGCTTGACCATGGCCTTGCGGTCGACGGCCAGGCGCAGCGCCTCGCGGACCTTGGGGTCGGCGAAGGGGCCGTCTGCCGTGCGCATGACGATCGGCATCGCCATGTCGTCGGGGCGGCGCACGACCTGGACGTCGCCGCGCTTCTCGGCGGTGCGGGCGGCGACGGCGCCGACGTTGGAGGCGAGGTCGATCTGGCCGGCGAGGAGCGCGTTGGACATGGCCTGGGGGGACTCGAAGATCTTGACCTCGATGGCGTCGAGCAGGACGTCGCCGCCGTGCCAGTGCTCGTTGCGCACGAGGCGCGCGTTGCCCGAGCGGAACCAGTCGAGCTTGAAGGGGCCGGTGCCGGGGGCCTTGCCCAGGTCCTTCTTCTCGGTGCCCTTCTTCAGGACGAAGGTGGTCAGGCGGGTGAGCGAGGGCAGTTCGGCGTTGGCGTAGTCGGAGACGAGGACGACGGTGTCCTTGCCCTCGGCCTTGATGTTCTCGGCCTTGATGCCGGGCAGCCGGGAGGCGCCGGAGGGGGTGGCGCGCAGCCGCTTGAGCGACCAGACGACGTCGTCGGCGGTGACGGGGGAGCCGTCGTGGAACGTGGCCCCCTCCGCGATCTTGAAGCGCCAGGTCTTCAGGTCGGCGGAGGGCTTCCAACTGGCGGCCAGGCGCGGCGCGGTGTTGTCCTTGGCGCCGGGTGCGGTGAGGGTGTCGTACACCAGGGCGATGATGAGGTAGTCGCTCTCGTTGGCCTGGGTGCCGTGCGGGTCCCGGGTGATGGCCGAGGCCCGGCCGAGGGCGCCGACGCGCAGCGTGCCGCCCTTGCGGGGCTTGCCGTCGCCGCCCGCCTCGGACGAGGTGTCACCGTCCCCGGAGCACGCGGTGAGCAGCGTCGCCGTACCCAATGCTCCGCCGGCCCACAGCACTTGGCGCCTGGTGATGTCCACGTACGTCCTCGTTCCAGTTCAGAGCGGTATGTCGATGCGCAGGGCGGGACACCGGCCGAATCAAAGGTCGATTCGCAGGTCGAAGCCGATACGATCGGATAATCTTAGGGTTGCCTATCCTAATGGCACCCGCGTGCGCAACCCGGCGCACGCTGCCAAGTGCACCCCCGGACTCGTCACTTGCCGGACGGAAGGCGACCGTTCCACTTCCCAGTCTAAGGTTTGCCTTACCTAAGTTTACTGCTAGCGTTCGGCCCGTCACCGGTGATCGCCCGCCCGGATTCCTCCACCAACTCGACGGAAACGGACTTATCTCGCGATGAGCACGGCAGCAGACGCACCAGTCCGCCAGCTGGACCCCCACTCCGTGGACGAGCTCCGCACCGCGGCCCGGAAGATTCTCGACGAATTCGGCACATCCGCGACATCTCCCCGCCTCCTGGAGCGAGTTGAGCAGTCCGTGGCCGGATTCGGCGACACTCTGCGTCACCACTGCCGGCCCGTCGACACCGATGACGGCCTCTTCGTCCTGCGCGGCCTCGACGTCGACGACGCCGAGATCGGCCCGACCCCGCCCGGCTGGGCCCACGCCGGTGACCGCGGCGCACTCCACGACATCGTGCTGCTGCTGCTCGCCGGCGTGATGGGCGACCCCATCGCCTGGCAGGGCCAGCAGGACGGCCGGTTCGTGCACAACATCGTGCCCTCGCCCGGCCACGAGTCCGAACAGACCGGCGCCAGCAGCACCGTGCTCCTCAGCCCGCACACCGAGGACGCCTTCCACCCCGGCCGCGCCCACCTGCTGATGCTGGGCTGCATGCGCAACCACGACCGCATCGCGACCACCGCGGCCGGCATTCGCAAGGTCCGGCTCAGCGAGAAGGACGTGGAGCTGCTCTCCCGGCCCGTCCTGCCGATCCTGCCCGACGACGCCTACGCCGAGGCCCAGGGCTACGCCGACGCCGCTCCCCCGCCGGTGCCCACCCTGTTCGCCGCCGAGGACGGGCTCACACTCCGCTTCGACCCCGCGTACACGCCGATGGACGACGCCGACGAGGAGTACCGGGCCGCGTACCGGCGCCTGGCGGACGAACTGGCCCGGGTCTCCGTGGCGGTGAGCCTGGAGCCGGGCGAGGTCCTCGTCGTCGACAACGACCTGGTCGTGCACGGCAGGGTGCCCTTCAAGGCCCGCTACGACGGCACCGACCGCTGGCTCAAGCGGGCCTCGGTGCGGGTGCCCGGACGGCGCCGGCGCCCCTCGGCCGAGGCCGACGAGCACGGTTACGGTCAGGCGGCGTTGGAGGCGTTCGGCCGCGGCCCGGTCGCGCTCGCAGCGCACGCCGGCTGAACGCGCCCCCCACGCACCGGAAGGAAAAGACACCATGACCGGCACCACCTCCCCCGGCCCCGGCGCCTCGGCCGGCCCCGAAAGCCCCGCCGGAAGCCGAATATCCGGCGACGACCAGCACCTGCGCATCCTGTCGACCAGCGACCTCGCCGGCCTCGACATCTCCCTGGCCGACGTGATCTCCACCGTCGAGGGCGCCTACCGCACCCTGCACGCCGGGGAGTCGGACAACCCGCGCAAGCTGACCGTCAAGCCCAAGGACGGGCACTCCGTCTCCTACGCGATGCTCGGCCGTGACGGCTCCCGCGACGTCGTCGCCATCAAGACCTCGTACAAGCACGGCCTCGACAAGGGCCGCGAGGAGCAGCACTACTACACCTCGCTCACGATCTACGACGACGTGACCGGGCTGCCGGTGGCGATGATGGACTGCGCCCGCATCGGCTCGCTGCGCACCCCGGCCGTCTCCGCGCTGCTCGCCCGCGAACTGGCCGCGCCCGGCGCCCGCAGCGCGCTCGTCGTCGGAACGGGCACGCAGGGGCGGCTCGCGCTGCCGTTCCTGCTGACCGCCCTGCCGGGTCTGGAGCGGCTGATGCTCTCCGGCACGCACCCCGAGGGCATCCGGGCGGTACGCGACGAGCTGCGCCGGCACTTCCCCGACCGCGAGGTGGAACTGGTCGAGGACCTGCGCACCGCCGCCGGGGACGCCGACGTCGTCGTCGCCACCGCGGGCGGCCACACCCCCGCGGCGATCGAGGCCGACTGGCTGAAGCCGGGCGCCCTGTCCGTCCTGGTCGGCCACGGCCTCGCGCCCTCGACCCTGCACCGGGCCGACCGCGTCATCGCCACCAGCGAGGCGCAGATGAACGTCACCGGCACGGACATGGCCGACGCCGAGGGCAAACTGCCCCCGGTGGACGCGGAGTTCCCCCCGGTGATCGCGGGCGCGGCGGCGGGCCGGACGGGCGCCGCGGAGCGGATCTTCGCGTACAACAGCGGCCTCGTCGTCACGGACATCGCCCTGGGCCACCGCTTCGCCC
Organism: Streptomyces sp. NPDC005898; assembly: GCF_040629635.1. Lineage (NCBI taxonomy): Bacteria > Bacillati > Actinomycetota > Actinomycetes > Kitasatosporales > Streptomycetaceae > Streptomyces > Streptomyces sp. NPDC005898. The sequence goes on along the minus strand of NZ_JBEXWC010000006.1, from coordinate 198,581 downwards.
AGCTCGCGCTGGAGCAGGGTCTGGGCCACGAGGTGGCGCTGTGGCGCTGAGCGGGACCGACGGGGCGAACGCGGCGGCCTGCTCCGCGCGCCTGCCCGCGCTGCCCGACCCCGGCACCGACGCCGTGCTGGCCAGTGGCCTAGCGCGGGAACTCTCCTACGCCTTCGGGGGCCCCTTCCACTTCCTGCTCCCCGACGCCTTCGACGCCAACCTCCGCACCATGCGGGAGGCGTTGGCGGAGGCGGGGGTCGCCGGGTTCGTGTACTACGCGAAGAAGGCCAACAAGGCCGCCGTGTGGGTCGAGCGGTGCGCGGCCCTCGGCGCGGGCGTCGACGTCGCCTCCCTCGGCGAGCTGCGCGAGGCGCTCGGCCACGGCGTGCCCGGGGAGCACCTGATGGTGACGGGTCCCGCCAAGGGGCACGACCTGCTGCGCCTCGCGGTGCGCCAGGGCGCGCTGATCGCCGTGGACGCCCTGGACGAACTCGACGCGGTGCTGGGCCTGGTGAGCGGCGGCGGCGCCGAGCGGGTGGCGCGCCCCGCGCGGGTGCTGCTGCGCGCCCTGCCCCCCGGCCAGCCGCACAGCCGCTTCGGTCTCGACGAGGCCGAGCTGGCGACCGCCATGGAGCGCTGCGCGCGGGCCGGCGAGGCCGCCCTGCGCATGGAGGGCTTCAGCTTCCACCTCTCCGGATACGACATCGCGGCCCGCGCCGAGCTGGCCGCCTCGCTCGCGGAACTCTGCCTGAAGGCACGGGCGTCGGGCCTGCGGGCCGATCGCGTCAGTGTGGGCGGCGGGCTGCCGATCAGCTACGTCGGCGCCGATGACTGGCAGGCCTTCCTCGCCGCCCGGCACGACGGGCACTTCCACGCGGGCAAGTCCTTCGCGGACGGCGACTTCTACCCGTACCACTCGCCCCTCGCGGGCGCGGACGCGCTGCGGGCGCTACTGGCCCATCGGACGGACGAGCGCCGACTCGCGGACGTACTGCGCGACTTGGACGTACGACTGCTGCTCGAACCGGGTCGGGCGCTGCTCGACCGGGCGGGCGGGACGGTGTTTTGCGTGCAGGGCGTCAAGGAGCGGCCGGGCTACCGGCTGCTGACCGTGGACGGGACCAGCCTGAGCCTGTCGGAGCAGTGGTTCGCCAGCGAGTACCTGCCGGACCCGGTGCTGGTACCGGGCCTCGGCGACGGGCTCGCGGGGCCGGCGTGCGCCGCGGGGGCGGAAGTCGGCGTGGCGGAGGTGGCTACCGGCGGCGCGGACGAGACGTACCCCGCCAGCGTCGGCGCCGCGACCTGCCTGGAGTCGGACATGCTCACCTGGCGCAAGGTCCCCTTCCCGCGGCGGCCCCGCGTCGGCGACCTGCTGGTCTACCCCAACACGGCGGGCTACCAGATGGACTCCAACGAATCCCCCTTCCACGACCTGCCGCTGCCGCCCAAGGTCGTGGTCGACCGCACCGAACTGCCGCGCCCGCGCTGGCGGTTGGACCGCCACTTCACCTGACACCGCCCCCGCCCCCGCCCCCCTCTCTACAGGAGCACATCGATGCCCGGAGCCCTGCAGCGCCCCGCCGTGGTCTCCCACGTGTCCGACCTCATCGGCCGCACGCCCCTTCTGGAGCTCGCCGGCACCGAGACCGGCAGCAGGCTGCTGCTGAAGCTGGAGATGTTCAACCCCACCGGCACCGCGAAGATCCGCATGGCCCGGCAGATGATCCTCGACGCCGAGGAGCGCGGCGAACTGCGCCCCGGCGGACGGATCATCGAGTCCACGTCCGGCAACACCGGCCTCGGCCTCGCGGTGGTGGCCGCCGAGCGCGGCTACACCTTCACGGCCGTCGTGGACCACCACGCCTGCACGGACAAGCTGCGCGCGATGAAGGCCCTCGGCACCGAGCTGGTCTACGTCGACGAGGGCGGCGACAGCGAGGAGCTGGCGACGGCCGCGCGCGAGGAGCTGGCGGAGGAGATGGCGCGCGGCAAGGACAACACCATCTTCACCGAGCAGCACAACAACCCGAGCAACGGCGTCGGCTACTTCCCCGTGGCCCACGAACTGCACGAGGCGCTCGACGGCCGGATCGACGTGCTGATCGGGGCGGTCGGCACGGGCGGCGCCCTGTGCGGCACGACGCGTGAACTGCGCAAGCTCATACCGGGGTTCGCCACCGTCGGCGTCGAACCCAAGGGGTCGATCGCGTTCGGCGGGCCCGCCCACGACTACTACCAGTCGGGCACGGGCACGCCCGAGGGAGCCGAGATCGGGGCGCTCGTCGACTTCGACCTGATCGACGAGGGTGTCAAGGTCGGTGACGTCGAGGCGTTCGCGACCTGCCGCGCCGTGGCCCGCACCGGGCTGCTGATCGGCGGCTCGGCGGGCGGCGTGGTGCACGAGGCGCTGACCCGCCTCGCCACCCTTCCCCCGGGCAGCACTATGGTCGCCCTGATCAACGACGGCGGCGAGAAGTACCTGGACACCGTCTTCGACGACGCCTGGATGACCGCCCGCAACCTCCTCGATCCCGACGCGGAACGCGAGATCGACGAGCTCCTCACCAAGCTCCGCAGGAACCGATGACCTCGATGCCCCCCAAGCCCGACTCCCCCGCCGCCGAGGCGCCCGGACGGGACGCGCCGCCCTCGGCGCTCGCCACGCTGCTCGGCGACGGCCGGGCGCTCGCCACGCTCGCCGTTCCGCTCATCCTCACCCAGCTCGCGCAGGTCGCCCTGACCACCACCGACACGGTGATGATGGGCCTGCTGGGCACGCAGGAGCTGGCCGCGGGCGGTCTCGCCATCGTCATCTTCAACCAGCTGCGCACGATGGGCGTCGGCCTGGTCACCTCGGTCGGCAACCAGATCGCGGCAGCGGCCGCCCGCGCCGAGAAAGCCCACGGCGACGAGCAGGGCGCCGAGAAGGCGGACGCCGGCCGGGCGGGCGGTCACGAGGAGGTGCGCGGCATCGTCCGCGCGAGCATGGCCGTCGCCACGCTCGCCGGTGTCGTCGGCGCCGTCCTCATGGTCCTCATCGGCCAGTGCCTGACCTGGCTCGGCCAGGACGCCGCCGTCGTCGACCGCACCCAGACCATGCTGCTGGCGCTCGCGCCCGGCCTGCTGCCGTGCCTGTGGTTCCAGGCGATCCGCCAGTTCACCGTCGGCATGCGCCGCCCGCAGGCGCTGCTGCGCATCACGGTCGCCTCGATCGCCGTCAACGCGGCGCTCAACTGGGTGCTCATCCACGGCACATGGGGTCTGCCGAAGCTCGGTCTGACCGGCATCGGCGTGGCCACCTCCACCGTCTACCTGCTCTCCTTCCTCGCGCTGTACGCCTCCGCGAAGCGGGACGCCACCCTCGCGCCGCTGCTCACGCTGAACGCCGCCAAGGCCGATCCCGCCGCCGTGAAGCGGCTCATCGGGCTCGGGGTGCCGATCGCGGCGACGTACGGCTCGGAGGCGGGCTTCTTCTCCGTCACGGCGCTGATGGCCGGCGCCTTCGGGCCCGCGGCGCTGGCCGCGCACACGGCCGTGAACCAGCTCGTCTACATCGTCTTCCAGGTCGCCGTCGGCCTCTCGCACGCCGCCTCCATCAACGTCAGCAGGGAGTTGGCGCTCGGCCGCACCGACGACGCGCGGCGCATCAAGAACACGGCGCTCGCGTGCGCGGCGGCGGTGATGGCGGTCGTCGGCACCGCCTACCTCACCGTGCCGCGCCTGGTCCTGGCCCCCTTCATGGACTCCGGCTCGGACCGGGCGCTGACCATCGCCACGCACCTGCTGATCGTCACGGCGTTCCTGCAGTTCTTCGACTGCGCGCAGAACATCGGCGTCGGCCTGCTGCGCGGCCTGGACGACACCAAGAGCGGTTTTCGCATCACGGTCATCGGCTACTGGGCCGTCGGCCTGCCCGCGGCCTGGCTCCTCTCACACCCCCTGGGCCTGGAAACGGTCGGCATCTGGCTGGGCCTCCTCACGGGCCTCGCCACGACGGCGGTCCTGCTGCTGCGCCGCTACGGGGCATCACTGGCGGCACGGGAGAAGGCCGCGTCCATCTGACCCACGCCCCGTGAGAGGGCGGCGCCCCGGGTCTGCCTCGGCACCCCCGGACGCGGGCGGCTGGCCGCGGTTACGCCCGTGGGGTCGCTCGGGGCGCCTCGATGACCGGCCCCGCCGCCCGCCTCACCCGGCATGCCCGTCCCCGGCAGCCCCTCCCTCGCCAAGCCCTCTCCCGGTGAACCGGGCCAACAGGCCGTCCACGAAGTCGCGTACGCCCTCGGGGTAGATGTCCCGCGCCGCCAGCTCGCCCCACCGGTCGCCCACGGCCGCCAGGTGGGGGACCTGCGTGGCGTCGAAGGACTCGCGGAAGGTGAGGGGTCCGGCGTCGGGGCGGCGGCGGGCGGTGTTGGCGCGGACCAGGACCTCGCCGACGGTGTAGTACCAGACGTCCCGGAAGACGTCGACGGACTGGGCGGGCGTGCAGCCGCAGTCGACGGCCCCCGAGAGGATCGCCTCGACCATCCACAGCGCCGATTCGTCCAGGAGCCCGACGAACCCGTCGGCCGTGAGGATCTCCGCCGCCCACGGCCACGCCGCGAGGGCGTCGCGCATCGCCGTGGCGGACGCGATGACGCGCTCGCGCGGATCGTCCGGCAGCCGCACGCGCCCGAGCTGCGCCAGGTGCTGATCGAGCATCAGGACCAGCAACTCGTCCTTGTTCCTGATGTGGTGGTAGAGGGTCGTCGCCCCCACACCCAGCTCGGCGGCCAGGCGACGGATCGTCAGCTTCTCCCAGCCGTCCACGTCGATGAGCCGCCGGGCGGCCTCCAGGATCTGCGGGCGGGAGGTCACGGGCGGCCGGCCGGTCCGGCCGTGCGGTGCGGGCGTTCGGGACATCGTCCCATCATGCCGCGCCCCCTCCCCCACCGCGCGACCGGGCGCCAGTGGCGCGCGACGAGCGCGGGCAAGCAGCGGGAGGAGCGCCGGCGAGCAGCGGAGGGCCGGCGGCCAACCCCCGTACGAACAAAACCGTTTCGAGATTTCGCGTGCGCTCCCGCCACCCCCGATGCTACTTTCGGAACATGTTCGGAAAGTTGCTCGGCGCTTCGGCGTCCGCTCACCCCACCCCTCAGGAACGGAGTCCGCGATGACGGAGAGAACCGACGCGCGGCCAGGGCTCACGCTCGCCGCGGTGGCCGTGGTCCAGTTCATGGTGTCGCTGGACCTCGCGGTCGTGAACGTGGCCCTGCCCCGCGTCGCCGACGGCCTCGGCTTCGACGCGGCGGGCCTGACCTGGGTGATCCACGCCTACGCCCTCACCTTCGGCGGCCTGCTCCTGCTGGGCGGCAAGGCCGCCGACCGCTACGGCCGCAAGCGGGTCCTGCTGGCCGGCCTCGCCCTGTTCGGCGCCGCCTCGCTCCTCGGCGGCCTCGCCCAGGAGCCCGGCCACCTCGTCGCCGCGCGGGCCGCGCAGGGCATCGGGGCGGCCGCGCTGGCCCCGGCCGCGCTGGCGCTGCTGGCCGAGACGTTCCCCGCCGGCCGGGCCCGCGTCCGCGCCTTCGGCGTGTGGAGCGCGACCAACGCCGCGGGCGGCGCCTTCGGGGTCCTGATCGGCGGCATCCTCACCGAGTACGCCGGCTGGCGCTGGGTGATGTTCGTGAACGTACCGATGGTCGCGGTCGTCCTGCTCCTGGCCCGGCGCGGCATCGCCTCCGGGCGCCCGGCCGCTCCCGCCGGCCGCCCGGACGTGCTCGGCGGCGTCCTCGCGACGGCGGGCATGACCCTGCTGGTCTTCGGCGTCGTGCGCACCGACCGGCACGCCTGGACCTCGGCGGCCACCCTGTCCACCCTGGCGGCGGCCGTCGCGCTGCTCGCCGCGTTCCTGTACGTGGAGCGGACCACCACCCGCGAACCCCTGGTGCGGCTCGGCCTGTTCGCCAACCGCTTCGTCGCCGGCGCGAACGCCTTCAACCTGCTGGCCGGGGCGGCCATGACGGCGGCCTTCTACTTCATGTCCCTCTACGTCCAGCACGCCCTCGGCAAGGGACCGGCCGCGGCCGGCCTGATGTTCCTGCCGCTGTCCCTCGCGGTGGTCGCCGGCTCCGTGTTCGCGGTGAAGCTGGGGTACCGGCTCACGCCGCTCACCCTCCTGATCGGCGGCGGGCTGCTGACGGCGGCCGGGCTCGCCTGGTTCGGGCAGATCGACGCGGGCGGCTCGTTCACCGGTGACGTGCTCGGACCGTCGCTCGTCATCGGGGTCGGCTTCGGGCTCTGCCTCGGCCCGATCGTCGCCACCGCCACCACCGGCGTCGCCCCCCACGAGACGGGCACCGCCTCCGGCCTGCTCAACAGCTCACGCCAGATCGGCGCCTCGCTCGGGCTCGCCGCCCTCGGCACCGCCGCGAACCACCGCACCGGCCGGAGCACCACCCCCGAGGCCCTCACCGACGGCTACGCGCTCGGCCTGACCCTCGGCGCCGGGCTCGTGGTGAGCGCCGTCCTCATCGCCGTGGCCGTGCTGCCCCGCGGCGGCGCGCCGGCCCGGACGGAACACGACGACCACCACGAGGACAGCTCCTCCACCACCCCCCTGACGGCGGGTGGCCGATGACCGGGCTGCTGCGCCCCTACGCCTGGGGTTTCGCCGCGGTGGTGCTCCTCCAGGTCATCGGCGCGCTCGCCGGCCTCGCACCGCTGCTGGCCGTCGTCGAACTCGGGCGCACGCTGCTGGACTCCGGCCCGGCGGACCGCGACCACGTGTGGCGCGTCGTCCTCACGGGCGCGGCCGGTCTCTTCGTACGCCTGCTGCTCACCGCCGCCTCGACCGGCCTCGGCCATGTCCTGGACGGGCGCGTCCAACTGACGCTCCGTCGGCAACTGGCCGCCCAGCTCGGGCGGGTGCCGATCGGCTGGTTCTCCCGGCGCCGGACCGGCGAGCTGGCGAAGGTGGTCGGGGAGGACGTGAGCGCCGTGCACCCGTTCATCGCCCACGCCCCCGGCGAGCTGGTCTCCGCGTTCGTGGTGCCGGCGGCGTCCCTGGTCTACCTGTTCGCGGTCGACTGGCGGCTCACGCTGATCACGCTGGCGCCGGTGGTGCTGGCGATGGCGCTGGTGCCGCTGATGATGACGCCCGCCCGGCTGCGCGAGCAGGAGGAGTTCGACGCGGGCATGGGACGGATCTCCTCCTCCGTCGTCGAGTTCGTGCAGGGCATCGCGGTCGTCAAGACCTTCGGCGGGTCCGGGCGCGCCCACCGCGCCTTCCTGACCGCCGCGGACGACTTCGTGGCCACCTTCCGGCGGTGGGTGCACGGCATCTCCCCCATCGCCGCGGGCATGCAGCTCGCGCTGTCACCGCCGTTCGTCCTGCTCGTCGTGCTGACCGGCGGCACGGCGCTGATCACCGGCGGCGGTCTGGACCCCGCCGACCTGCTGCCCTTCGTCCTGCTCGGCCTCGGGCTGACCGCCCCCGTGGCGGCCCTCGGGCACGGCTTCGACGACCTCCAGGCGGCCCGGCGGGCGGTCGGCCGCATCCGGGACGTCCTCGACGTCCCGCCGCTGCCCGAACCCGCGCGCCCGCGCACGCCCCAGGGGCACCGCGTCGAACTGCGCGACGTCCGGTTCGGGTACGAGCCCGGCCACGAGGTGCTGCGCGGCATCGACCTGGTGCTGGAGCCGGGCACGGTCACCGCGGTCGTGGGGCCCTCGGGGAGCGGCAAGTCCACGCTGGTCCAGCTGTTGCCGCGGTTCTTCGACCCGTCCCACGGCTCGGTCGTCCTCGGCGGCGTCGACCTGCGTGAGCTGAGCGGCGGGGAGCTGTACCGGAGGGTGTCCTTCGTCTTCCAGGACGTACGGCTGCTGCGCACGTCGATCGCGGACAACATCGCCCTCGCGGTGCCGCACGCCGGCCGTGACGAGGTGGAGCGCGCCGCCCGCTCGGCGCACATCCATGAGCGGATCCGCCGACTGCCGCGCGGCTACGACTCGGTGGTGGGCGAGGACGCGGGCCTGTCGGGAGGAGAGGCCCAGCGGATCGCGCTCGCCCGCGCGCTGCTCGCCGACACGCCCGTCCTGGTGCTCGACGAGGCGACCGCCTTCGCCGACCCGCAGACCGAACAGGCGGTGCGCCGCGCCCTCGCGAAGCCGGCCGGCGGGCGGACCGTCCTGGTCATCGCCCACCGCCTGGAGACCATCGCCGACGCGAACCGCGTCGTCGTCCTGGAGAACGGAACGATCGCCGAGCAGGGTCGGCCCGACGAACTCCTCGCGCAGGACGGGCCGTTCGCCGCGTTCTGGCGGGCCCACCGGGCGGCGGCGGCCGATGAGGGCGAGGCCTCCGGCCGCACTCCGCACGACGCCGCCTTCGCCCGGACACCCCAAGGAGACGAGCCCCGATGATTTCCCTGCTGCTGCGTGTGCTCGGCCGCGCGTACGCGCGGCCGTTGCGCCGCACGGTCGCCCTGATGACCGCCACCGCCGTGGCCGAAGGGCTGTCCTACACCCTGCTCGTCCCCGTGCTGCGGGCCCTGTTCGGCCACTCCCCCGCCGACGCCTGGCCGTGGCTGGCGGCGTTCGGCGCGGCGGTCGCGCTCTACGCGGTGCTGCGCTACCTCAGCGATCTGTCGGGCTTCAGGGTGGGCAGCGCCCTGCTGAGCGGCATGTACCACCGGCTCGGCGGCCAGCTGGCCCGGCTGCCCGTCGGCTGGTACACGGGCGGGCGGCTCGGTGAGCTGTCCGTCCTGGCCGGCCGGGGCGTCCTGCAGGCGATGAGCGTGATCGCGCATCTGCTGGCGCCGTTCGTCTCCGCCACGGTGACCCCCGTGACGATCGTCGCCGTGATGCTCGTACAGGACTGGCGGCTGGGACTGGCCGCGCTGGCCGCCGTGCCGGTCGTGGCGGCGGTACAGATCCGCACGGGACGCTCGATGTCCGCGGGTGACGCCGAGCGCGCCCGGCGGGACGACGAGGCCACCGGGCGGGTCATCGAGTACCTCCAGGTCCAGCCGGTGCTGCGGGCCGGTGGCCGGACGGCCGAACGCTTCGAGCTGCTCGACGACTGCCTGCGCGGCGTGGAGCGCGCCTCGCGCCGCTCCACGCTCTCCGCGCTGCCCGGCGCCGTGGGCCTGACGCTCACCGTGCAGGTGACGTTCACCGTGCTGCTGGCCCTCGGCGCCCATCTCGCGCTGGACGGGAGCATCGGTGTCGCGGAGTTGTTGACGGTCCTGGTGCTGGCCGCCCGGTGCGCGGACCCGCTTCTGTCGCTCGCGGACATCGGCGGCAAGCTCCGCGGGGCGCGTACGGTGCTGGCCGGGCTCGACGAGGTGCTGCGCGCCGAGCCCCTGCCGGAACCCGCCGACCCGGTCCGGCCGGCGGGGCAGGACGTGGAGTTCGACGCGGTCACCTTCCGGCGCGGGGGCAGCGCCGTGGTCACCGACCTGTCGCTGTCGGTGCCGCAGGGACAGCGGCTCGCCGTCGTCGGCCCGTCCGGGGCGGGCAAGAGCACCCTGCTCCAGCTGCTCGCCCGCTTCCACGACGTGGACGCGGGTGCCGTACGGATGGGCGGGGTCGACGTCCGCGCGATCGGCACCGAGGCGCTGATGGACCGGATCGCCGTCGTCTTCCAGGACGTGTACCTCTTCGACGGCACGATCGAGGACAACGTACGGCTCGGCCGTCCGGACGCCGACGCGGCCGAGGTGCGGGCGGCGGCGGCCGCGGCCCGCCTGGACGAGGTGGTCGAGCGGCTGCCCGGCGGCTGGGCGACGCGGGTCGGCGAGGGCGGCGCGCTGCTGTCGGGCGGTGAGCGCCAGCGGGTCTCGATCGCGCGGGCGCTGCTGAAGGACACGCCGGTGGTGCTGCTCGACGAGGTGACCTCCGCGCTGGACCCGGTGAACGAGGCCGCCGTCCACGAGGGCATCGACCGCCTGATGGCGGGCCGCACGGTGGTGATGGTCGCCCACCGCATGCGCACGGTACGGCGCGCCGACCGCATCGTCTTCCTGGACGGCGGCCGCGTCGTGGAGCAGGGAACCCACGAGGAGCTGCTGGCACTCGGCGGCCGCTACGCGCGGTTCTGGGACGCGGAGTCCCGCTCCCCGGGGAGGGAGGTCCGGGAGGTGGATGCCTGAGCGGCGCCGGGGCGCCGGGCCGGGGGGCGCTTCCCCGGGAGCCGGCCCGCGCACCCCGGCCACGGCGCGGACGGGTGGGCTCGCGGGAGCCAGGTGGACAGATAACCTATTTATCGCATTCGCACACATATGGTCACCGCGTGATCACTCTCGCACGGAGACGCGCCGCGCTCTGCGCCCTCGGCGCCCTGACCACCGTCCTCGCCGGCTGCTCGTCCGGCGACACCACGACGCACGGCCGGCCGGGCCACCCGGCTCGGTCGGCCACGGCCCTCGCCCCCTCGCCGCCCGCCCCGCCCACTCTGGCTGCCGGTCCGTCGGGCCTCACCCCCGTCTTCACCAACGGTTCCCGCACGCACGGCCGTACCGTCGCGCTGACCTTCGACGCGGACATGACCGCGAACCAGGGGGCGCGCGCGGCGGCCGGCGAGCGCTTCGACCACCCCGAGCTGGTCGCCACCCTGCGCCGGCTGAAGGTGCCCGCGACCTTCTTCATGACGGGGCGGTGGGCGGAGGAGTATCCCGACCAGGCCAAGGACATCGGCCGGGACCCGCTCTTCGAGGTCGCCAACCACTCCTACAGCCACCACGCCTTCACCGGTGACTGCTACGGCCTGCCGAGCGTGCCTCGGGAGCGGATGCGCGCCGACATGGAGCGCGCCTTCGCCGCCCTCCGCGCGGCGGGGGTCGAGCGCCCCGTGCCGTACTTCCGTTTCCCCGGCGGCTGCTACGACCAGCGGGCGCTGCGCGCGCTCGCGCCCGGCGGCGTCACCGCCGTGCAGTGGGACGTCGTGAGCGGCGACGCCTTCGCCACGGACGCCGGCGCGGTCGCCCGGCAGGTGATCGACGGGGTCCGGCCGGGATCCGTCGTCGTCATGCACTGCACCCGCAGCGCGGCCCCGACGACGGAACGCGCCCTGCGCACCATCGTGCCGAAACTGCGGGAGCGCGGCTTCCGTTTCGTCCGGGTCTCGGAGCAGATCGCCTCGACGCGGACACCGGCACCGGCGAAGCAGGACCCGGCGGGGGCACGGAGCTGATCCCGGGCGCGCAGCGTCAGCCCCGGCGCGAGCTGAGGGCGCAGGCCGCCCAGGACGCCGCCACCGCCGCCGCCAGCGCCACCGCCGGTGCTCCCAGGGGCCAGGGAACGGTCCCCTCGCGCGAGCCCGTGGTCAGGTCGGTCAGCACCGACCGGGCCGGGGAGCCCGCGGTGACCAGCAGGAGCAGCGCGCCGAGCAGCATCGCGGGCACGGCCTTCGCCGGGGAGCGCAGCAGCGGCCAGTTGGTGAGCGCGCCGACGGCGGTGCCGAGCAGCACGCTGACCAGCATCGCGATCAGCCCGGCGGCCGCCGCCGGTACGCGGGCCACCGGCAGCCGTCCGTCGGTGCTCTGCCCCTCGCTGATGGCGCTCACTACGAGCACGGCCAGCACGCCGAGCGCCGACGCGGCGAGGAGCGCGGCCAGCAGAGAGGCGAGATGGGCCCGCCCCGGTCCGACCGCGGCGGCCGAGCAACCGCGCGCCGCCGGCGGCTCGTTGCCGGCGCAGACGCGGACCAGCCAGGCGGTGACGGGCAGCAGCGCGGCGGCGGCGTAGGCGAGCGAGTCCAGGACGGGCTGCCCGCCCTGGACGCCGACGGCGAGGAACACCGCGTACAGGATCACCGGGGCGAGCCACCGCTGCGACCGTGCCAGCAGGGCGAGGTGATATCGCAGGAGAGCGCTCATCGCGGTGAGTGTCTTTCATGAGAAGCACGGGCATGGGGGGCGCGGGCCTGAGGGGCAGGGGCATGAGGGGCCTGGGGCGGGGCGGGCGACACGGCCGGGGTCGAGGGCGGGCCGGTGTCCGGCGGGTGCCCGGCGGTTTCCACGCTCACCACGTGCCACGCCGGCCGCGCCGTCAGCAGCTCCCGCAGGACGAGGTCCGAGTGGCTCTCCGGGACCGTGAGCCGCGTGGCGTCCTCAGGGGCCTCGGGCCGGGTCACACCGGCCGTCGCGACGACCGGCGCCGGGAGTTCGGCGCCGGGCGGCCCGGACGTGAGGACCACGACCGTCGCCCCGCCCCACGGGAGCGCGGCCTCCTCCCCGGCGGCCGTCGCCGGGCCCCCGTCCCCCGAAGTCCCTTGCGGAGTAAGCCGTTCCAGGGCCGTCCCCACCACCTCGTAGGTCTCGGCCGCCGCCCCCGCGAGCCGGCGCGGGTCGTGGTCGACGAAGACGACGGCGCCGCCCGCCGCCGTGCGCTCGGCCACCGCGCGGTCGAGTTCGGCGCGGGCGGACGTGTCGAGGCCGGTCCACGCCTCGTCCAGGACCAGCAGGTCGGGGGCGGCGAGGAGCGCCTGGGCCACGGCGACCTTCTGGCTGCTGCCCTTGGACAGCTCCGAGAGCGGCGTACGGGCGTACGCCCCCGCGCCGAACCGTTCCAGCCACCGCTCGGCGCTCCGCTCGGCCGCCCGGCCGGCGAGGCCGTGCACGCGGGCCATGTGCGTGAGGTAGCCGACCGCGGTGAACGGCATCGCGGCGGGGAAGCGCTCGGGCACGAACGCCGTGCGGGGCCGCCCCTCGATCCGCCCCTCGCCGGGCGCGTCGATCCCGGCGAGCAGCCGCAACAGAGTCGATTTACCGGTGCCGTTGGCGCCCCGCACCCGCACCAGCGCCCCCGCCCGCACGTCGAGGTCGACGCCGCGCAGCACCCAGGGGCCGCGCATGCCGTAGCGGCGGCCCACCCCCACCAGGCGCCTCACGAGGTCACGCTCCCCCCGGACCATCCGGCTCGGACCATCCTGTTCCATGGGGGCCATCCTCGCGCACGCCCGCGCGGCCCCTCGTGGCGGTCCCCGGCGCCCGGGCGGGCGGCGTCCCGGAGATCTTCCGCCTGGCAGACTGGGGCGGGTGAGCGACGAGACCACCACCCCCGACACGCCCGACGGCGCACACCCCCGGCACGCCCCGGACGCCCCGGCGCCCGCAGTCGGCCAGGACAGTCCCTTCCGCCGGGAGAGCGCCTCGCGGGACGACGCACCGCAGTTCGTGCTGCCCCTCGTCGCCCGCATCGAACGCGCCGCTCCCCCGGCCCGCACCGACGCCCTGGAGACCGCCGCCCGCGCCGTACTGGTGATGCTGAGCGACGCGCGCTCCCTCGGCGACGGCGTGTGGGCGCAGGCCGTGCGGGACTGGCAGGACGCCCGCATCCGCAAGGTGGTCCGCAGGGCGCGCGGCGCCGAGTGGCGCCGGGCCGAGGCGCTGCCCGGCATCACCGTCACCGGCAAGGCGGCCGAGGTCCGGGTCTTCCCGCCCGTACCGCTGGACGGCTGGCCCAAGGACCTGGCGCGCCTCCAGGTGTCGGGCACCGACCTGGACGACCCGGAGCCGCCGGCCGGCGCCGACCCCGCGCACCCCGTCCTGTGGATGAACCCCGAGGTCGCCATGTCGGCGGGCAAGGCGATGGCGCAGGCGGGCCACGGCGCCCAACTGGCCTGGTGGGAACTGTCGGACGAGGACCGCGCCGCGTGGCGCGACGCCGGTTTCCCGCTGTCCGTGCGCACCCCCGACGCCGCCCACTGGCGCGAACTCACCGCCCTGGGGCTGCCGGTGGTGCGCGACGCGGGCTTCACCGAGATCCGGCCCGGCACCGCGACGGTCGTCGCGGACCACCCGGGCCTGCGCGGGCGCTGACCGCCCGTTCCGTTCGTGTGCTCGCGGGATTGAACGCCCCACCCGTATCTTCCGTACTCCCCGGTATCACCGGCGGCACCGGAGCACCACGGGAGGCACCTTGCGGCGCGTCAACGGCACGGCTCTGATCATCGCGGCACTCGTCGCCACACTGGGCGCGATCGCGTTCCCCGTGTGGTCGTACGCCGACCGCTCGGGCACCGGGCCCGCCAATCTGGCCGCCGGGTCGGTGCCCACCCAGTGGGGGCCGCTCTCGGCGGCCGACCGGGATCTGCTGGTGAAGGTGCGGCTGGCGGGGCTCTGGGAGATACCGGCCGGCCAGCAGGCCGTCGAACGCGCGCCGACCGAGGCCGTCAAGGAGGCGGGCGACCATCTCATCGTCGGCCACACCGATCTCGACCAGCGCGTCCGCATCGCCGCCGGGAAGCTGGGCGTGGAGCTGCCCAACCAGCCCAACGAGCAGCAACAGGGCTGGCTCAGGGAGCTGACGGAGGCGAGCGGCGAGACGTACCAGCGCAAGTTCGCGAACCTGCTGCGCGTCTCGCACGGCAAGGTGTTCGCCGTGATCGCCCAGGTGCGCGACACCACCCGCAACTCCCTGGTCCGCCAGCTCGCGACGGACGCCAACCAGACCGTCCTCGACCACATCACGATGCTGGAGGCCACCGGGCTCGTCGACTTCGACGACATCGCGAACGGCGCCGCGTCGAACGCCACCGCGAGCCCCTCCGGGCCTCCCCCGCCCTCCGGGAGCACCCCCCGCGAGCCCGTGCCCGCCGGGCCCAGCGGTGAGATCTCCACCACCTCCCGCCCCTCACCCGCCCCACCGGGCCAGGTCAACACGGGGCGGCCGGAACCTCAAATGTAGCTCTGAACGTCTCTCTCGCGGGGTTCGGCCGCTCACGCCGGGTGTAAGACGTGAGCACGGGGGACCGGGGGACGAGAAAAAGGGGGAGCGGCATGCGCCGTCTGGGGACCGGAATAGGGTGGCGGCCGGAGATCGCGGACGCCGTCGAGGCCATGCCCGGCATCGACTGGGTGGAGGCCGTCGCGGAGAACGTGTGTCCCGGGCATCTGCCCGACTCCCTGCTGCGGCTGCGCGAGCGCGGCGTCACCGTCGTGCCGCACGGCGTCTCCCTCGGGCTCGGCGGCGCGGACCGCCCCGACGAGGGGCGGCTGACCGCGCTCGCCGAGCGGGCCCTGGCGCTCGGGGCGCCGCTGGTCACCGAGCACATCGCGTTCGTGCGTGCCGGCGGCGACCTCACCGCCACCGCGCCCCTGGAGGCCGGGCACCTGCTGCCGGTGCCCCGCACGCGCGACGCGCTCGACGTGCTCTGCGAGAACGTCCGCGTCGCGCAGGACGCGCTGCCCGTGCCGCTCGCCGTCGAGAACATCGCGGCGCTGGTCTCCTGGCCCGGCGAGGAGATGACGGAGGGGCAGTTCCTGTACGAGCTGGTGGAGCGGACGGGCGTACGGCTGCTGATCGACGTCGCCAACCTCCACACGAACCACGTCAACCGCGGCGAGGACCCGGCGCGGGCCCTGGACGAACTGCCGGTCGAGGCCATCGCGTACGTCCATGTGGCGGGCGGCTTCGAGCGGGACGGCGTCTGGCACGACAGCCACGCGCACCCGGTGCCGGAGGCGGTCCTCGCGATCCTGGCCGACCTCGCCTCCCGGGTGAGTCCGCCGGGCGTCCTCCTGGAGCGGGACGAGAACTTCCCCGCACCCGCCGAGCTGGAGCGGGAGCTGGACGCGATCCGGGCCACGGTCAAGGCCTCGGGCGAGCTGCCCGCCGCCGACCTGCCCGGCAGGCGCGAGGAGGTCCCGCCCGCGCCCGGGGCCGCCCGGCAGCGCACCGCCCTCGCCCAGGCGGCCCTGCTCTCCGCCCTGGTCGCGGGCACCCCGGCACCGGAGGGCTTCGACCACGCGCGGCTGAAGGTGCAGAGCCGCGCGCTGGCCGCCAAGCGGGCCGAGGTCGTCGCGAAGGTGGCGCCCGAGCTGCCCGCCATCCTCGGCGCGGGGTACCGCCCCGCCTTCCTCGCCTACGCCCGCTCCCGCCCCATGACGGGCGGCTACCGCCAGGACGCGCTGGGCTTCGCCGAGCACCTGCTGCTCGCCGGACGGCCCGAGGACGCCGACGCCAGGAGGCGGTTGAGCCACTGGTGGCTGGAGCGCTCGGGGCCCGCGCCGCTGGCCCGGCGGCCCGCCGCCCGGCTGCTGCACGCCACCCGCCGCGTCCTGCTGGGGCGGTGACGGACATGGGCATAGCGGGTGTGCTCTACACGATCGCCGTCGCGCTCTCCTGCGCCGCGCTGATCAGGGGCGTGGCCGCGGCCGGGCGGGGCAGCGGCCACGGCGACGACGACCACGGGGACTTCGTGCGCGGCACGTTGGAGGCCGCGTTCCTCTCCGGCGGGCCGGCCCGGGTCGCCGACGCGCTGATCGCGGGCCTGCACGAGGACGGCCGCCTGGTCGTGGCCGGGCCGGGTGTCGTCGGCATCCCCCGGCCGACGGCGAGGAACACCGCGGAGCAGGCCGTCGTCGACGCCCACCGCGCGGCACCCAGCGGCGCGCTGCACTGGCTGCGGACGGCCGTCGCGCACAGCGGGCCGGTGCGGGAGACCGGCGACGCGCTCGCGGCGCGCGGTCTGCTCATGCTGCCGGGGCCGCGGCGCACATACCGGCAATGGGCCGGGGTCCAGCTCCTCCTGAGCATCTTCGGCTTCGTGGTGGCCGCCGTACTGACCCTCATGGAGTACACGGGCGGCCCCCCGGAGCCGGGCAGCGGCGACGAGGTGCTGGACGCCATCGTGCGCATGCTGCCCGCGGGCGTCGCCGGTGTCGCGACCGCCCTGATCTGCCTGTGGATCACCGACAAGCAGCTCACGTCCGCCGGGCGCCGCGCACTCGACGAGTACGTCGCCTCCTCGCGGCACCTCACGGGCGCCGGGCACCTCGTGGCGACCCGGGGTCTCGCGGCGGCCCACCCCGACCTGCGCGCCCAACTGGTCACCGCCGCCCTGCTGCGGGGGCGGGCGGCGCCGGTCCGCGGCCCGTACACCCCTTCGCCCCAGAACCCGAACCTGTGGGTCACGGTCGGCGGGTTCGCGTGCTCGGGTGCAACGAGCGGTTCGACCTGCTCCGGATGGGGCGGTTCGGCCTGCTCCGGTGGCGGATCGGCCTGTTCGGGAGGCGGCGGCTCCGCGTGCTCGGGCGGCGGGGGCGGCTCCTCGTGCTCCAGCGGCTCCTCCTGCTCCAGCGGCTCCTCCTGCTCCAGCAGCGGAGGTGGCTCCTCGTGCTCCAGCGGCGGGGGCGGGTCGAGTTGCGGCAGCTCGTCCTCCTCCTAATGAGGCCTGCTGACTCCTGCTGACTCCTGCCGACTCCTGCCGACTCCTGCCGACTCCTGCCAACGGAACGTGGTCCACCGGTCACCCGGTGTCCACATGGTGAAAATCCCTGGCCACGAGCGGGGGGCCTCGCATAGAACACCGCCATGTTCTGGGTCCCCCTCTTCCTTCTCGCCTGGGCCGTGACCGCCCTGGCCTGCGGCCGGCTCTGCCTGGCCGCGAGCCGCGCCGCCGACCAGGAGCGGGCCGCGCCGCGCGGGCGCGAACTCACCCTCTACGAGACGGCGTTCCTCTCCGGTGGCCCCGACCGCGTCGCCGAGGTGACGCTGGTGGCGATGGCGGGGGCCCGGCGACTGCTGATCGCGCACACCGGCTGGGCGACGGTGGTCGACCCGGTGGGCCGCGACGAGATGGAGCGTTCGGTGCTCGGCGCGATCGGCCCGGCGGGCCAGTCGCGCATCGCGCCGATACGCCGGGGTGCGGCCACCGCCGACGCCGTGCGGGCGCTCGCGGACCGGCTCGTCGCCGCGGGTCTGGCCGTCCCGGACGGAGCCGCTTCGGGCGTCGCGGCCGCCGTGCGCCAGGTGCGGGCGGCGGCGGTCGCGGTGCTCGCGCTCGGCGCCACCGCGGCCCTGCTGCCCGGGCAGGGACCCGAGAGCGCGGGGCAGGTGCCCATAGCGGTCTGGTTCGGGCTGCCGCTGCTTCTGTGCGTGGGCTGCCTGGTGATCGCCCGGGTCGAGGCGCACCCGTATCCGCGGTGGGCCTCCCCCGCCGGGCAGCGGCTGCTCGGCACGCTGTCCACGCGTGGCGACCACCTCACCGCCGTGGCCGTGCACGGGGTCCGCGCGGTCCCCGACCCGGGGCTGCGGCAGGCGTTCAGCGGACGGGGGCGGCGGGAGGCCGCGCACGGGGGGCTTTGAACCCGACACCGACGACCGGTGCTTTACTTATCCGAATATCACACGAATCATCCCTTTTGTTCGAAGATCGCCTGGAACACATGGCAGAACAGAAGAGGTGGACACGCGCGATGAGAGCAGCAGCCGCCCGCTACGGAACCGCCGGATCCCTGGTCCTGACCGCCCTCGTCGCCGCCCCGGCGCACGGCGTGGGCGACGCCCCGCCCTCCCCCGAGGACCGCGGCACCGCCGTCGCCGCGCAGCGCGCCGAGGCCACCGGCATCCGCTGGGGCGCCTGCGCCAAGGCCGAGGGCCTGCCGCCCTTCGTCCGGTGCGGCACGGTGTCCGTACCGCTGGACTACGCCCGGCCCGACGGCGAGCAGATCAGACTGACCGTCAGCAGGGGCAAGGCACCGGGCAAGGACGGGGGCCGGGCGGTCACCCGGCAAGGAGCACTCGTCTACAACCCCGGCGGGCCCGGCGGTTCCGGCATGTACTTCCCGATCCTCGGCGCCATGCCGGAGTGGAAGCGGATCGCGGCGGCGTACGACCTCATCGGCTACGCGCCGCGCGGCGTCGGCCGCTCGGCGCCGCTGTCCTGCCAGGACCCGAAGGAGTTCACCAAGGCGCCCACCTCGGCGGCGGTCCACCCCGACGCGGCGGAGAAGCGCGAGCGCGTCGCACGGGCGAAGGCGTACGCGCTCGGGTGCGCCGCCCGCAACCCCGGCCTGCGGCACTACACGACGCTGAACAACGCACGCGACCTGGACGTGCTGCGGGCCGCGCTCGGCGAGCGGAAGCTGACGTTCATGGGGGCCTCGTACGGCACCTACTTCGGGGCCGTGTACGCCACGCTCTACCCCTCGCACGTGCGCCGCATGGTCTTCGACTCGGCGGTCGACCCGGCGCCGGAGCAGATCTGGTACCGCAACAACCTCGACCAGTCGCTGGCCTTCGAGCGGCGCTGGGCGGACTTCCGGGCCTGGGTGGCCAAGCACGACGAGACCTACCGGCTGGGCGCGACGCCCCAGCGGGTCCAGGACAGCTACCGGGCGGTGCGCGCCGCGCTGGCCCGAAAGCCGGCGGGCGGCAAGGTGGGCCCCGGTCAGCTGCACGCCGCCTACCTCAAGGCCGGGTACTACGACGACTACTGGCCGGCGCGTGCCGCCGCGCTCTCCGCGTACCTGAAGGGCGATCCGAAGCCGCTGATCGAGCAGGCCGCGCCGGAGCCGCGCGGCGCGGCCGAGGAGGAGAACGGCAACGCCGTCTACACCGCCGTCGAGTGCAACGACGCCGCGTGGCCGACGGACTTCGCCACCTGGGACCGCGACAACACCTCGCTGGCGCGCGTGGCGCCCTTCGAGGCCTGGGACAACGCGTGGATGAACCTGCCGTGCGCCTTCTGGCCCGCGCCCCGGAAGCAGCCGGTCGACGTGGCGACGGCGCCCGGCGAGCTGCCGCCGACGCTGATCCTGGCCGCCGAGCGCGACGCGGCGACGCCGTACACGGGGGCGCTGGAGCTGGAGCGCAGGCTGGCGGGCTCGGTCCTGGTCACCGAACGGGACGCGGGCACCCATGGCATCGCGGGCGGCCCCAACGCCTGCGTGAACGGGCACCTGGAGGCGTACCTGCTGGAGGGCCGGCTCCCGGCGCGGGGCGCGGGGTGCGCACCGCACGGGGAGCCGAAGCCGCGGTCCGGCGAGCGGGTGGCGGAGCGTCCCAGGGCCCTCTGAGGTCAGGGGCCCTTGAAGGGGGGTTACGCCAGGCCGGCCACGAGGTCCGCCACGGACTTGCGGCGGCCGGTGTAGAACGGCACCTCTTCGCGTACGTGCATCCGGGCCTCGGAGGCGCGCAGGTGACGCATGAGGTCGACGATGCGGTACAGCTCGTCGGCCTCGAAGGCGAGCAGCCACTCGTAGTCGCCGAGGGAGAAGGAGGCGACGGTGTTGGCGCGCACATCGGGGTAGCCGCGGGCCATCTTGCCGTGGTCGGCGAGCATGCGGCGGCGGTCCTCGTCGGGCAGCAGGTACCAGTCGTAGGAGCGCACGAAGGGGTACACCGAGACGTAGTTGCGGGGCGTCTCGTCGGCGAGGAACGCCGGGATGTGCGACTTGTTGAACTCGGCGGGGCGGTGCAGCGCCATGTTCGACCAGACCGGCTCCAGGGCGCGGCCCAGCTTGGTGCGGCGGAAGAGGTTGTAGGCCTCCTGCAGCTCGTCGGCGGTCTCGGCGTGCCACCAGATCATGACGTCGGCGTCGGCGCGCAGGCCGGAGACGTCGTAGGTGCCGCGGACCGTGATGTCCTTGGCGCCGAGCTGGTCGAACAGCTCCTGGACCTCGTCGGCGTAGCCGCTCCGGTCTTCGGGGAGCACATCTCGCAGCTTGAAGACCGACCACAGCGTGTAGCGGATGACCTCGTTGAGGTCCTTGGCCTTCTTGCCGGCGTTGGGGGTCTTGGCGGGGGCGTCGTCACTCATGGGGCTATTCTCCTCCGCCGCCGTGCAGGCTCTGCACCGGGTCGCGGGTGAGCCGCTCCACACCGGTGAGGTCGCCCGCGAGCTGGTCGACGGCCGCGTTGGCACTCGCGACGCAGGCGGGGATGCCCACACCGTCGTAGGCCGCCCCGCACACCGCGAGGCCGGGCAGCGCGGCGACGTGCGCGCGGATGCGGGCCACGCGCGCGTGGTGGCCGACGGGGTACTGCGGCAGGCCGTCGTCCCAGCGGGAGACGCGGGAGGCGACGGGCTCGGCGGTCAGTCCGGTGGCCGCGCGCAGGTCGCGGCGGGAGACGTCGACCAGGTCGGCGTCGTCGCGGGCGAGGTCCGCCACGTCGCCGTGGCGCCCGACGGAGGTGCGCAGGACCAGCAGCCCGGGGTCCTGCCGGTCGATCCACCCCCACTTGCGGCTCGCGAAGGTGGACGCCTTGATGGTGTGCCCGTCGGCGGGCGGCACGAGGAAACCGCTGCCTTGGGGAAGGTCGGTCTCGGCACGCTTGTACGCGAGGGTGATCAGCGCCATCGAGGCGTACTCGACGGTGCGCAGCTCGGCGGCCGCGGCCGGGGACTCGGCGGCCAGGAGCTTCGCGGCGGCGGGCGCGGGCAGGGCGAGGACGACGGCGTCGGCCTCGTGGACGCCGTCGGGGGTGACCACGCGCCAGCCGTCGCCGGTCCGGCGCAGCTCCGTGACCGGCGTGTCCGTGCAGATCCGGGCGCCACGCGCGCGGACCGACTCGGCGACGGCGAGCGGCAGTTGCCCGATGCCGCCGTCGATGCCCATGAAGACGGGGCCGCTCTGCTGCTTGTGCGCGGCGCGGGCCTGGATGTCGCGGACGCCGTCCGTGAGGAAGGCGTGGGTGCGGGCGGCCTCGAAGAGCTGGGGGACGGCGGAGCGCATGGAGATGCGGTACGCGTCCCCGGCGTAGACCCCGCCGAGCAGCGGTTCCACGAGGCGGTCGACCACCTCGCGGCCCAGGCGGGCGGCGACGTACTCCCCGACCGCGACGTCGTCGCCGATCTCGGTGGGCGCCAGCTCGCGCTCGCGCCCGACGCGGCGCACTCCCTCCGGCGAGAGGACCCCGGCGAGGGCGGCGGCGTCCCCGGGCACGCCCATGACGTGGCCCTTGGGCATGGGGCGCAGGGCGCCCCGGGTCCAGATCGCGGCGGTCGCGGTGGCGGGCGGCTGGAGGCGGTCGGCGAGGCCCACCTCGCGGGCGAGGGCGACGGCCTCGGGGCGGCGGGCGAGCATCGACTCGGCGCCGAGGTCGACGCGCACCCCGGCGATCTCGCCCGCGTGCAGCTTGCCGCCGAGCCGGGCGGAGGCCTCCAGGAGGGTCACGCGGGTCGTCGGGTCGCCGGCCAGGAGCCGGTGCGCGGCGGCCAGGCCGGCGATCCCGCCTCCGATGACGACGGCGTGGCGGTCGCCCGTGCGTGTGTCCGTTTCGCGCATGTCCCCACTCTCTCAGACCGCCGAGTCCCGACCGTGACCGCATCGGGACCTGCCGGCGGCCACCGTTTCGCCCTCTCCCGCGTCGTAGAAGCATCACCGGCCACACTTTTCGGGGGTACGTCGATGCACACGTCCAGCAGGTCACGGCACCGCACAGCGGAGCACCGCACAGCCCGGGCCCTCTCCGGGGTCCTGCTGGCGGCCGCGCTGGCGCTCACGGGATGCAGCGCGGGCGACAGCGACAGCAGCGGCTCGGGGGGCGACAAGGCGGCGGGACCGGCCGCCCGGCCGGATCGCCCGGAGGGCGCCGCGGGCGCGCAGGCGGGCACGTCCCGCGAGCAGAAGCCGCCGAAGCCCGCGGGCACGCACATCATCCGCACCGCGACGCTCGTCGTGCGGGTCAAGGACGTGCCGAAGGCGCTGGAGGTGGCGCGGGCGGCGGCCGAGGACGCGGGCGGTCTCGTGGGCGACGAGAACACCTCCCGCGACGACGAGGGCCGTGAGCGCTCCCGCGTCGTGCTGCGGGTCCCGCAGGACGCGTACGAGGAGGTCCTCACCGCCCTCGAAGGCACCGGCAAGCTGCTCGACCGCCGCGCGAAGGCGCAGGACGTCACCGATCAGGTCGTGGACGTCGAGAGCCGCGTCGCGTCGCAGCGGGCGAGCGTGGCGCGGGTGCGGAAGCTGATGGACAAGGCGACCGAGCTGAGCGACGTCGTCACCCTGGAGGGAGAGCTGAGCTCCCGTCAGGCCGATCTGGAGTCGCTGCTCGCCCAGCGGGCCTCGCTCAAGGACCGCACCACCATGGCGACGATCACCCTCTCCCTCACCGAGGGCGCGCCGCAGGTTGACGACGGGGACGAGGACGAGGACCCGACGCTCGGCGACGCGCTCGGGGGCGGCTGGGACGTGTTCGTCACGGCACTGCGCTGGATCGCGATCGCCCTGGCGGCCGTCCTGCCGTTCGCGGTGGTGGCCGCGGCGGCGTTCCTGCTGTGGCTGCGGGTCCTGCGCCCGCGCCTGGCGCGCCGCCCGGCGCCGCGGGGGCGGGACGACTGAGCGGCCCGCGCCCCGTGTCGGCCGCCGGACGGGCCCGCCGTAGCGTGTCCGTATGAGCAGCACACGAGAGCGACTGGTGGTCATCGGAGGGGACGCCGCCGGCATGTCGGCGGCGTCCCAGGCGCGCAGGCTCAAGGGCCCGGACGAGTTGGAGATCGTCGCGTTCGAGCGCGGCCGGTTCACCTCGTACTCCGCCTGCGGCATCCCGTACTGGGTGGGCGGCGACGTCGGGGAGCGGGACGAGCTGGTCGCGCGCACCCCCGAGGAGCACCGGGAGCGCGCGATCGACCTGCGGACGGGCACCGAGGTGCGCCGCGTCGACGTGGCGGGCCGGCGCGTGCTCGCCCGTGACCTCGAAGCGGACGAGGAGTACTGGACGGCGTACGACAAGCTCGTCATCGCCACCGGGGCCCGGCCGCTGCGGCCGCCGCTGCCCGGCGTCGACGCCCCCGGCGTGCACGGCGTGCAGTCCCTGGGCGACGGCCAGGCCCTGATCGACACCCTGGCCCGCACCGAGGGGCGCCGCGCGGTCGTCGTCGGCGCGGGCTACATCGGCGTCGAGATGGCGGAGGCGCTGATCAAACGCGGCTACGACGTGACGGTGGTCAACCGCGGCGAGGAGCCGATGTCGACGCTGGACGCGGACATGGGCCGCCTCGTGCACGAGGCGATGACGGGGCTCGGCATCACGATGGTCAACGGCGCCGAGGTCACCGAGATCCGCACCGGGGACGACGGGCGGGTCAGGGCGGTGGCCACGCGGGACGCCGAGTATCCGGCGGACGTGGTGGTCCTCGGTCTCGGGGTGCGCCCGGCGACCGAGCTGGCCCGCGAGGCGGGGCTGCCGCTGGGCGAGCACGGCGGTCTGCTGACCGACCTCGGGATGCGGGTGCGCGGCCACGAGGACATCTGGGCGGGCGGGGACTGCGTGGAGGTCCTCGACCTGATGTCGGGGCGCGAGCGGCACATCGCCCTGGGCACGCACGCGAACAAGCACGGACAGGTCATCGGCGCGAACGTGGGCGGGGGGTACGCGACGTTCCCCGGCGTGGTCGGCACGGCCGTCAGCAAGGTGTGCGACCTGGAGATCGCCCGTACGGGCCTGCGGGAAAAGGACGCGCGGGCGGTCGGGCTGCGGTACGTGGCGGTGACCGTCGAGTCGACCAACCGGGCCGGTTACTACCCGGGCGCGGCGCCGATGACGGTGAAGATGCTGGCCGAGCGGCGCACGGGCAGGCTGCTCGGGGTGCAGATCGTCGGGCGTGAGGGCGCCGGGAAGCGGGTGGACGTCGCGGCGGTCGCGCTGACGGCGGGCATGACGGTGGAACAGATGACGGCACTGGACCTCGGATACGCGCCGCCGTTCTCCCCGGTGTGGGACCCGGTCCTGGTGGCCGCGCGCAAGGCGGTGGCGGCGGTCCGGGCGGACACCGCCTGAAGACTCCCGCCGCCGCTTCCACCGCCACCGCCCCACCGCGCCCCGGGCGCGAGTACGAAGGAAGGACGACAGGCAAGGGCGACAGGCCCTCACCCACGAACGCGCCCTGTTCCGCTCCCCCTGCTCCGGCCAGGGATGCGCTTGCCATGCAGGTCAGCACGCGCTTACCGGCGAGGACCGCCGCATCCTCGCCGGTACGTGTTTGGCCGATTCCAGACGGTCGGAGGGCGGGTGCCGCACGCGCCGTGGGAGCCCGCCCACGGCCGGCGCGGGTACCGCGCAGCCATGTGCACCGCGCCGGTCGCCACCCCCTCTGAGCGGCCACGGCTCCCCGGAGGTCTTGGCTCCGGGCTCATGTCACCCGCCGCGCGTGCCCTCGCCCGCAGCGGAACCGGTGTCCTCCTTTTTCCGCCAGGTTTCACAGAATCAGCACAGGTCCCCCAGATGAGCACCACTATGTGACGCGTCAGAGCGGCACGGACACGCACCGCGACACGTGGCGTGCCGTTTGGGGGGCGGACCGTGGGGTGCAGACACCCCTTCGGTCCGCCGGGGAGGGGACCACACCGCATGAAACACATCACTCGGGCGACCGCTCCCGGCGCCGCCGCTTCGCTTCTCGCGCTCCCGCTGCCGGGCAAGGACTCCACCACCGCGGAGTCCGCCCCGCCCCGCTCGCCGTTCCCCGAAGGAGCGTGACCCCGTGCGCATACTCCTCCTCGGCTCCACCGGATACCTCGGCGGGCACGTCGCAGAGCGGCTGCGGGCCCTGCCGGGCGTACGGCTGCTGCGCGGCGGCCGCGCACCCGTCGACGACCACCGGATCGACCTCTCCACCGACTCCGTCGACGCGCTCGCCGAGCAGTTGGGCCGGGCCGCGCCCGACGCCGTGGTCAACTGCGCGGGCGCCGTCGGCGGCGCCCCGTCGGTCCTGGCCGAGGTCAACTCCCGCGGCCCCGCGGCCCTGTGCGAGGCCCTGCGGGCGGCGGCGCCCACCGCGCGCCTGGTGCACCTCGGCTCGGCGGCGGAGTACGGGCCGAGCGGCGTCGGCGAGCGGGCCACCGAGGACACCCCCGCCCGCCCCCTCACCCCCTACGGCGCCACCAAGCTGGCCGGCACCCTCGCCGTCCTGGACACGCCGCTCGACGCCACCGTCCTGCGGATCACCGACCCGGTGGGCCCCGGGGCGCCCCCGGACGGCCTGCCCGGCCGCCTCACCGCCGAGCTGAGCCGCGCCCTGACCCGGACACCGCACGGCCCGGTGCGCGTCGGCGTCCTCTCGGCGCACCGGGACTTCGTCGACGTACGCGATGTCGCGCAGGCCGTGGCGCTCGCGCTGGCCCTGCCGGGGCGGCTGCCGCGCCTGCTCAACATCGGCAGCGGCCGGGCCGTGCCGGTGCGCGACCTGGCGCGGGCCCTCGCGACCCTCGCGGGCTTCACCGGCGACATCGAGGAGGCGCCGGGCGCGGCGGGACGCTCGGCGGCGGTGCCCTGGCAGTGCTCCGACGTGACGGCCGCCGAGTGGGAGCTGGGCTGGCAGCCGCGGTTCACGCTGCGGGAGTCGCTGGCCGCCCTGTGGGCCGTGGACGGCTCCCCGCGCCCGGCGCCGGCCGCCGGGGACCCGCGCTGATCCCGCCGGTCCCGCTGCCGGCCCACGGCGCGTCCCGCCCCACGTGAAAACGGCCCCCGCCCGTTCGGGCAGGGACCGTTTTCGGACTTTCTTCAGCGGGCCGTGCGCGTGTGGACGTAGTCCACGAGCCGGGTCAGCGCCTCGGGGTCCGTGGTCGGCAGGACGCCGTGGCCGAGGTTGAAGATGTGGCCCTCCAGGCCCTCCGCGGCGGCCAGCACCTCGTCCGTCTTCGTCTCGACGGCCTCGCGCGTGGAGAAGAGGACGGCCGGGTCGAGGTTGCCCTGCAGCGCCTTGCCGGGGCCGACGCGCCGCGCCGCCTCGTCCATCGGCACCCGCCAGTCCACGCCGACGACGTCCGCGCCGGCCTCGCCCATCGCCCCGAGCAGCTCACCGGTGCCGACGCCGAAGTGGATGCGGGGCACGCCGTACCCGGCGACCGCGTCGAAGACCTTGGCCGAGGCCGGCAGCACCGAGCGGCGGTAGTCGGCGGGCGAGAGCGCGCCCACCCACGAGTCGAAGAGCTGCACCGCGCTGGCGCCCGCCTCGATCTGCACCTTCAGGAAGGCGGCGGTGATCTCCGCGAGCCGGTCGAGCAGGTCGGCCCAGAGCTGCGGGTCGCCGTACATCAGCGCCTTGGTGTGCTCGTGGTTGCGGCTCGGGCCGCCCTCCACGAGGTAGCTGGCGAGGGTGAAGGGCGCCCCGGCGAACCCGATGAGCGGGGTGGAGCCCAGCTCGCCCGTCAGCATCCCGATCGCCTCGGTGACGTAGTGGACGTCCTCCGGGGTGAGGTCGCGCAGCTGCGCGAGGTCGGCGCGCGAGCGGATCGGGTTCTCGACGACCGGTCCGATGCCGGGCTTGATGTCGAGGTCGACGCCGATCGCCTTCAGCGGGACGACGATGTCGCTGAAGTAGATCGCCGCGTCCACGTGGTGGCGGCGCACCGGCTGCAGCGTGATCTCGGTGACGAGGTCGGGCCGCATGCAGGACTCCAGCATGGCCGTGCCCTCGCGGACCTTGCGGTACTCGGGAAGTGAGCGCCCCGCCTGCCGCATGAACCAGACCGGCGTGTGCGGCACCGCCTCGCGCCGGCACGCCTTCATGAAGGGGGAGTCGTACGTCGCTGTGTTCTGCCGGCCCGTGGGGCTCTGGCTGTTGTTGGCACTCACGCGGAAAGTCTCGCACGTCGACCGGGAGCCCCCTCACGGGTGTCTCTCCCTGCGCGAAGGCGTCGTTCCCCTTAACCTTCCCCGCATGGCTGCGGCTCAGGGACAACGGTCGGACGGCGCTGGAGAGATGGACGGTTCGGAGGGGAATGTGGCGGATGCGGCTCCGCCGCCCTTCCGCGCGGCGGTCGAGGCGCTGCGGGAGGCACGGCTGCGGCCGGAGATCGAGATCGAGCCGACGCGACCGCCGCAGCGGCTCGCGCCCTACGCGTACGCGCTGGAGGCGGCGGTCGTGGACGGCGAGGAGGACCTCGCGGACGGGCGGCTCGTGCTGCTCCACGACCCGGCGGGACACGACGCCTGGAAGGGGCAGTTCCGGTTCGTGACGCTGGTGCGGGCGGAGCTGGAGCCGGAGATGGCCGCGGATCCGCTGCTCCCGGAGGTCTGCTGGACGTGGCTGACCGGGGCGCTGCGCTCGCGCGGGCTCTCGGTCGGGGAGGCGAGCGGCACGGTGACCCGCGCGGGGTCGTACTACTTCGGGGGGCTCTCGGAGCGCCCGCCCGCCTCACAGATCGAGATCCGGGCGTCCTGGACCCCCCGCGAGGGCGGCGCGGGAGTGCCGGACACGGCGGCGCATCTGGGGGCGTGGTGCGAGCTGCTGTGCCAGGTGGCGGGGCTGCCGCCGGCCGGGCCCGCGGGGGACGGCTCCGTGGTGTCGCTGCCCCAGCGGCGGGGGCCGCTCTCCCCCTGACCGTCCGGCGCACCGTGACCGCCCCGTGGCCCCACGCCACGGGGCGCTTCTGTGTCGCTCGGAAGAGTGACGGTTCGGAATGATCTTCGGATGGTCGAGCGCGTGTCCGAATTGCCCCGATTGACACTCATCAAATCGTGATCATTCCTAAAGCCCGACGGGTTTGCTGCCGAAGAGGTTTGTGACCTTGAAAAGCATGGTTCGTCCCGGCTTCCTCCCCGAGCCGGTCCCGTCCCGCCCCCTTCCGCTCCCCCCAGGAGGCCTGGTGTCCGTTCTCCTCGAGCAGCCCGCAAGCCTGGTCGCCTACCGCCCGAACAAGCCGACCGCCATGGTCGTCGTGGCCGACCCCCGCGTCAGATCCACCGTCACCCGCCACCTGTGGGCCCTCGGTGTACGCGACGTCATCGAGGCCTCGTCGATCGCGGAGGCTCGTCCCCGCATCGGCAACCCCCGCGACATCTGCGTCGCAGACGTCCACCTCCCCGACGGCTCCGGCCTGACGCTGCTGTCCGAGACCCGTGCCGCGGGCTGGCCCAACGGCCTCGCCCTCTCCGCCGCCGACGACATCGGCGCCGTGCGCAACGCCCTCGCGGGCGGCGTCAAGGGCTACGTCGTCACCGGCACGCGGACGAACGTCGGACTCCCCACCCGCCCCGGCGCCGCCCCCATCGGTTCGGCCGCCGCCCGAATGCACCGCCGCCCCCCGGGCGCCCCGAGCCACCCCGGCGGCTACCGCGAGCTGTCCGGCCGGGAGGTCGAGGTGCTCCGGCTCGTCGCCGAGGGCCAGTCCAACAAGGCCATCGGCGTCTCCATGGGCCTGTCCGCCCTGACCGTCAAGAGCCACCTCGCCCGGATCGCGCGCAAGCTCGGTACGGGTGACCGGGCCGGGATGGTGGCGGTCGCGCTGCGCACCGGAATCATCCACTGACCGATTTACACCCCTCCCGCGCCCGTCGACGGAACGTTCCGTCGACGGGTGCCGCGCATACCCGGATACCCTTGACAGGTGACCGACGCCCAAGAGACCGCAGCAGACAGCTCACTGCGAACCACCGGAGGCGCCCCTCCGGACGACGGCCTCGCTTCCGATGGGCTGCCGACCCCCTTGCTGGAACCGCGTGACGGCATTCCGCCGGTGATCGCCGACGAGGAATCCCTCGCCGCGACGATCGCCGCCTATGCCCGCGGCACCGGCCCCGTCGCCGTCGACGCCGAGCGCGCGTCCGGCTACCGGTACGGCCAGCGCGCCTACCTCGTCCAGCTCCGCCGCGAGGGCGCGGGCTCCGCGCTCATCGACCCCGTGGCCTGCCCCGACCTCTCCGCGCTCGGCGAGGCCATCGGCGACACCGAGTGGGTGCTGCACGCCGCCACCCAGGACCTGCCGTGCCTGCGCGAGATAGGCATGGTCCCCTCGCGGATCTTCGACACCGAGCTGGCGGGCCGGCTCGCCGGGTTCCCGCGCGTGGGTCTCGGCGCGATGGTCGAGAGCGTGCTCGGCTTCAGCCTGGAGAAGGGCCACTCCGCCGTCGACTGGTCAACTCGGCCCCTCCCCGAGCCCTGGCTGCGGTACGCCGCGCTCGACGTGGAGCTCCTCGTCGACCTGCGCGACGCCCTGGAGAAGGAGCTGGACCGGCAGGGCAAGCTGGAGTGGGCCCGCGAGGAGTTCGACGCCATCGCCTCCGCGCCGCCCGCGCCGCCCCGCAAGGACCCCTGGCGGCGGACGTCCGGCATGCACAAGGTGCGCAGGCGCCGGCAGATGGCGGTCGTACGGGAGCTGTGGAACGCCCGCGACCGGATCGCGCAGCGGCGCGACGTGTCGCCGGGCAAGGTGCTCGGCGACGGCGCGATCGTCGAGGCGGCGCTCGCCCTGCCGCCCAACGTGCACGCGCTCGCGGGGCTCACCGGCTTCGGGCACCGCATGGGGCGGCGCCAGCTGGAGCAGTGGCAGGCCGCGGTGGACCGCGCCAAGGCGCTGCCGGACTCCGAGCTTCCGCAGCCCGGGCAGACGGTGAGCGGGCCGCCGCCGCCACGGGCCTGGGCGGACCGCGACCCCGCGGCGGCCGCGCGGCTCTCCGCCGCGCGGGCGGCGATCTCCTCGCTCGCCGAGGGCCTCAACATGCCCCAGGAGAACCTGATCACTCCGGACACGGTCCGGCGGCTGTGCTGGGAGCCTCCGGCTCAGGTGGACGCGGACGCGGTGGCGGCGGCGCTGGCGGCGTACGGGGCGCGGCCGTGGCAGGTCACGCAGGTGACCCCCGCGCTGGTGACGGCGCTCTCCTGACCCGGCGCCCCCTCTCGCCGCCCCGCCCGGGCAGACGTGCGGGCACCGCGCATCGGGGCGACCGCCCCACCCCGACCCGCCGCTCCGCGGCGGACACCTCCCACCCACCCACCCGTTTACCCGGCATCCCACGGTGACCGACCCCCAGCCCCCACCAACCCGGGGCAACGGGTGGGTGGGTGGGAAAACACCCGCCGCGAAGCGGCGGACACCCACCCCACCGCCCGGCGCGAGCCGATTGTGACGTTCGCCTCCCCGAGCCGACCCTTGGCCACATAGTTACCGACAAGTAGCATGGCCGGAGGAAGCGCGCCGCAGGCGTGGCGCAACCGCACCCTGGAGGAGAGCCATCGTGCCTCGTACCGTCAGGGACGTCGTCTTCGTGGACGGCGTCCGCACCCCGTTCGGCAAGGCGGGTCCGAAGGGCATCTACCACGAGACCCGTGCCGATGACCTCGTCGTGAAGGCCATCCGGGAGCTGCTGCGCCGCAACCCGGACCTCGACCCCGCCAAGATCGACGAGGTCGCCATCGCGGCGACCACGCAGATCGGCGACCAGGGTCTGACGATCGGCCGCACCGCCGGCATCCTCGCCGGGCTCCCGCAGTCCGTGCCCGGCTACTCCATCGACCGCATGTGCGCCGGAGCCCTCACCGCCGTGACCTCGGTCGCCGGCAGCGTCGCCTTCGGCGCGTACGACATCGCCGTGGCCGGCGGCGTCGAGCACATGGGCCGCCACCCCATGGGCGAGGGCGTCGACCCGAACCCCCGCTTCGTGAGCGAGAAGCTGGTCGACGAGTCCGCCCTGTTCATGGGCATGACCGCCGAGAACCTGCACGACCGCTACCCGAGCATCACCAAGCTGCGCGCCGACGAGTACGCCGTGCGCTCGCAGGAGAAGGCCGCCAAGGCCTACGCCGACGGCAAGATCCAGGCCGACCTCGTGCCGATCTCCGTACGCCGTACCAACGAAGAGGCCGGTGAGACCGGCTGGGGCCTCGCCACCGCCGACGAGCCGATGCGCCCGGGCACCACCCTGGAGAACCTCGCCGGGCTGAAGACGCCGTTCCGTACCCACGGCCGCGTCACGGCCGGCAACGCCGCCGGGCTCAACGACGGCGCCACCGCCTCCCTGATCGCCTCCGAGGAGTTCGCGCGGGAGAACAACCTCCCCGTGAAGATGCGCCTCGTCTCGTACGCCTTCGCGGGCGTCGAGCCGGAGGTCATGGGCTATGGCCCGATCCCGGCCACGGAGAAGGCGCTCGCCAAGGCGGGCCTGTCCATCTCCGACATGGGTCTCTTCGAGATCAACGAGGCGTTCGCCGTGCAGGTGCTCGCCTTCCTGGAGCACTACGGCATCGCGGACGACGACGCGCGCGTCAACCAGTACGGCGGCGCCATCGCGTTCGGCCACCCGCTCGCCTCCTCCGGCGTACGCCTGATGACGCAGCTGGCGCGGCAGTTCGAGGAGCAGCCCGAGGTGCGTTACGGCCTCACGACCATGTGTGTCGGCTTCGGCATGGGCGCCACGGTCATCTGGGAGAACCCGAACCACAAGGACGCCGGAGGCGACAAGTGAGCACCACGACCACCGAGCTTCTGAAGGGTGCGGCCGAGCTGTTCCCGGACGAGGTCGTCACGCAGGCGCACGTGCGCCACCTCGAGCTGCCGGGCGGCGCGGGGCGCTTCGCGCTCATCACGCTGGACAACGGCTTCGACCACACCAAGCCGACCACGTTCGGCCCGGGCTCGCTGGCGAACCTGAACGCCGCGATCGACCAGGTCGAGAAGGAGGCGTCCGAGGGTTCCGTCGTCGGTGTCGGCATCACCGGCAAGCCGTTCATCTTCGCCGTCGGCGCCGACCTCAAGGGCGTGGAGATCCTCAAGCGCCACGAGGACGCGCTGGCCATCGGCAAGGGCGGCCACGACGTCTTCAAGCGCCTGTCGGGCCTCGCCGTGCCGACCTTCGCGTACTACAACGGCGCCGCGATGGGCGGTGGCGTCGAGGTCGGTCTGCACTGCTCGTACCGCACCGTCTCCAAGGCGCTGCCCGCCTTCTCGCTGCCCGAGGTCTTCCTCGGCCTGGTCCCGGGCTGGGGCGGCTGCGCGCTGCTGCCGAACCTGATCGGCGCCGACCGCGCGGTCTCGGTCATCATCGAGAACTCGCTCAACCAGAACCGTCAGCTCAAGGGCAAGCAGGTCTTCGAGCTCGGCATCGCCGACGCGATCTTCGAGGGCGCCGACTTCCTGGAGCAGTCGCTGCTGTGGACGGCCTCCGTCCTCAGGGGCGAGATCGAGGTCGTCCGTCCCGAGGTCGACCGGGGCGAGGCCTGGGACGCCGCCGTCGCGCGCGGCCGTGCCATCGCCGACTCCAAGGTGCACGGCGCCGCTCCGGCCGCCTACCGCGCCCTGGAGATCATCGAGGCCGCCAAGGACGGCGACCTCCAGAAGGGCTTCGACGCCGAGGACAAGGCGCTCGCCGACCTCATCATGGGCGGTGAACTGCGCGCGGGCATCTACTCGTTCAACCTCGTGCAGAAGCGCGCCAAGCGCCCCGCCGGCGCCCCGGACAAGAACCTGGCGCGCCCGGTCACCAAGGTCGGTGTCGTCGGCGCCGGTCTGATGGCCTCGCAGCTCGCGCTGCTGTTCCTGCGCCGCCTGGAGGTGCCGGTCGTGCTGACCGACATCGACCAGGAGCGCGTCGACAAGGGTGTGGGCTACGTCCAGGCCGAGATCGACAAGCTGCTCGGCAAGGGCCGCATCAACCAGGACAAGGCCAACCGCCTCAAGGCGCTGGTGAGCGGCGTCCTGGACAAGGCCGAGGGTTTCTCCGACGCGGACTTCATCATCGAGGCCGTCTTCGAGGAGATCGGCGTCAAGCAGCAGGTCTTCGCGGAGGTGGAGGCGGTCGCCCCGGCGCACGCCATCCTCGCCACGAACACCTCCTCGCTGTCGGTCACCGAGATGGCGTCGAAGCTGAAGCACCCCGAGCGGGTCGTCGGCTTCCACTTCTTCAACCCGGTCGCGATCCTGCCGCTCCTGGAGATCGTGCGCGGCGAGCGGACCGACGACGCCTCGCTGGCCACGGCGTTCGGTGTCGCCAAGAAGCTGAAGAAGACCGCGGTGCTCGTGAAGGACGCCCCGGCGTTCGTCGTGAACCGCATCCTGACCCGCTTCATGGGCGAGATCCAGAACATCATCGACGAGGGCACCCCGGTCGCCGTCGCCGAGAAGGCCATCGAGCCGCTCGGTCTGCCGATGTCGCCGCTGGTCCTCCTGGAGCTGGTCGGCCCGGCCATCGGCCTGCACGTCTCGGAGACGCTGAACCGCGCCTTCCCGGAGCGCTTCACCGTCTCCCCGAACCTCGCGGCCGTCGTCAAGGCGGGCAAGCGCGGCTTCTACGTGTACGACAGCGGGAAGCCGGAGCTGGACCCCGAGGTCGCCGCCCTCCTCAAGCAGGGCGACGTCGTCCTCACCGAGGAGCAGGTGCGCGACCGGGTGCTCGACGCGGTGGCCCAGGAGATCGGGCTCATGCTCGACGAGGGCGTCGTCGCCGAGGCCCAGGACATCGACCTGTGCCTGATCACCGGCGCGGGCTGGCCCTTCCACCTGGGCGGCATCACGCCGTACCTGGACCGTGAGGGCGTCAGCGAGCGGGTGAACGGCAAGCGGTTCCTCGCCCAGGGCGTGGCGAGCGTCCCGGCGTAACTCCTGCGCCGCCGCAACACGGCCGGGGCCGTACGGGAGCGACTCCCGTACGGCCCCGGCCGTTTCGCCGCCCGCGCGCCGTTTCCCGGTGCGCACCCGGCGTCAGACCGTCGTCCACGCCTCCAGGGCGAGGCCCGGCTCCGCCTTCTGGCGGGCGAGCCGCAGCGTGCCGTCGAGGCCGATCGCCGCCATGACCACGCGGCCCCGGGCGTCGAGGGCCAACGCCGGTGCGCCCATGCAGCGTTCGCCGGTCTCGGCCCACCACAGGCCCGCTTCCTCGTCCTCCGTGGGGAACGCGGCGAGCGCGGGGCGGCCGCCGGCGGTGCGGTGCGCGAGGACCGTGCAGTCGTGGCCGTCTATGGTCGTGCGCAGGGCCGCGACGGGTCCGGTGCCGGGGGCGCCGCCGAGCGGCACGGCCGGGCCGCCGTCGGCCGGGCGGTGGGCGAGCATGCCGCTGCCGTGCGCGTCGGCGGCGTAGTACGTGAAGCGGTCGGGGCCGGTCTCCAGGACCGTGCCCGAGCCGGGGGCCGCGGCGAGCGGCACGTCGTCCCGCCGCGTGAGGTCGCCGCCCTGCTTGTCCTGCGCCCAGCGCAGCGTGGCCTTGTCGCCGGGTGCGAGGACCTCGACGCGGCCGGTGGAGGTGGCGAGGGCGACGATGCCGTCCAGGGCCTCGCGGACCTTGAAGTCCTTCCAGGCCTCCCACTTGCCGCCCTTGCCCTCACGGCGCATCCGCACGCTGTGCACGGCGTCCCGCACGAAGACGTGGACGGTGCCCGCCGCGTCCACGGCGGCCGCGGGCGCGCCGAGGTGGGGGGCGCGCTCGACGAGCTTGGTGTGCGGGTTGCCGAGCGAGCGCCAGTCCATGAGCGGGCGGCCCGTCTGGTACTGGATGGAGTGCACGAGGTCGACGACGACCTTGCCGTCGGCCTCGCGCCGCTCACCGCGGCCCACGAAGTGCACGTAGCCGTCGGCGCCCTGGGCCAGCGTGAGGTAGGTCAGGTCGGGCGCCGCGAAGAAGTCGGGGCCCGTCCAGTCGGGGCCGCCGGGCGCGGTCTCGGTCCAGCGCAGCAGCCCGCCCTCGGCGCGGGCGTACGCGGTGAGGCGGCCGTCCTTGCCGCGCAGCAGCCAGCGGGCGGTGTCCGGGGCACCGGTGCTGACGGACCTCGTCGTCGGCGGCATGTCTCGGCGGCAACCCTTCCACGTTCACGTGCGCACAGCGTTTTGCCTATTAGTTTACGTTTGCCGCATGAGAACTCTTGTCGTCGTCGACGGCGCCAACGTGGTCGGTTCCGTGCCGGACGGCTGGTGGCACGACCGCCGCGGGGCCGCCGAACGCCTGCGGGACCGGCTCGTCGCCCACGCCGAGAAAGGCGTCGAGGGCCACCCGGGCCCGGTGGACGTCGTCCTGGTCGTGGAGGGCGCGGCGCGGGGCGTCGAGTCCGTGCCGGGCGTCCGCGTGGAGAGCGCGCCCGGCAGCGGTGACGACCACATCGTGAAAGTGGCCGCGGAGGCCGCGGGCCGGCCGTGCCTGGTCATCACGGCCGACCGCGAACTGCGCCGCAGGGTCGGTGAGGTGGGCGCCCACTGCGCGGGCCCGAGGACGGTGCGCGCGCCCTGAGCGACCTGCCTCGGCTAGAGCCGCTTCGCGCTGCGCAGCGTCGAGGCGTAGTAGCCGTTGCCGTCGAGGCGGGAGGTGCCGCCCTTGTCGCCGATGGTCGGGCCGTTGACCTCTTCCCGGCTGGAGATGAAGATCTTGTGGCCGTCGGCGTCGTGGCCGAGGAACATGCCGACGTGGTCGAGGCGCTGCTTGGTGCGGGCGTCGAGTTTAAAGAAGACCAGGTCGCCCGGTTGCACCACGTCGATGGACTTGGGGCGGTCGGCCGCGCCGACGCCCTTCAGCTCGATGACGTCCGTGCCGGCCTTGCCGCGCGCCATGCCGTTGGCGGTGCGGGGGAGGCCGTCGCCGGAACTGTCGTCGGCCATCAGGGGGTAGCGGGCCCGGTAGCCGAAGACCGTGCGGATGAAGCCCGAGCAGTCCATGGAGCGGGCCCGCAGCTTCTCGGGCTGGACGGTGGTGCCGTTGCGGAAGGTGTAGGGGATGCCGAGGTAGTCGTAGAAGTCGGACTGCTCCAGGCGCAGGTCGTTGCCGGAGCTGCCGTTGGGGTTCAGCGGACCGAAGTCGGCGTCACCGGCGTACGCGATGCCCTCGTCGTCCTTCTTGACGGGGGCGCCCTCCACGTACTGGAACGCCATCGCGAAGATGTCGTCCTCCTCGCTGCCGGAGAACTCCTTGTACCAGTCCTTGAACCACTTCTCCTTCTCCGCACCCTCGCGCCACGTCTCCGGCATCAGCCGCACCCAGTCGTTGGTGACGACGCGGGACTTGGTGTTCGCGGGCTCGGTGAAGGTGCGGCTCGGGCCGGTCAGCGTGGCGGTGCGGGCGCCGTCGGTGAAGGTGGCGAGCACCTTGCCGCCGTCGGTGCGCAGCACGGAGCGGTCGGGGTTCTTCAGGCGCTCCCACTTCAGCTCGCCGCTCGCCTGCTGCCCGGTGCTGTTGCGCAGCCCCGGGGTGTCGGTGACGGCCTGCACCTTGGGCACCTTGGCCGCTTCGTCCGCGCGCAGTTCCACGGTCAGGTAGGCGCTGCCGGCGAGCAGGGCGAGCACGGTCGCCGCGTGCAGGACGGGACGTTTCTTCTTGGGCGGCATGAATGA
Organism: Streptomyces sp. NPDC005898; assembly: GCF_040629635.1. Taxonomy (NCBI): domain Bacteria; kingdom Bacillati; phylum Actinomycetota; class Actinomycetes; order Kitasatosporales; family Streptomycetaceae; genus Streptomyces; species Streptomyces sp. NPDC005898. Next base: position 161,862 of record NZ_JBEXWC010000006.1, on the reverse strand, counting down.
CTCCAGGGAATCAGGCGGACGGCATGAAGCCGAGGAGGATCCCGGCGGTGAGGACGACGTAGGCCATGAGCGTCACCGAGCCGGTGGCGAGCAGCGTGGGGCCCTTGGGCTGGCGCACGAGCTGGTAGGCGATCAGGCCCGGGACGATGAAGCCGAGGGTCTGGTTCGCGTACATGAGCGGGAACTCCAGGGAGAGCACGATCATCACGGTGGCCTGGAGCGTCACGCCGAGCAGCACGACCGCGGCGAACAGCCGCTTGCCGTAGAGGATCACGTACTTCTGCATCAGCAGGGTGCCGGCGTACGTCAGCACGGTCACGCCGACCACCATGGCCGCGCGCTGGAGGTCCTCGACGAGGGTCAGCGCCAGCCAGCCCGGGGTGATCATGCCGCCGGGCGAGAGGTTGGTCGTCAGGTAGCAGACCAGGGAGAAGAGCAGCCCGAGCGCGATGCCGACCGCGGCGATCTCAGGGGTGAGGACGGAGGGAATCAACGGGGCTCTCCTGGGCTGTGCCACTGCTGGGTGTCGTCTGCGGCGGGCGGTGCGGGCGGCACCCGCGGCTCGAACATGCCGCGGGGGGCGGGGGGCCGGCCGTGGGTCTCGTACGGCTGGTGCTGCTGCTGATGCTGGTGCTGCTGGTGCTGCTGATATGGCTCGTACTGCTGGTGCGGGTCGTACTGCTGCGCCTCGTAGGACTGCTGGGCCTGCTGGGCCTGCTGGGTCTCGTAGCGCTGCTGGGCCTGCTGTGCCTCGTAGGGCTGCTGGTACGGCTCGTGTGCCTCGTACCGCTGTTCCGGGGCGTGGTGCTGCGCGGGGAGGCGGACCTGCGGGTGCTGGCCGGTGCTCGTGTACCGCGTCTCGTACGCCTCGGAGTAGTGCTGATAGGGGTCGACGTGCGGCTCGTAGAACGGCGCGGGCTCCTCGGGGGCCTGCTCCTCGCTCTCGTCCGGCGGCAGCTCCGCGAGGTGTTCCAGGAGCAGCTCGCCCTGGCCGTGGATGTTGCCGATCGCCACCAGGGAGGAGTCGGGACCGAGCTGCGCGAGCATCTCGCGCATGAACTCCTCCGGGTCGCGCCGGTCGCCGCCGAGGTCGACGGCGTGCGAGCGCCACTCGGCGGGGATCGCGTCGATGGCCGACTTGGCGGGGTGGCCGATGACGAAGACCTTGTCCGGCTTCAGGTCGGGGATGATCTCGCCCATCTGGCCGTTGCGCTCGACGCGGTCGGGGCGGCAGTTGATGACGACGTTGAGCGGCCGGTGGATGGCGCCGAGGTCGAGCAGCTGGTTGATGTTCATCAGCGTCGACTCGGGGTCGTTCGCCGCGAAGACGTTGGCGAAGCGGAGCTTCTTGCCGTCCTCGGTGGCGTACCGCTCGACGGAGAGGACACCGGGGTCCGGCGGCGCCTCGTACATGCCCTGGAGGGCGACCTCGCGGCCGACGCCGAGGAGGTCGGCGACCTTCAGCGCGATGGCCACGTTCTCCTTGAAGGTGAACCAGCTGAAGCCGCGCAGCTCGTCGTCGGTGACCGTCTCGGGGTCGGCGTAGACCAGCTCGCAGTTCCGGGCGTCGGCCTCCTCCTTGAGGATGTCGAAGCGGTCCTTCTCCGCGGTCACGCAGATGCCGCCCTCCGGCATGGAGCGCGAGAGCGAGCGCGCCACGTCGTCGAGGGTCGGGCCCATCTCGGCGAGGTGGTCCTCGCGGACGTTGCAGAGCACGCCGATGGTGGAGCGGATCAGCTTGGACTGGTTGATCTCCTGGAGGGCGGGCATGACCGCCATGCACTCGATGACCAGGGCGTCCGGGTGGTAGGCCGCGGCGCGCCGCACGATGCCGATCTGCTCGACGACGTTGGCGATGCCGAACTTGCGGTAGACGGGCTCCTCGGTGGCGTCCGGGTGGATGAACCGGGCGGCGGTGCCGGTGGTCTTGGCGACCGTGGTGAGGCCGCCGCCGCGCAGGGCGCCCGCGCACAGCCGGGTGATGGAGGACTTGCCGCGGATGCCGTTGACGAGCACCCGCGAGGGGATGTGCTCCAGGTTGGCGAAGTGCCGGCGCTGTTCGACGACGCCGGCCACCAACAGGACGGCGCCGCACACCACGAGCACGGTGTAGAGGAAGAGCACGGGGTTCAGTTCCTTCCGGCGAGGCTGGCCGTGACGCCGTCCCGTTTGCGCTGGGTGCCCGTCGGCAGTTGCTGCCGGATGAGTTCCAGACTGCGGGTGACGGCGCCGACCTCGTCGTGGTGGCGCGGGTACAGGACGGTGCGGCGGTCCCCGTCGGCGAGCGCCTCGGCCTGGTCGGCGAGGTGGCGCAGCGGCCGGACGACGACGATGTGCAGCCAGCCGAGGCAGGCCGCCGCCGCGGTGATGCCGAGGAGACCGGCGAGGACGGTGCGGTTCTGCAGGGTGTACTCGGGGATGGCGAGGCCCGACGCGGGCTGCCAGCTGAGCACGGTCCAGCCGAGCGAGCGGGCCGCGCCGCCGCCGACGAAGGGCGCGGCGGCCGCGATCTGGATGTCGTCGCCGTCGCGGTACAGGACGCCGCTGGGGCGCGGGCTGAGGCCGACCTTCTGTCCGGTGCCCTCGGCGAGCGCGTTCAGGCGGCCGCTGGGCAGCCCCTCGAACTCGCGGTAGCCGCTGTTGGCGCCGATCACCTTGCGCTTCTCGTCGATGACGCGGACCTGGCCGAGGCCGGGCCGCTTGAGCAGCGAGTTGAGGAAGTCGATGCGGAACTCGCCCACCACGGCGGCGCCCGCCCGGCCGGGGATCTCGGCCGTGCCGAGGATGACCGGCTCCTTGCCGCCCTCGTCGAGGACCCGGATCTGCTGGGTGGAGGGCCCCTTGCCACCGGGGCTGCGGGGGTCGTCGCCCGCCCGGGCCAGGACCTCGCCCTTGGCGTCGAGGACGTACAGGGACTGGTAGCGGGAGTGCTGGTTCAGGGTGCTCTCGAGGACCGCGGCCATGTCGGTGGCCTTGGTGCGGTTGCCGATGAGGGAGGCGACGGAGGTGAGGTCGGCGTGGCCCTCGTTGAGCGCGCGGCGGACCCGGTCGGTCAGGGTGTCGGTGCGTTCGCGCTGGTCGTTGACCATCTGCTGCGGTACGACGACGGTGTCGCCGGCGCGGTTCAGGAGCAGCATGAGCGGCGCGGACCAGGCGAGCAGGAGGACCGCGCACACCGCGATCAGCGTGCGGCTGCCGAACCGGCCGCGGCGGGCCGGTGTCTGGCCCGCGCCGGCGGGTTCGCCGAGCAGTTGGCGGCGCAGGCGTTCCAGGGCGGCGCCGATGCGGGCCGCCTCGCCGGACTTCGGCACGGTGACGGGCCTGTCCAGGTCGCCGCGGGTCAGCCGGCGGCCTTCGAGGAAGAGCCGGATCAGCGGGCGCTGGACGGTGCGCAGGAGCAGGAAGACGGTGAGCCCGCCGATGAGCAGCAGGGCGGCCGCGGCGAGCAGTCCGAAGGCGGAGCTGTGGGTGGCGACGGGGTCCTCGGCGACCGGGACCATCGCGACGACGGAGAGGCCGAGGCGGGTGGCGACGGTGGCCTTGCCCGCCTCGGGTCCGGCGAGGCTCGCGTAGCCGCCGATGGCGCGTTCACCGAGGTAGCGCTCGCCGGTGAGGTGGCCGCTGACGCCGAGGAAGCCGCCGGAGCCGGGCTCCTTGGACATGAGCGGGTGGGTGCGGGTCTTCTTCGCGGCGGCCTCGGCGAAGGCCTTGAGCTGCTTGTTGGACTGCTTGACCTCGTCGCGCTGGAGGTCGGTGAGGACCTGTTCGGGCTCGGGGATGCCGTCGGTGCTCAGCAGGTGCCCGTCCTGGCCGACGACGCCGATGGAGCGGAACTTGCCGAGGCTGATGCCGGGGAAGCGCAGGCTGCTGGAGGCGACCAGGAGCTGTTGGGGCTGACCCCGCCAGGTGAGCAGGGCGAAGGAGAGCAGGCGTGTCTCGCCGTTCTCCAGGCGCACCATGCGGGGGGCGAGGCCGTCCTCGTCGGCGAGCGCGCCGCGGTCGATGGCGGTCAGCGGGAGGTTCTCGCCGCGGGCGGCGAGGAGCTTGCCCGAGGAGATCTCGACGACCGCGGTGCCCATCCACTTCTGGTAGACGCTGCCGATCTTGTCCAGGACGGCGTCGGGGGGCACCGGTTCGCCGGCGCTGAACAGCTCGGCGGTGCGGGTCAGGTCGGTGACGGACTCGTCGATGGAGGCGCGCAGCGCGATGGCGCCGTCCTCCGCGAAGTGCTGCTGGGACAGCTTGACCGCCTTGGGCACGGCCTCCTGTCCGGCGCGGCCGAGGGTGAGGGCGGTGATGCCCGCGAGGGCGAGGAGCAGGACCGACAGCACGGCGATGGGGGGACGTATGCCACCCAGCAGGGACATGTCGGTCCTTCGGCGGACCTTGTGCCGCCGCTTCGAACGCGAAGCGGCCAAGGGGTGCTCCTCTCCTGGAATGACGCATGGCAGGGAAACGCACAGTGATGCGCTCCGGAGAGGTTCGACCCTCGGTCCGCCGAAAAAGATGTACGGCTTGAATGAGATGTGAGTTACATCGCGTTGCGCGGAGGTTTACCCTCCGGTTCAGTCCGCCGGAAGTTCTTCCAGCGGTTGGAGTCCGTCCTTGCTCGCACCCCTGTTCAGGAGCGTGCCCTGGGTGCGCTCGAAGGCCACCCGGTAGCGGGAGCGCTGCTGCTCACTGAGGCCCTCGCCGTCCCGCAGCACGGCGGCCACGTCGAGGAGCCGGTGGTCCTTGACCGCCCCCTTGGGCAGGGCGCCCGTCTCGTCCGGGTCCGGCGGGATGTCCACGAACGTGGGCACGTACTTGGCCTCGACGTCCCACTTGCCGCCGCGCTTGACGAACTCGAACCAGCCGATGACGCCCTCCTCGGTCAGCCCGCTGGGCACGTCGTGCCGGGCGATCTGGTTGCCGAGGCCGTACGCGATCCAGGTGCCGTCGACCTTCTCCATCGGCTGGACCACGTGGGCGTGGTGGCCGATCACGAGGTCGATGCCGGTCTCCCGGGCGATCCTGCGGGCCAGCGCGAGCTGGGGGCCGCTGGCGTTGGGCTGGTTCTCACGCCCCCAGTGGATGCTGAGGATGACCACTTCGGCGCCGGCCGCCCGCGCCTTCTTCTCGGCGGCGGAGATCCTCCCGAAGTCGTTCTGGTTGACGAGCCACGGCTTGTCCTTCGGGACCTCGCGGCCGTTGAACCCGAAGGCGAAGGCGATCTGCGCGACCTTGACGCCCTTGACCTCGGTGATGAGCGGCTTGTCCGCTTCCGCCGCGCTGCGCGCCGAACCGGTGTGGCGCAGTCCCGCCTTGTCCAGCGTGTTCAGGGTGCGGGTGACGCCGGCGGGGCCGTGGTCGAGCGTGTGGTTCGAGGCGGTCGAGCACTGGTCGTAGCCGACGTCCTTGACCGCCGTGGCTATCTGCGGCGGGACGAGGAAGTCGGGATAGCTCTGGAAGGGGCCGTCGGGCTTGCCCACCACCGGCTCGAAGTGGCAGATGCCGAGGTCGGCCTTGCTGATGACCGGCTTGACCCCGGCCATCATCGGCCCGAAGTCGAGGCCCCGGTCGCCCTTGCCCGTGACCTTGGCGTCCTTGCGGGCCTGGTCGGTGAGCTGGGGGTGGATCAGGATGTCACCCGCGGCGGCGACGGTGAACGAGGGGCCGTCGGCGGCGGCTTCGCCGTCGTCGCCGAAGGGGCCGCAGGCGGCCGTGGCGAAAAGCAGGAGCGCGGAGGCCGCACAGGTCACGAAATGCCTGCCGGAGGGACGTGTCATCACAGGGATATGTTTATACGACCATGATGAACTCCCGCACCCGGCCCATGGCGGTCGCAAAGAAGCTGCGGATCCTCGCCGCCGTCACGGCCTGTGTCCTCAGCCTCTCCCAGTGCACCGGGGACTCCTCGGGCAAGGATCGCGAGCCCACCGGGAAAGGATACCGGTCGCCGCGCGCGGCCATCCCCGAGCCCGGCCTGGAGCGCGTGATCGCCGAGTACACCGCCGGCTTCGGCGAGGACACCGGCTACCGCCACCCCTCCCGCAGGGACCGCGAGACCGTCGCCAAGGGGGTCGCCCTGCTCCTTGACGGCCGCCGCGAGGAGGCCGAACACCGCCTGGCCGACGTGGACTTCGCGCTGCGCACGGTGACCGACGAGGCCACCGGGCGCCGGTACGCGGAAGTGGCCGACCGCTCCGAGGGCGGCACCGCACCCCGTGGCTGGGGGCGCGTCTATCTTGACCTCGACTCCCCCGCGCGCTGGACGGTCCAGGTGCCGCACCCCGTCGCCGACCGGAACACCGAGCGGCTCGGCGCGCGGCTCCTCGGCCGCGCCCCGGGCGGCGTCCTGATCGTCGCGGGAGCACATCGCAAAGCCGGCCGTGCCGACGAGGCCGACGTGGCGCACCGCAGGGACAGCGTCTTCCACGCCGTCTGCGCCGAACTGGCGCGGCGCGGGCTGCCCGGCGTGCAGCTGCACGGCATGGCGGACGACTCGGCTCCGGACCACGACGTGGTCGCCTCCACGGGCCGGGGCTCCGAGGGGCGCCCCGAGGCCCGCGCCCTCGCGGCCGCCCTGCGCAAGAGGGGCTACGACGTGTGCCGGGCCTGGGCCCGGTCCTGCCCCCTGGAGGGCCGCACGAACGTGCAGGGCCGCGCGGCGGCCGCCCACGACGTCTCGTTCCTGCACGTGGAGTTCGGCCCGCGCCTGCGCGAGCGCCCCGCCGACGCGACCGAGGCGGTCAACGCCCTGGCGGAGGTCGTACGGGGGTGGGGGCGCCGCCGCTGACCCGCGCCCGCCCGCACCCGCCCGGCCGGGGATTCATCCCAGCTCCACGTCGCTGTGCAGGAGGTGATGGTCCGAGTACAGGGTCGGATGGACACCGTGCTTGCGCGCGGCGACGTCCCGCAGGAAGACGTAGTCGAACTTGCTGTGCCAGTCCGTGGTGGGCACGCAGCCGGCGGGGCCGCTGGGCGCGGGGCGGCACCCGGGGTCCGTGTCCGTGGCCAGGGACCACATCTTCGCCAGCTCGGGGGCGTCCGGTTCGGCGTTGAAGTCGCCGAGGACGATCGCGCGCTCGTGCCGGGCGACGGCCGCGGCGAGGACCGCGGTCTGTGCCGCCCGGACCTCCTCCTGCCGCCGTTGGGCGAGGTGCGTGTCGAAGACGCGGACGGGCCGGCCGTCGACCTTCGTGGTCACGGCCAGATACCCCCGGTCCTCGGAACCGCCGTCGGGGTAGCGCACGCGCACGCGGTCCGTCATCGGCGCCGCCGAGAGGATCGCCTGGCCGAACCCGCCCGGACGCCAGGGCCATCCTCCGCAGCGGCCCCAACTGCGCAGCACCGTCCCGTACTCGACGTGGTAGACCAGCCCGTACAGGCCCTCCAGATAGTCGCGGATCTTCTCCACGTCCCGTACGCAGGCCTCCTGCAGACCGATGGCCTGCGGCGCGTACGCGGCGATCTCCGCCGCCCGGCCGGCGTTGCCCACCTCGCAGGGGTTGCAGATGTTCCACGTCATGACCCGGTTCGGCACGACCTCCCGGACGGCGTCGGCGGGCAGCGACCGGGCGAGGAAGGCGTCGCCCGGCGCGCTCGGACCGAGAAGCGCCACGCAGAACACGGCCATGGCCACCGCGAGGACCCGCCTGCCCCCTGCCCGCACCCTCGCCTCCCTCACGGTCGATCACCCGACTGTACGCGGGAGCCGACCGCGCCGGCGGCCCGCCGGCCTCACTCCCCCCGCCGGTAGACCACCGCCCCCTCCACGCGCAGCACCGGCTCGTACCCCGCCTTCAGCGCCCTGCGCAGGGACGGGACGCGGGAGAGGCCGTACGGTTTGCCGCGGGAGTCGTCGACGACCAGGGCCGGCGGGTGGGCGCGCCACTCCCTCTCGAAGGTGGGCCACGCGCCCCGCACCCCGTACCTCTGCCCCACCTTCGGGCCGTCGCGGCCGCCGCTGTAGTTGGTCAGCAGGCCCGCCGTCAGGAAGCGGCTCGCGGGGGCGCGGTCGGCCAGCCAGTAGCCCTCCGGGTGCATCCCCCACAGCAGCACCTCGGCGTCGGGCGCCGTGTACGCCCTGACCGTCTCCGCGAGGCGCGTGGCGTGCGCCAGTTCGGGGCGCGGCACGACCAGGCCCCAGGCCAGGAACAGCGCGCACGCGCACCCCGTGACGGCGAGCGCGCGAGCCGTGTGCCGGCGCGGCAGGATCTGCAGGGCCGCCGTGCCCAACAGGGCGAGCGGCGGCATGAGTTGCAGGTAGTAGTGGCCGAAGAAGTGGAAGCCGAGCAGGACCGCCGCCGCCGACGAGGCGAGCCACAGCCACAGCTCCCCCGCCCCGGTGCGGGCGATGCGCAGCACGCGTACCACCGGCGGGACGATGCCCGCGCAGGCCACCGCGAGGAGCGCGGCGTTCACCAGTCCCCGCCCCAGCACGTGGAGTTCGGAGCCGGTGAAGGAGGCGTACGCGCCCGAACCCGTCACCGTCCAGAACAGGAAGCCGGAGAACGTGGTGAGCGCGGCCGCCGCGAGGACGGGGGCGCACAGACCGGCGCCCAGGCGCAGCAGGCCCCGGCGCCCCGCCCCGCCGCGCCACAGCAGCCACAGGACGGGCAGGAGCACCGCGCCCCCGGTCTGCTTGGCGAGGAAGGCGCAGGCGACCGCCGTGCCCGCGGCGCCCCACCGGCGGCGGTCCGCGCACCACATGGCGGCGGCCGTGCAGGGCAGCATGAAGACCTCGAAGCCGGCGGCCTGGGCGTCCTCGGGGTTGAGGCCGACGGAGATCAGCAGGTACAGCACGCCCGCCGTGCGCCCCGCCCCCGCTCCCCAGCGGCGCCGGGCCAGGGAGGCCAGCAGCAGTGCCGTCAGGAGCTGCGCGGCGACCGCGAGGACCTTCAGCGGCAGGAGCGAGGAGTCGCCGAAGAGCGCGAAGGCGCCCGCGTAGAGCCAGGGGACGAGCGGCGGCTTACGGTCGACCACCGTCTCGTACAGCTCGCCGCCGTCGGCCAGCATCCTTGCCTGGACGGCGAGATAGCCCTCGTCGGGGTTCCACAGCGGGCACCGGAAGGAGGGCAGGCGGGTCAGGCACGCCAGGGCGGCGAACAGGGGGAGCAGCCGCAGCCAGGGGGCCGCCCGGTCGCACGCGGTGCGCGACTCGCGCCGGCCCGGCGCCCGGACGTCGCGTACGGAACGTGGTGGGGCGGAGGGCGCGGCGGGCATGTGTGCACGCTATCGGGCCCCGCGCCTTTGGGCGTATCGGGACATACGGGGCCTGTCGAGAGACTTGCCGAAAGACTGCTGGCTACAGTGCGTTACCGGCGCGGGTGTCGCGCACGTGGAGGCGGCTGTGCGAGCGCCCGTACACGAAGTAGATGACGACGCCGATCACCATCCAGATGGCGAACCGCAGCCAGGTCTCCGCCGGCAGGTTGAGCATCAGCCACAGCGAGGCGAGCACCGACAGGATGGGCACGAACGGCACCAGCGGGGTGCGAAACGCGCGCGGCAGGTCGGGGCGCTGCCTGCGCAGCAGGATGACGCCGAGCGCGACGACGACGAAGGCGAACAGCGTGCCGATGTTGACCAGTTCGGCCAGTTCGTCGATGGACGTGAAGCCGGCGACGATCGCCACGATCACGCCGAGCAGGATCGTCGAGCGGTAGGGCGTGCCGAACTTCGGGTGGACCTTGGAGAACGTCAGCGGCAGCAGTCCGTCGCGGCTCATCGCGAAGAAGACCCGGGTCTGGCCGAGCAGCAGGATCATGCAGACCGAGGTGAGGCCGACGGCCGCGCCGAAGCTGATCAGGCCCGCCCAGAAGGGGTGCCCCACGGACTTGAACGCGTCGGCGAGGGGGGCGTCCGTCGACAGTTCGCTGTACTTCTGCATACCGGTGACGACCACCGACACGGCGACGTACAGGAGGGTGCAGATCAGCAGCGAGCCGAGGATGCCGCGGGGCACGTCGCGCTGCGGGTTGTGGGTCTCCTCGGCGGCGGTCGCCACGATGTCGAAGCCGATGAAGGCGAAGAAGACCACGGCCGCCGCGGTGAAGATGCCCATCACGCCGAAGTTCGAGGGCGTGAAGCCGAACATCAGCTGGACCAGCGGCGCGGCGACGCCCCCGGCACCCGCGGGGTGCTCACTCGGCGGGACGAACGGGTCGTAGTTGGCGCCGGTGATGAAGAACGCGCCGACGACGATGACCAGCAGCACCACGGTGACCTTGACGGCGACGATGACGTTGGTCACCCGCGAGGACAGCTTCATGCCGAGGACCAGGATGCCGGTCAGGGCGAGCACCAGCAGGAAGGCCAGCAGGTCGAAGCCGAAGCTTCCCTCGTGCGTCCCGCTGAGCGAGCGCGGCAGGTGCAGGCCCGCGGTGTCCAGGAGGGAGCGCAGATAGCCGGACCAGCCGACCGCGACCACCGCGCAGCCGAGCGCCAGCTCCAGGATGAGGTCCCAGCCGATGATCCAGGCCGGGAACTCCCCGAGGGAGGCGTACGAGAAGGTGTACGCGGACCCGGCCACCGGCACCGTCGAGGCGAACTCGGCGTAGCAGAGCGCCGCGAGCCCGCAGACGAGGCCCGCGACGACGAAGGCGAGGGCCACCGAGGGCCCCGCCGTCTCCTTGGCGATCTTTCCGGTCAGGACGAAGATGCCGGTGCCGATGATCACGCCGACGCCGAAGACCGTGAGGTCGAGGGCGGACAGCGACTTCTTGAGCGCGTGCTCCGGCTCCTCGGTGTCCCTGATGGACTGCTCGACGCTCTTCGTCCTGAAGAGGGTGCTGCTCACGGGCGTACCTCCCACGCTTGTCGTCCCCGACATGATCGAGAGGCCGCGTACCCGGCACGCCCCGGCGCGGGCCCATTCACGCGAATGGGCCGGTCCCACCACCCGTACAGGGTGTCGGGACCGGCCCTTCGGCGGTGTCGGGCGGGGTCAGTCGCGGGCGGGCTCCACGGCGTCCACCTCGTCGCCCGCGCGCTCGTACCGGCCGTCGAGCTTGGCGACCAGACCCGTCACCTGGCGGGCGATGTCCGGGGCGGTCAGCCCGATCTCGGCCATGATCTCCTTGCGGGAGGCGTGGTCGAGGAAGCGCGGCGGGATGCCGAAGTCGCGCAGCGGCACGTCGACGCCCGCGTCGCGCAGGGCCTGGGCGATGGCGGAACCGACGCCGCCCGCGCGGGAGTTGTCCTCGACGGTGACGACGACGCGGTGCTGCTCGGCGAGCGGCGCCATGGCCTCGTCCACCGGCTTGACCCAGCGCGGGTCCACGACGGTCGTGGTGATGCCCTGCTTGTCGAGCAGGCCCGCGATCTCCAGGCACATCGGCGCGAGCGCGCCGACGGACACCAGCAGCACGTCGGGGTGCTCGCTGCCCGCCTCGCGCAGCACGTCCATGCCGCCGACCGTGCCGACGGCCTTGACGGCCGGGCCGACCGCGCCCTTGGAGTAGCGCACGACGGTCGGCGCGTCGTCGACCTCGACGGCCTCGCGGAGCTGGAGGCGGACCTGGTCGGCGTCGCGCGGGGCGGCGATCCGCACCGTCGGCACGCACTGGAGGATCGACATGTCCCACATGCCGTTGTGCGAGGCGCCGTCCGTGCCGGTGACGCCCGCCCGGTCCAGGACGAAGGTGACGCCGCACTTGTGCAGGGCCACGTCCATCAGGAGCTGATCGAAGGCGCGGTTGAGGAAGGTGGCGTACACGGCGAACACGGGGTGCAGGCCGCCGGTGGCCAGGCCCGCCGCGGAGACGGCCGCGTGCTGCTCGGCGATGCCGACGTCGTACACCCGCTCGGGGAACGCCTTGGCGAACTTGGCCAGGCCGACCGGCTGGAGCATGGCCGCTGTGATGGCGACGATGTCCTCGCGCTCGTGGCCGAGCTTGACCATCTCCTCGCCGAAGACGGACGTCCAGTCCATGCCGCCCGCGGCGATGGGCAGACCGGTGTCGGGGTGGATCGGGCCGATGCCGTGGAAATGGTCGGCCTCGTCCTCCTCGGCGGGCTTGTAGCCGCGGCCCTTCTCGGTGAGGCAGTGCACGATCACCGGGCCGCCGAAGCGCTTGGCGCGCTGGAGCGCCGATTCCAGGGCCTCGATGTCGTGGCCGTCGATCGGGCCGACGTACTTCAGGCCGAGGTCCTCGAACATGCCCTGCGGGGCGATGAAGTCCTTCAGGCCCTTCTTGGCGCCGTGCAGCGTCTCGTACAGCGGCCTGCCGACGACCGGGGTGCGCTCCAGGATGTCCTTGCCGCGGGCCAGGAACCGCTCGTAGCCGTCGGTCGTGCGCAGCGTCGCGAGGTGGTTGGCGAGCCCGCCGATCGTGGGCGCGTACGACCGCTCGTTGTCGTTGACGACGATCACGAGCGGGCGGTCCTTGGCGGCCGCGATGTTGTTCAGCGCCTCCCAGGCCATGCCGCCGGTGAGCGCGCCGTCACCGATGACGGCGACGACGTGGTCGTCCTTGCCGCGCACCTCGTTCGCCTTGGCGAGGCCGTCGGCCCAGCCGAGGACCGTGGAGGCGTGGCTGTTCTCGATCACGTCGTGCTCGGACTCGGCGCGCGAGGGGTAGCCGGACAGGCCGCCCTTGCCGCGCAGTCCCTTGAAGTCCTGGCGGCCGGTGAGCAGCTTGTGCACGTAGCTCTGGTGGCCGGTGTCGAAGAGGACCTTGTCCTTGGGGGACTCGAAGACGCGGTGCAGGGCGATGGTCAGCTCGACCACGCCGAGATTGGGGCCGAGGTGGCCGCCGGTCTTGGAGACTGCCTCGACGAGGAAGCCGCGGATCTCTCCGGCCAGCTCGTTCAGCTCCTCGGGGCTGAGCCGGTCCAGATCGCGCGGTCCCGTGATGCGGGTCAGCAGCGGCACCCGTGCCTCCTTGCAATAGAGCTGAGATGTGCTGTTCGAGCGTTGCCGGGTCTGTCGAGTCTAATGTTCCGCCGCCGCGAACCGCGCCCGGGGAGCCGCTCCCGGCTCACACGGAGAACCCCCGCGCCCCTTGGGGGACGCGGGGGAAGCTCCGCAAGCGGCGCGGGGAGGCGCGCGACCAGCGACAACAGACCCGGCGGCGGGAAATCCGCCCGGAGGAACGCTACGCGCGCCCCGCCGACTTCTGCGTGCGCCGCGAGACGGAGTCGATGACCACCGCCGCGAGCAGCACCGCTCCCGTGATCATGAACTGGATCTCACTGGCCATGCCGAGCAGGTTCAGCCCCTGCTGGATGGACTGGATCACCAGCATGCCGAGGAGCGCGGACCACACCTTGCCGCGGCCGCCGAACAGGCTGGTGCCGCCGATGACGGCCGCCGCGATCACCATCATCAGCGTGTTGCCGCCGCCGAGGCTCTTGGTGGCGCCGCCGGACAGGCTCGCGATGAACAGACCGCCGAAGGCCGCCAGCATGCCGGAGATCGCGAAGACGGTGATCCGGACCCGGTCGACGTTGATGCCGGCCCGGCGCGCGGCCTCCGCGTTGCCGCCGACCGCGAAGACCTGGCGGCCGAAGGTGGTGCGGCGCGCCACGAAGTCCGCGATCACGAGGACGGCAAGGAAGAGCACCAGGGCCAGCGGCAGGCCGCGGGCGCCGGCGGGCTCGTTCAGGACGTACGCCGCACCGCCCGCGAGGACCGCGACGACGACCGTGCGCAGCACGATCTCGCTGACCGGGCGCGAGGGCAGCCCGGCGCTCCTGCGGCGCTTGCTGTCGAGCAGCAGGGAGGCCGCGTACGCGAGGATCGCGACGGCGGCCAGGCCGTAGGCCGCGCCCTTCTCCGCGAAGAAGTGGCCGGTGAGGTCCTCGACGACGCTGCCCTCGGGAGTGTTGATGCTCCCCTCGCCGCCCATCAGCCAGATCTGCAGGCCGCTCCAGCCGAGGAAGCCGGCCAGGGTGACCACGAAGGCGGGCACGCCGACCTTGGCGAAGAAGGCGCCGTGGACGGCGCCGATGACCAGTCCGGTGAGGATGGCGAGGAGCACCGCGAGCCAGTCGTTCAGGCCGTGGGTGACGCTCAGCACGGCCCAGACCGCCGCGCCCATGCCGGCCACCGAGCCGACCGAGAGGTCGATCTCGCCGAGCAGCAGGACGAAGACGATGCCGACGGCCATGATGCCGAGGCCGGAGGTGAAGACCGCGATGTTCGCGAGGCTGCTCGCGTCCAGGAAGTGGTCGTTCTTCAGCTGGAAGATGACCGCGATGACGATCAGGCCGATGACGACGGGCAGCGAGCCAAGCTCGCCGCCGCGCATCTTGCGCTTGAACTCGCTCCAGTAGCCGGCCAGGCCCTCCTCGCGCACCAGCAGGCGCGGGTCGACCGCGGGGACGGGCGCCGCGGAGGCCGGGGCGTCGGTGGTCTTGCTCGTCGGGGTCTTGGCGAGGTCGCTCACTTCGCTCCCTCCTTCGGTGCCGTGGCCGTACGCGCCTTGCGGCGGGTGACGGCGTTGTCCGTGGCGCCGGTGATCGCGGCGATGATCTCTTCGTGGGTGGTGTCGGCGACGGGGAAGATGCCGTTGTTGCGGCCGAGCCGCAGCACCGCGACCGTGTCCGCGACGGCCTTCACGTCGGCCATGTTGTGGCTGATGAGGATCACGCCGTGGCCGCGCTCGCGCAGCCGCTCCACCAGGTCGAGGACCTGCGCGGTCTGCTCCACGCCGAGGGCCGCGGTGGGCTCGTCGAGGATGACGACCTTGGGGTCGCCGACCAGGGCGCGGGCGATGGCGACGACCTGGCGCTGACCGCCGGAGAGCGCCGCGACCGGGATGCGGACGCTGGGGATGCGGATGGAGAGGGTGTCCAGGAGCTCCCTGGCCCGCTTCTCCATCTTGATCTCGTCGAGGACGGAGGCGCTCTTCAGCTCGCTGCCGAGGAAGAGGTTGGCGACGACGTCGAGGTTGTCGCACAGGGCGAGGTCCTGGTAGACGGTGGCCACGCCGAGGTTCTGGGCGTCGTGCGGCCGGCCGATGCGGACCGGGCGGCCCTCCCATTCGATGGTGCCGTCGTCGATCGGGTGGACGCCCGAGATCGTCTTGACGAGGGTGGACTTGCCGGCTCCGTTGTCGCCGACGAGGGCGACCACCTCACCGGCATGGATTTCGAGGTCTACGTCCGTGAGCGCCTGGACGGCGCCGAACCGCTTGGAGACCCCGCGCAACGCCAGCACGGGCGTAGCGGACACGTGAATCATCTCCTTCGCCGCCTGACCGGCGGGGATGGTGGTGCAGCGAGAGCAGTGCCGCGAGTGGGCACGGGTTCCAGGGAGCGCTCTCTGGAGCGCCCCCCGGAACTCACTTCTGAACGATGCGAACGATCTGAACGATGCGAACGGCTTTGCCGCGTGCGGGAGTTACTTGATGCCCGCCGCGTCGCACGCCTTCTTGTACTGGGCGGTGCAGATCTCGCTGACCTTGTAGACCTTGTCCTTGACGATCGTCTCGGCGACCTCGTTCTTGGTGATCGCCTGCGCGTCGTAGAGCTTGGCCGGGATGCCCTTGAAGTCGCCGCTGAGCGAGTCGACCTTGCGGTCGGTGATCGTGTCGATGGCCTTGCCCTGGAGCAGGCGCACCGCGATCTCGGCGGTGGTCTCGGCCTCCGGCTTGATCTCCTTGTAGATCGTGTAGTCCTGGTCGCCGCTCAACAGGCGCTGCACGCCCGCGAGTTCGGCGTCCTGGCCACCGACGGGGACCTTGATGCCGCGCTGCTTGAGGGCGGTGATCGCGCCGCCCGCCATGCCGTCGTTGGCGGCGTAGACGCCCTGGATGCCGTCCTTGCCGAGCTTGTCGATCGCGGAGGACATCTTGCGGTTCGCCTCGTCGGGCGACCAGTCCGGGATGTCCTGCTCGTACGCGATCTTCTTGACCTTCTTGTCGAGCACCGAGTGGGCGCCCTTCTTGAAGAAGGGGGCGTTCGGGTCGGTCGGCGAGCCGTTGATCATGACGACGTTGGCGTCCTTGGCGTCGGAGCCGAGCGCCTTGACCATGGCCCCGCCCTGGAGGCGGCCGATCTTCTCGTTGTCATAGCTCACGTAGGCGGCGAGCGGGCCCTCGGCGAGACGGTCGTACGCGACGACCTTGACGCCCTGCTTCTCGGCCTGCTTGACCCAGGACTTGGTCGACTTGTAGTCGACCGCGTCCAGAATGATCACCTTGATGCCCTGGGTGACGAGGGCGTCGAACTGCTTCTTCTGGGTCTCGATGTCCTGCGCGGCGTTGTTGTACTTGACCTTGCAGTCCGAGCAGAGCGCCTCGATCTTCGCCTCCATGATGGGGCGGTCGAAGGTCTCGTAGCGGGTCGTCTTGTTCTCGGGGAGCAGCAGACCGATGGTCTTGCTGTCGCCGCCGTTGCCCTTGTCGTCGCCGTCGCCGGCCTTGCCGCACGCGGTCATGGCCAGTGCCATCGAAACCGCGGCGGTGCCTATGACGACGCGACGCGTCACTGCGTTCATGGTGGGTGCCTCCCTGACGAGGCCGCGTCGTTGCGGCCGAGGTGGCTCGAAGTCAACTCGGCCGCCACACCAGCGTCAAGGAGTAAATCCTTAACGAGATGACAACGGTGCCATGCGTTATCTAAGTGAAGGCAGGCGCGGCGACAGCGAGCGACCCGTCCAAAAGGGTCGAATCGCCCATCTCGCTGAGCGCGAGCGCCAGCGCGCCGAGCACCTCGGCCCGGCCGCCGAGGGCCCCCGGCAGCACGGTCAGCTGCCGCGCGGCGCTGGGGATCGCGTAGCGCCCCACCGACTCCCTGATGGGCCCGAGGACCAGCTCACCGGCCTCGGCGAGGTCCCCGCCGAGGACCACCCGGGAGGGGTTCAGGAGGTTGCACAGATTGGCCACGCCGCTGCCGATGTGCCGCCCGACGTCGGCGATCACCCGTCGGCACCCCGGGTCGCCGCCTCGCGCGAGCCCCACCACGCGCTCCATGGTCAGGTCCGTGCCGTGGCTGGACTGGAGCAGCGGCAGGACGTAGCGGGCGGCGGCGAAGGTCTCCAGGCAGCCGCGGTTGCCGCAGCGGCAGACCGGGCCCGACTCGTCGAGGGTGATGTGCCCGATCTCGCCGGCGGTGCCGCCGGGCCCGCGGTAGATGCGCCCGCTGATCACGAGCCCCGCGCCGACGCCGCTCGCCACCTTGATGTACGCGAGGTCCCTGACCCCGCGCCCGCTCCCCCACACCAGCTCGCCGAGCGCGCCGAGGTTGGCGTCGTTGTCCACGTGCACCGGCACGCCGAGGCGGCCGCCCAGCTCCTCGGCGGGCTTGGTGCCGGTCCAGCCCGGCAGGATCGAGGTCGAGCCGAGCGTGCCGGACTCCACGTCGATGGGCCCGGGCACGCCGAGGCCCACCCCGGCGATCTTCGTACGGTCCACTCCCGTGGCCGCGATCAGCCTGCTGACCAGCTGCTCGGCCCGGTCGAAGCCCTGGGCGGCGGACGCGTCCACGTCCAGCGGCTCGGCCTCCTCGGCGAGCACCTGGTGGGCGAGGTTGCCGACGGCCACGCGCAGGTGCGTGTGGCCGAAGTCGACGCCGATGACGATGCCCGCGTCCCCGCTGAGCGAGACGCTGCGGGCCCGCCTGCCGCCCGCCGAGGTGGGCGTGACCTCGACCGTCCCGCCGTCCTTCAGCTCCCGCACGATGTTGGAGACCGTCGCCGCCGACAGGCCCGTCGTCCGCGCGATCTCCGCCTGCGTGAGCGAACCGGCGAGGCGTACGGCGCGTACGACCCGCTCCAGATTGGCCCGGTGCAGAGAGGACTGCGACCCCGGAGTCTCCATTGACTCTTCCACCTTTGCCTGTATGACGTACGACACCAGGGCCGCCCGTACAAGTTGTGAACTCCAAGCTCCGATGAAGGGGTTGGCGCAGTCAAGTCCTTGACGGAAAAACAGTGGATCGGACGCGACAGGGGCCGGGGCCCGGCGGGGGACATTCCGCTCCCCCGTCCGGGCCCCGGCCCCTGCCGCGTCGGCCGTTACTTCACCGATCCGGCCGTCAGCCCGCTCACCACATGCCGCTCGATGAACGCGAACAGCACGATGACCGGCACGATCGCGACCACGGACGCGGCGAAGAGGTAGTTCCACTGGACGGTGTAGTTGCCGATGAAATTGTTGATGCCCACCGTCAGCGGCTGCTTGTCCGGCTCGGTGGTGAGGGTCAGGCCCATCACGAACTCGTTCCAGGAGGTGATGAAGGTGAAGATCACCGCCGTGACCACGCTCGGCAGCGCGAGCGGCAGCGTCACCCTGGTCATCGCGCCGAAGCGGCTGGTGCCGTCCACCATGGCGGCCTCCTCCAGCTCCGGCGGGATCGAGCTGATGTAGGCGGTCAGGATCCACACCGCGAAGGCGAGGTTGAACGCCGCGTTGGTGAGGATCAGCGTCCAGACCGAGTTGAGCATGTCCAGCTGGTGGAACTCGCGGTAGAGGCCGACCAGCAGGGCGGTGGGCTGGAACATCTGGGTGACGAGGACGAGCAGCAGGAACGCCTTGCGGCCCCGGTAGCGCATGCGCGCCGTGTAGTACGCGGCCGGCAGCGAGACCAGCAGGACCAGCAGGGTCGCCCCGCCGGCGACGAGCAGGGTGACCTGGAGGTTCTGGCCCAGCTCCGACTCCTTCCAGACGTCGACGAAGTTGGCCCACTCCAGGTCCTGGGGCAGGTAGGTGCGGTCCCGCAGCTCGTCCTTGGGGCGCAGCGCGGTGACGATCATCTCCAGGTAGGGCGCGAGGAAGATCGCCGCGAGGAGCCAGGCGCAGGCCGTGACGACCAGGGTGCGGGGCCGGAAGGCCCGCTTGCGCGCGCGGCCCTTGCCGGGTGCGGGGCGTATCGCCGTCGTGGTGGCCATCAGTCCTCCTCGTTCCACCGGCTGACCTTCAGGAAGATCAGTACGAGCACCACGACCATCAGGAAGTTGACGACCGACATGGCCGCGGACTCGCCGATGTCGGTCTCCTTCAGCTTGTACATGAACACCATCGATGTGGAGGTGTCGTAGCCCGGACCGCCCTGGGTCATGGCCCAGATGATCGGGAAGGAGTTGAAGACGTTGATCAGGTTGATGACCACGCCGACGAGGAAGGCGGGCCGCAGCATCGGGAGCGTGATGTGGCGGTACGTCTGCCAGGGCCCCGCCCCGTCGATCCGCGAGGCCTCGTAGACGTCCCGGGGGATGGTCTGGAGGCCGGCCAGGAGCGTGTACGTGGTGAAGGGCAGGGAGACGAAGACGGCGACGGCCATCATCCAGGGCCAGGCGGTCTCCGGCCTGCCGAGCCAGTCCCGGGGGCTGTCGATGAGCCCGAGGTCCAGCATCGCGGTGTTCAGGACGCCCGCGGTCTGGTTGAGCATCCACTTGAAGCCGATGGCGGTCATCAGGACGGACGCGGCCCAGGGCGCGATGAGCGCCCAGCGGGTGACGCGGCGGCCGGGGAACTTCTGATCGAACAGCTGGGCGAGTGCGAGCGAGAGCAGCATCGTGACGGTGACGACGACGACCGTCCACACCACGGTCCAGGTCAGGACCGCCCCGAGGTCGCTCTCCTCGAAGAGCTTTGCGAACTTGGCGGTCCCGGCGCCGCCGCGCACCTTGCCGGCGATGGAGATGTTCAGGAAGGAGGTGCGGACCAGCTCGATGACGGGCCAGACGACCACGGCGAGGATGAGCAGGACGACGGGCGCTATCCAGGGCAGCGGGCCGAGCCGGGCGATGCCGCCGCGGCGGCTCACCGGCGCGGCCGCGCGCCCGCCCCGTCCCCGGCCCGGGCCGGCCGGGGACAGAGGGGCCTTCAGTGACACAAGGACTCCTTGCGAACCAGAGGGGCTGGGGGGCTACTTGGCGTCGGCGGCCGCCGACTCCGCCTTCTTCTGGAGGTCGCCGAGCACCTGCTTCGGGTCGTCGACGACGGCCTTGCCGCCGGTCTTCTTGATCTCGGCGGAGACGAGGTCCCACGAGGTGTCGCCCAGCGGGTAGAACCTGGCGTTCGGCAGCACCTCGAAGAACGGCTCCAGGTCCTTGTGCCTGCCGTTGGACCGCATGCTCTTCAGCGCGTCCTGGGTGACCGGCATGAGGTTGTACATCTCGTCGAACGCCAGCATCTTCTTGGAGTACGTGAAGTCCAGGAACTTCTTGACGCCCTCCTTCTCGGCGCCGCCGTCCTTGAACGCCATCATCCAGTCGGCCACGCCGAGCGTGCTCTTGAGCGGCCCGTCCTTGCCCGGGATGGGCGCGACGCCGTAGTCGACCTTGCCGTCCTTGGCCATCTGGACGAGGCTCGGGTGGCCGTTGAGCATGCCGACCTTGCCGCCCGCGAAGTCGGCGAAGGCCGTCTTGCGGTCGGTGGAGGCGGGGTTGGCGTAGGTGAGGCCGGGCTTGACCAGGTGGGTCTTGAGCCACTCGAAGGTCTCGACGTTCTTCGCGCTGTCGACGGTGTACTTGCCGCCCGCGTCGGTGTAGCCGCCGCCGTTGCCCAGCTCCCACATCATCGTCTCGCCCTGGGCCTCCTCGGGGCCGAGCGGCAGGGCGTAGGGGGTCTCGGCGGCCTTCTTGGCCTTGATCTTCCGTGCCGCGGCGACCAGTTCGTCCCAGGTCTTCGGCGGGCTCTTCACGCCGGCCTTCTTCAAGACGTCCTTGTTGTAGAACATCACGCGGCTGGAGGAGACCCAGGGAATGCCGTACTGGGTGCCGTCGACCTCACCGGCCTCGGCGAAGGCGGGGATGAGGTTCTCGCGGGTCTTGGCGGACATCACCTCGTCCGCCTTGTAGAGGAGGTCGTCGGCGACCTTGTCGGCGTAGCCGCCGGTCTGGAGCAGGTCGGGCTCGTCGCCCGCCTGGATCATGTTCTTGACGGACTTGTCGATCTCGTTCCAGTTGATGACCTGGACGTCGACCGTGTAGCCCTTGTTGGCCTTCTCGAATTCCTTCTTGACCTGGTTCCAGTACACCTTGGAGGCGTTGGAGGCCTTGTCGCCGTAGTCGGCGGCGACGAGTTTGATCGTCTTGCTGTCGCCGCTGTCGCCGTCCCCGCCGCAGGCGGTGAGTCCCAGCGCCATGCAGAGCGTTGCCGCGCCGGTGGCGACCATTCGGTTCCTCATGCTGTTCAACCCTTCGACTCCAGTGTCGACTTGACGCGTACAGTCGCCCCCCGCTGCGCCGTCGGGCCGACACTACTCACGTCCGGTTTTGCCTCGACAGGCCTAGACCACTTTCGTGGCCAAGCTGAAATCACCTGCCTCACCAGGTCACTTGAGCGCCCCGGCGGTCAGACCGGCCTGTACCTGTCGCTGGAAGACCGCGTAGACGACGAGGACCGGCAGCATGGCGATCGTCAGGCCCGCGAAGAGCGCCCCCCAGTCGCCGCGGTAGCCCTGGGAGACCGCCAGCGAGGCGAGGCCCTGTGGCAACACGTAGTTCTGCTCGTCCTCGTTGTTGAGCAGCAGCGGGAGCAGGTACTGATTCCACTGGCCGAGGAAGTTGAAGATGCCGATGCTGACCAGGCCCGGTTTGGCCATCGGCAGCATGATCTGGAAGAAGGTGCGGGTGTGCGAGGCGCCGTCGACCATCGCCGCCTCCTGCACGCCGGTCGGCAGCGTGCGGAAGAAGGAGGTCAGGAAGAAGGTGGTGAAGGGCAGGGAGTACGCGATGTAGGCGATCATCAGGCCCGGCCGGGTCTCCAGGAGCCCGAAGTTCTCCATGACGGCGAAGAGCGGCACGAGCGCGAGGATGACCGGGAACATCATGCCGCCCGCGAAGAGCATGAAGACGAACCGGTTGCCGGGGAAGGTGAAGCGGGCGATGACGTAGGCCGCCATCGAGCCGAGCAGCATGGTGCCGGTCAGCGAACCGGCCAGGATGATCAACGAGTTGACGGTGTAGCGGCCGATGTTGGCCTTGTTCCACGCGTGGGTGAAGTTCTCCCAGTGGAAGGAGGCCGGCCAGCCCATCGGGTCGCTGAGGATCTCGGCCGAGGGGCGCAGCGCGGTCAGCGCGACCCAGATCAGGGGCCCGGCGGCCAGCACGACCCACAGGACGAGGAAGGCGTGCGAGAAGACGTTGAGGGTGGTGCCCGCCTCGCTCTGCTTCCGGGGGGCGGCGGCGCTGGTCGTGGTCATGAGGCAGTGGCTCCCGCGCTCTTCAGTATTCGATCCGGTCACGGTTCCCGACCCGCATGACGATCAGCGAGAACGCCATGCTCAGGACGAGGAGGACGACGCCGATGGCCGTGGCGTAGCCGTACTGGCCGTCACGGAAGCGTTCGTAGAGGAAGACCGGGGTGACCTTCAGGACGTGCGGGGGCACCATCACCAGGCAGATCGCGAAGGTGTCGAGCGCCTGGATGCCCATGTAGATCCAGCCCGTGCGCACCGAGTCACGGATCAGCGGGAGGGTGACACTGAAGAAGGTGCGGGTGCGGCCCGCGCCGTCCAGCAGCGCGGCCTCGTACACGTCCTTGGGGATCGACCCCATGGCGGCGGAGAACAGCACGACGTAGAAGCCGATGAAGCTCCAGCTGATCACCATCAGCAGGGACACGAGGCCGAGGGTCCGGTCGCCGCCGAGCCAGGCGGGCCCGTCGACGCCCATCTTCTCCAGGCCGCCGTTGATCAGGCCGCTGTTGGTGTTCAGGACGCGGCCCCACACCACGGCGATGATGGCGACGGACAGGACCTGCGGGAAGAAGTAGACGACCTTGTAGAACGAGGACCCGGCGACGCCCGCGATGGCCTTGCCCCTGCGGTGCCGGCCGCCCGCGGTGATCATGTAGGCGAAGAACATGCCGAGGACGAGGGTGAGGACGGGGGCGATGACGAGCAGCAGGGTGCTGATCCGCAGCGATTCCCAGAACCGGTCGTCGTCCCACATCTTCCGGTAGTTGTCGAACCCGACGAAGTTCGCGACGGGGCCGCCGGACCAGTCGGTGAACGAGTAGTAGATCGCCTGGAGGAAGGGCGAGACGACGAACAGCGCGTAGAAGGCGAGGGGCACGGCCAGGAAGCCCACGATGAAGCGGTACTTGTCGAGCGTGCGGTAGCGCCGGTCGTAGCGGACGCGCCGGGGGGTGAGGCCGGGCGGCAGCAGCAGCGCCGGCCACAGCAGCAGGCCGGGCAGCGGGGCGGGGGGCTGCCCCGGGGGCGGGCCGGGGGGCGGCTTGTGCCCGGTCCGCCCGCCCGCCGAGGGCTTCTTCGCGGTGTCGTTCATGGTCGTCTTCGGGGGTGGCGGATCGCCCACCCGGGTGGTGTCACGCTGCACGCTGCTCGGTCCCGCCCGCTCGTCCACCTCGCCCGCTCAGGCCTTCTTGACCTTGGTGATGTCGGGGTCCTTCAGGATCCGTTCACTGGCCTTCCGCATGGTGTCCATGGCCTGCTTGGGACCGATCTGGCCCTGCATGAACGTGTGGATCATGTTGTTGAAGTCCTCGCGGAACAGCTCGTTGTACCAGTCCATGAAGTGGGGAATGACGATGTTCTCGCCGGCGGCCTTGATCGCCTTCTGTGCGCTCGCCGTGCCCGAGGGCAGCTTCTCGCCGTCGATGGCGCCCTTGACGACGGGCATAGAGCCGACCTCCTTGAAGAGGTTGAGGGCGGCTTCCTTGCTGTACATCATCCGCAGCCACTCCAGGCCGCCCTGCCGGTTCCTGGCCTTGGCGGGGACGATGAAGGGCTCACCGGCCGGGGCGTAGAGCGTGCCGAAGGGCATCTTGTCGCCGGAGTCCAGCGAGGGGGTCGCGCCGACCGTCATGCGGAAGTCCGCGGGGGTGGTGTCCTTGGCCTCGTTCTCCACCCAGGAGCCGTTGGGCACGAAGAGGCACTTGCCCTCCTTGGTCCAGGCGGTCTGCATCTCGGTGTGGGCCTGCTGGCCGTCGAAGCCGGTCAGCACGTACTTCTTGGCGACCAGTTCCTCCCAGGCCTCGAAGACGTCCCTGACCGCGTCGTGCCGCCAGGCGTCCGGCTCCAGGTAGTCCATGGCCTCGATGACCTCGCGGCCGCCGCGCTGGGCGAACATCGCGTACATGCTGAAGAACATGTAGCGGGGGTGGCCGCCGGGGTAGCTCCAGCCGTGGATGCCCTTGGCCTTGGCCTTCTTGCAGACGGCGAGCATCTCGTCCCAGGTCTTCGGGTACGCGCTGTCGAGCCCGTCCTCGAGGAGCTTGGCGGAGTACCAGTTGCCGTACACCGTCAGCGCGATGTTGAGCTGGTAGCACTCCTGGCCGCCGAAGCGGCCCATCTGCTCGACGACCGGGACGAGGGTCTCGCGGACGGTGACGTCCGGGTCGTCCCAGGAGGGGGCGTCGAGCACTTCACCGAGGTCGGCGACCTGTTCGTTGTGCACCAGCTTGCCGATGTTCATCTGCTCGGCGCCGGAGTTGTTGACGACGTCCGCGGTGGGCTTGCCCCGGACGATCTTCGGCTGGACCTGGGTGGCGATCTTCTCGGTCGCCTTCTGGTCCGGCTTGGCGTCGGGGTACTTCTTCGCGTACATGTCCGTGACGAACTGGGCGTACTTGTCGCCGTACCCGCCGTTGAAGATGTAGACCGTCAGACCCGCGTCCGCCTTCACGCCGAGCGGGTTCTTCGCGGACTTCTCGCCCTTCTCGGCCTTGTTGCCCTCGCCGCCCCCGCTGGCGCACGAGCTGAGCGCCCCCATGGCCGGCACCGCGAGCAGCCCGGCGGCCGCCGCCCTCTTCATGACATCACGACGGTTGACGCTGGTGGATCCCATGCTCAAGTCCTCGCCTTCATACAGGACTCAGGCGGTGAACCGGACCCTCCCCGGCACCGCGGTGGTGTGAAGCTGGGGTCGTGCGTGGATGCCGAACGGCTGTGCGGGCCGACGGGTGCCGACAGGTATAGTCCACTCCCCGTCGGCTGAGCAAGATCGAATACACGTTTGCCCCACGGGTTTTCCTAGTTGAGACCTACGGGATCGCCTGGTCAAAACCTCTCGCACCACGCCGGGCGGAGGCGTGGACTTTCGCGGCGTTTCGCATGGACTTTCCGGCGGGGGCGGTCTCTGACGGGCCCGTCCCGGGCGGGGGCGGTCTCCGCCGGGCTCTCGCCGAGCACGCCCCGGGCGGGGCTCATCCCTCCGCGGCGTGGCGGGCGCGCAGCGCCCTGACCTTGTGGCGGTTGCCGCAGTGCTCCATGGAGCACCAGCGGCGGCGTCCGGGGCGCGAGGTGTCGACGTAGACGAGATGGCAGTCCTCGGCGGCACAGACGCGGACGCGGTGGGCGAAGGGGCCGGTCAGCAGCTCGACGGCGTCCCGCGCGACGGTGGCCAGCAGGTGTGTCCCGGTGGCCGCGTCGGCCCACCGCCGCTGCCCGGTCGGCGTGATGGCGGGTGCCAGGGGCGGGCGGGCGGCCGCCTCGTTGAGTACCTCCAGGTCGGCGGGCGGATGGGGCTCGCCCCGGGTGTGGGCGACGACCACCCGGAGCAGCGCGTCGCGGAGCCCGCGCGCGTCGGCCACCTCGGACGGGGAGATGTCCAGTACGGGCGTCGGGGTCAGCCGGCACCGGTCCGCCCAGGTGGCCAGGTCGGCGGGCTCATGCAGCACCTCGTAGCGGCGGTAGGGGCCGGGGCCGCCGGTGGGCAGCAGCTCCAGGCACAGCGCGCCGGGGTCGAACCGGTAGGCGACGCCGGTGTGGGAGCGCAGCGTCAGCCCGTTGGTTGCGGAGGACGTCATGTAACCAATATAAGTGGTTACATGGCACTGAGTTGGAAGCTGGTCATCGACAGCAGGAACGCACCCGCCCTGGCGGACTTCTGGGCCGCGGCTCTGGAGTACGAGGTGGAGGACCCCGGCGCACTCGTCGAGCGGCTGCTGGCCGCCGGCCACATCGGCGAGGAGGCCGTCATCGAGCACCGCGGCCGCAAGAACTTCCGCGGCTACGCCGCGATCCGCCACCCCGAGGACCCGTACGACGAGATCAGCGGCGTGGGCCGCGGCCGACGGCTCCTCTTCCAGGACGTGCCCGAGAGCAAGGCCGGCAAGAACCGCCTGCACCTCGACGTCCACAGCGAACCCGGCGGCCTCGACGCGCTGGTGGCCCGGCTGGAGGGCCTGGGGGCGACCCGTGTCCGCGAGCTGGACAAAGGGCCGGCCGGGCACTGGTGGATCATGCGGGACCCGGAGGGCAACGAGTTCTGCGCGGCGTAGGGGCGGAACCCGGGGGGTGCGGCCGGCTCAGCGGGGGCGGTCGGGCGTGGCGTCGAGGAGCGCTCGAAGGTCGCGCGCGTCGGGGTGGTCGAGTTCGTCCAGGATCTCCAGCGCCCGGCGGTAACCCTCACGCGCTTCGTCGAGGTGGCCGACGGCTCGGCGGGCGTCCCCCAGCCCTCTGAGCGCCGCCGCCTGGAGGAAGCGGTCGTCCAGCTCACGGAAGAGGCGGAGCGCCTGCTCGTAACAGGCGATCGCCTCCGTGTCCCGGCCCGCCTGGTGGTGGACGAACCCCAGGCTGTCCCAGGTGTGCGCCTCACCCGTGCGGTTCCCCACCTTCTGGAAGAGCGCCAGCGCCTGCTCGCAGTCGGCCGGCGCCCTCTGGGTGTCGCCGAGTTGGGCGCGGTACCAGCCGATCGCGTTGAGGGCGCTGGCCTGCCCGGGCGGGAAGTCCGCGGCCCGGTAGAACTCCAGGGTCCGCTCGGCGTGGCCGAGTGCCTCCCGGTGCCGGCCCTGGCGTTGGAGGGCCCAGGCACGACATCGACGGTGTCTTCGGTCCCAAGACGCACGACGCCACCGTCGCCTGGCAGAAGGACAACGTGGACCAGGCCGACGGCATCGTCGGCAAGGACACGTTCGGCGCGGCCGGCCTGTTCCTGGACGACTCGGACGGCAACGGAACGGTGGACCACTACTTGGGCACCGAGGGCCGTACGTTCCTGGTCAGCCGCACCGCCGACGGCGACTACACCTTCTACGACCGGGACGGCGACAAGCGCATCGCCGGCTACAACTACCGGACCTGCGGCTGACACCCCGTTCGCCGGCCGGTGCCTCCCGGGGGGACGATCCCCGGGAGGCACCGGCCTCCGCAACAGCCTTGACACCATTCGCCACTTGCCTCCCTACTAGACCTTGCGCAGCGATCGTGACAACGTTGTCCAACCGCAGGGAGGGGCTCGGGGATGCCGTACAGGGCACGCAGACCTCGTTACAGAGACCACCGTCCGGGTGCGCCCGGACCCCGTTCGGCCGTGGCCGTCGGCGCGCTGGCGCTGGCGCTCGTCGCGGCGTCGCAGGGGGGCGCCGTCGCCGGGCCCGAGCAACCGCCCCGCGCGGAGCGGGAGTTCGTGTCCTCCTTCGAGGAGGAGGATGCCCGGCCGGACTGGGTGAGCACCGTCGAGACGGGGCCCGACGGCAGGAAGAAGGCCTCCGGCGTCAACGGCGCGTTCAGCTCCGGCCTGCCCGGCAGTGTGATGGACCAGGTCACCGAGGTCCGCGCCAGCGGGGAGAACGCGGGCTCCGGCGAGGTGGCCGAGAACCTCGTCGACGGCGAGGCCACCAGCAAGTGGCTGACCTTCGCGAAGTCCGGCTGGGTCGAGGTCGACCTGAAGGAGCCCGCCAAGGTCGTGACGTACGCGCTGACTTCGGCGAACGACCACGCCGAGCGCGATCCCAGGGACTGGACCCTCCAGGGCTCCACGGACGGCAAGGACTGGAAGGTCCTCGACAAGCGGGCCGGCGAGGCGTTCGACGGCCGGCACAGGACGAGGAAGTACGACGTGGCCGACCCCGCCGCGTACTCCCACTTCCGTCTCGATGTCACGGCGAACAACGGCGCCGCCGACATCCTCCAGCTCGCCGACCTCCAGCTCTCGGTCGGCGGCACCGAGACCCCCGCCCCCGAGGACATGCTGAGCCTCGTGGACCGCGGCCCCAGCGGCTCCCCCACCGCCAAGGCGCGTGCCGGGTTCACCGGCAGGCACGCGCTGCGCTACGCCGGCACCCACCTGGCCGACGGCCGTGGCTACTCGTACAACAAGGTCTTCGACGTCAACGTGCCGGTGCGGCGGGACACCGAGCTGGGCTACCGCGTCTTCCCCTCGATGGCGGAGGGGGACCGCGACTACGCGGCGACGAACGTCGCCGTGGACCTGGCGTTCACCGACGGCACCTATCTGAGCGACCTGCGCGCCGTGGACCAGCACGGCTTTCCGCTCAACCCGCGCGGCCAGGGCGCCGCCAAGGTGCTCTACGTCAACCAGTGGAACAACGTCACCTCCTCCATAGGCCAGGTCGCGCGCGGCAGGACGGTCGACCGGATCCTGCTCGCGTACGACGCCCCGAAGGGCCCGGCGAAGTTCCGCGGCTGGCTGGACGACGTGTCGCTGACGGAGAAGGCGCCGGCCAGGCCGAAGGCGCACCTGTCCGACTACGCGGACACCCGGCGCGGCACGAACTCCAGCGGCGGCTTCTCACGCGGCAACAACTTCCCGGCGACGGCCGTCCCGCACGGCTTCAACTTCTGGACGCCGGTGACGAACGCGGGCTCCCTGAGCTGGCTGTACGACTACGCGCGCGGCAACAACGACGACAATCTGCCGACGTTGCAGGCGTTCAGCGCGAGCCATGAGCCGAGCCCGTGGATGGGCGACCGGCAGACGTTCCAGCTGATGCCGTCCGTCGACAAGGACACCCCGAGCGCCTCGCGGACCAAGCGGGCGCTGCCCTTCCGGCATGAGAAGGAGACGGCGCGCCCGCACTACTACGGCGTGACGTTCGAGAACGGCCTGAAGGCCGAGATGGCGCCCACGGATCACGCCGCGATGATGCGGTTCACCTATCCGGGTGAGGACGCGAGCGTCATCTTCGACAACGTGTCCGACAAGGGCGGTCTCACCCTGGACAAGGAGAGCGGTGTCGTCTCCGGGTTCTCGGACGTCAAGTCGGGCCTGTCGACGGGCGCCACGCGGCTGTTCGTCTACGGGACCTTCGACGCGCCCGTCACCGCCGGCGGCAAGCTCGAAGGCGGCGGTGGCGGTGACGTCACGGGCTATCTGCGCTTCGCGGCGGGCGAGGACCGCACGGTCAACCTGCGTCTGGCCACGTCCCTCATCAGTCTGGACCAGGCGAAGGCCAACCTCGACCGGGAGATCCCAGCCGGTACGTCCTTCGGCCGGGTGAAGGAGCGCGCCCAGCGGCAGTGGGACGCGATTCTCGGCAGGGTGGAGGTGGAGGGCGCGAGCCAGGACCGGCTGACGACGCTGTACTCCTCGCTGTACCGGCTGTATCTCTACCCCAACTCCGGTTTCGAGAAAGTCACTTCGCGGGGCGGCGGGACGACGTACAAGTACGCGTCGCCGTTCTCGCCGCAGACCGGCCCCGACACCCCGACGCACACCGGTGCGAAGATCGTGACGGGCAAGCCCTATGTGAACAACGGCTTTTGGGACACCTACCGGACGACATGGCCCGCGTACTCCCTCCTCACGCCCAAGAAGGCGGGCGAGCTGGTCGACGGCTTCGTGCAGCAGTACAAGGACGGCGGCTGGACCTCGCGCTGGTCGTCCCCGGGGTACGCGGACCTGATGACGGGCACGTCGTCGGACGTGGCGTTCGCCGACGCGTACGTCAAGGGCGTGAAGTTCGACGCGGAGGCCGCGTACGAGGCCGCGTTGAAGAACGCGACGGTCGTGCCGCCCACTTCGGGCGTCGGCCGCAAGGGCATGGGGACCTCGCCGTTCCTCGGCTACACGAGCAGCGAGACGCACGAGGGCCTGTCGTGGGCGCTGGAGGGCTACCTCAACGACTACGGCATCTCCCGGATGGGCGCGGCCCTCTACAAGAAGACGGGCGAGAAGCGCTACAAGGAGGAGTCCGCGTACTTCCTCGACCGCGCCCGTGACTACGTGCACCTCTTCGACGCGGAGGCGGCGGGGGCGGGCACGGACCCCGGCTTCTTCCAGGGCAAGGACGCCAAGGGTAAGTGGCGTGTCCCTTCGGACAAGTTCGACCCGCGCGTGTGGGGTCACGACTACACCGAGACGAACGCCTGGGGCTACGCCTTCACGGCCCCGCAGGACTCCCGCGGCCTGGCCAACTTGTACGGCGGCCGCAAGGGCCTCGCGAAGAAGCTCGACACGTACTTCGCGACCCCCGAGACCGGCTCCGCCGAGTTCGCCGGCTCCTACGGAGGTGTCATCCACGAGATGACGGAGGCGCGTGACGTGCGGATGGGCATGTACGGGCACTCCAACCAGGTCGCTCACCATGCCGCGTACATGTACGACGCCGCCGGGCAGCCGTGGAAGACGCAGGAGAGGGTCCGCGAGGTCCTCGCCCGCCTCTACACGGGCAGCGAGATCGGCCAGGGCTACCACGGCGACGAGGACAACGGCGAGCAGTCCGGCTGGTACCTCTTCTCCTCGCTCGGCTTCTACCCGCTGGTGATGGGGAGCGGCGAATACGCCATCGGATCACCGCAGTTCAAGGCGATGACCCTGCACCTGGACAACGGCCGCGACCTGGTCGTCAAGGCGCCGAAGAACAGCGCGAAGAACGTGTACGTGCAAGGGCTCAAGGTCAATGGCAAGGCCTGGCGGTCGACCGCGCTCCCGCACGAGCTGGTCGCGCGCGGCGGGGTCCTGGAGTTCGACATGGGCCCGAAGCCGTCCTCGTGGGGGGCGGGCCCGAACGCCGGGCCGACGTCGATCACCCAGGACGACGAGGTGCCCTCGCCCCGCAAGGACGCGATCAAGGGCGACGGAGACCTGTTCGACAACTCCTCGGCGACCTCGTCGCCCCTGTCCGGCGCGGTGGAACTACCGGTGGGCGGGGCCACGAAGGCCGTGCAGTACACGCTGACGTCGTCCACCGACCGGACGAAGGCGCCGCGCGGCTGGGTGCTTCAGGGCTCCGTCGACGGCGAGAAGTGGCGGGACCTGGACAGGCGCTCCGGTGAGGCGTTCGCCTGGGACCAGCAGACCCGGGTGTTCACGGTCGCCCGCCCCGGAACCTATCGCCATTACCGGTTGGTGCCGGAGGGCTCTTCGACTCTGGCGGAGGTGCAACTGCTGGGCTGAGGCGCCCCGTTCGAGGCCGGCCGTGCCCCGCTGACGCTTGCCGTCAGTGGGGCACGGCCCTTTCGCATTCCCCCTCGGTTCCGTCCGCGGCGGCGAGAAGGTGGGGTTCTCCTCAGGTCCTGCCAGGGGGTTGCCTCAGGCCCGGCCTGGGGGGTGCTCCCGTCTTGGTCGGGGGGTTGCCTCAGCCCCGGCTCGGTGGGTGCCTCCATGGCCGGGTGGGCCCTTCCCATGGGTCAATTGATCTTGGGTCGAGCACCCTCTCCGCCTTCCACTTCCAGCGATGCGAGGCAACCACCATGACGTACCGTCGAATTGCTTTGGGCCCGGTGACGGCGCTCGCCGTCGCGGCGACGCTGGCGATGCCGGCCACCGCCGCGTGGGCCGGCACCGACCCCGGGACGCCCGCCCGCGACGGCGCCGGGCACAGCAGGACGGAGCTCCAGCGGGGGCTGGACGCGGTGGTCCGGGAGGACGGAGTCGTCGGCGCCGAGGCCACCGCCGTGGACGGACGACGCCGGGAGTACGTGCGCAGCGGCGCCGCCGAACTCGGCACCGACCGGCCGGTGCCCCGCCAGGGGTACTTCCGGATGGGCAGCAACACCAAGACCTTCGTCTCCACCGTGGTGCTGCAACTGGCCGCCGAGGGCCGCCTGCGTCTGGACGACACCGTGGACCGGTGGCTGCCCGGCGTGGTCGCGGGCAACGGCCACGACGGTGGCCGCATCACGGTACGGCAGCTGCTCCAGCACACCAGCGGCCTGCCCGACTACGCGGCCGAGCTGCCCGTCCTGGACGAGGCGGCCTTCCAACGGCACCGCTTCGACCACCACGAGCCGCGCGAGCTGGTCGACCTGGCCCTGCGGGAGCGGCCCCTGTTCGAGCCCGGCAAGGGCTGGAGCTACTCCAACACCGGTTACATATTGGCCGGGATGATCATCCAGAAGGCGACCGGTCACCACTGGAGCGACGAGGTACGGACCCGGATCATCGAACCCCTCGGCCTGAAGCACACCTTCTCGCCGCGCGAGCGCACGGGCCTTCCGGTGCCGCACGCCAAGGGCTACCACCAGTTCAAGGAAGGCGGCCGGCTGGTCGACAGCACGGAGATGAACATGAGCTGGGGCAGCTCGGCGGGCGACCTCATCACCACCGCGCCGGACCTGACGCGCTTCTGGCGGGCCCTGCTCGGCGGCGAACTGCTCGAGCCCCGCCAGATGAAGCAGATGCTCCGGACGGTGCCGGCTCCCTCCGAGGGGGACACGCGGGTCAGGAGGATGGGGCTCGGCATCTTCTGGACGCAGCTCGACTGCGGCGGCGGCTACTGGGGCCACGGAGGGACGACCCTCGGCCATCTGAACGCCAACGGCTTCCTCGGCAAGGGCGACAAGGGGGCCCTCGTGATGCGCTCCACCAACCGGTTCGCCGACGACCGCGACCAGCGTACCGATCAGCTCCTCGACGACACGTTGTGCGCGATGAAGCGGCGTTCCTGAGCCGGAGCGGGAGCCGGAGCGGGAGCCGGAGCCCGGGCCGGAGCAGGTGACCGGGGCGGAAGACCGGGGCGCGGCAACTGAGGCCGTTTGGCCGATAAATCGAACATGCGCTCTAATCGAGCCATGAACAGCGACGCGTTCCCTCCGGACCTCCTGGAGGCCCAGACAGCCTGGTACACCACGTACGGACAGCTCGCCGCCACGGCGGCCCACGGATCGGCCGCGCACCGCAGACGGCTGCTGCGCCTGTCCCGGCTGATCGCCGCCCACCCGTACTGGGAGACACCGGAGGGAACGCCGGCCGCCCGAGTGGCCCTCAAGGAACTCGCGCGCGTCAAGGCACGGCCGTGAC
This sequence comes from Streptomyces sp. NPDC005898, assembly GCF_040629635.1. Classification (NCBI taxonomy): domain Bacteria; kingdom Bacillati; phylum Actinomycetota; class Actinomycetes; order Kitasatosporales; family Streptomycetaceae; genus Streptomyces; species Streptomyces sp. NPDC005898. The sequence goes on along the minus strand of NZ_JBEXWC010000006.1, from coordinate 129,035 downwards.
ACCCGCCGGCGCCTTCGAGGAGTACGACGTGGCGGCGGAGCCGGACATCCGGATGAACTCGTCCCTCCGGGTCGAGATCAATCTGCGGTGCCCGTCCGACGGCCGTGCCTACCGGGAGCTGGCGGAGAGCTGGTTCACCCGTGCCGTGGCCGCTTTCGCGGGGCCGCTCGGCGAGGGCTTCCACCACGACCTCGACCTCACGGAGCCGGCCCTGTCCACCGATGGCGACGCTCCTCTCGGAGCGCCGGGGACCCTCTGGGCCGACTTCGTCTACTACAGGGCCCGCCGGGGCCGGGCCAGACTGGTGCAGACCCATTGGTCGCCCGGGAACTGGCAGCGGTTCCGCGAAGAGCTGGAGAACCGTCCCGCCGACGCGCAGCTGGAGCTGTCCCTCCTCGGTGCCGACGGCCGGCCCGACGAACCGTGGCTGGCCGTCTCGGTGAAGCGGGAGAACCAGGCGCCGGACGTCGTCTCCCTGGTCGCCATCCGTACGACGGAGGAGTTCCAGGACCCGGCGACGGTGGATGAGGCGCAGAGGCGCTGGGAGTCCTCCTTCCGGTCCTTCGTCGAGAGGTACGACCCCGTGTGGTACGCCAACATCGCCGACGACTCCGAGCACACCACGGGCCGCACGGCCCTGGAGGACGGCCTGGGCCTGCTCCTAGAGGACACCCTTCCCGAGCTCGGCTCGACGCTGCGCGGGTACGCGTGGCTCACCGTCTGCTCCCCCGGCGTCACTGCCGCGCTGGGCGGAGTTCCCGCGCTCCGGGCGAGCGGGGCCTTCGCCGAGGTCGCCGCGCTCCCCGGCGGCGGGGCCTGGCTCAAGGCGACCGACCGCGTCCTCGCCTACACGGACTCCCGCGTGCGGGCGGTGTTCCGGGCCCTCGCGCCCGCGCTCCCCCCGGGCAAGCCGACCCCGTCCCTGACGTGGGAGACGCCCCGGCTGGCATTCCAGGACCCCGACGACCTGACGGACGCCACCTGAGCGTGTCCGTGTCCGCGTCCGAGTCGGTGTCCGCATCGATGCCGGTGCCGGGCCCGGGCCGCGGGAAGCCGGTCTCGACAGCACGGGGCCCCCGTGCCTAAGATCCACGGCGACATCGCGTGTCGGTCACCGGCCGGGTGAGGCATGGAGGTGTCAGGAGATGCCTGTTGGAGGCATTCCTTGTCGGTCGAGCTGAACCACACGATCGTCCACGCCCGGGACAACCGGGAGTCCGCCGAGTTCCTCGCGGACCTGCTGGGCCTTGAGATCACCGCGGAATGGGGCCCGTTCGTCGCGGTGGCCCTGGGCAACGGAGTCACCCTGGACTTCGCCGCCGTCCCCGCCGAGCACATCGCACCGCAGCATTACGCGTTCCTCGTCTCCGATGCGGAGTTCGACGCCGCGTACGAGAAGATCGCCGCGCGCGGCGTACCGCACTGGGCCGACCCGCATCAGAGGCAGCCGGGCGAGATCAACCGCAATGACGGCGGCAAAGGGGTCTACTTCCTCGACCCGGCGGGTCATGCCATGGAACTGATCACGGTCCCGTACGGCGGCTAGCCGCCCCGCGAAGCCCGAGGGCCGCACCCCGCGCAAAGGCGGGGTGCGGCCCTCGTTTGCTCCTCGCGCTGACCTACTTGCGGATCAGGCTGCGGAGCACGTACTGCATGATGCCGCCGTTGCGGTAGTAGTCCGCCTCGCCGGGCGTGTCGATGCGGACGACCGCGTCGAACTCGACACCGGTGTCGGTGGTGACCTTGACCGTGCGGGGGGTCGTGCCGTTGTTCAGCTCGGTGACGCCGGAGAAGGAGAAGGTCTCCTCGCCGGTCAGGCCGAGGGAGGACGCCGACTGGCCCTCCGGGTACTGGAGCGGCAGGACGCCCATGCCGATGAGGTTCGAGCGGTGGATGCGCTCGTAGGACTCGGCGATGACGGCCTTGACGCCGAGGAGCGCGGTGCCCTTGGCGGCCCAGTCGCGGGACGAGCCGGAGCCGTACTCCTTGCCCGCGAGGACGACGAGCGGGATGCCCTGCTCGATGTAGTTGCGCGAGGCGTCGTAGATGAACGAGACCGGCGCGTCCTCCTGCGTGAAGTCACGCGTGAAGCCGCCCTCGGTGCCCGGCGCGATCTGGTTGCGCAGCCGGATGTTGGCGAACGTGCCGCGGATCATGACCTCGTGGTTGCCTCGGCGCGAGCCGTAGGAGTTGAAGTCGCGGCGCTGCACGCCGTGCTCCGTGAGGTACTTGCCGGCCGGGGTGTCGGCCTTGATCGCACCGGCCGGGGAGATGTGGTCGGTGGTGACCGAGTCGCCCAGCTTGGCCAGGACGCGGGCGCCCGTGATGTCGGAGACCGGGGTGGTCTCCATCGTCATGCCCTCGAAGTACGGGGGCTTGCGGACGTACGTCGACTCGGTGTCCCACTCGAAGGTGTTGCCGGTCGGGATCGACAGCGCCTGCCACTGGGCGTCGCCCGCGAAGACGTCCTGGTAGGACTTGTTGAACATGTCCTCGCCGATGGAGTTGGCGACGACGTCGTTGACCTCGGCCTCGGAGGGCCAGATGTCCTTGAGGTAGACCGGGTTGCCGTCCTGGTCGGCGCCCAGGGCCTCGGTCGTGATGTCGATCTTCATCGAGCCGGCCAGGGCGTACGCGACGACCAGCGGCGGGGACGCCAGGTAGTTCATCTTGACGTCGGGGTTGATGCGGCCCTCGAAGTTCCGGTTGCCGGAGAGGACGGACGTCACGGCCAGGTCGTGGTCGTTGATCGCCTTGGAGACCTCGTCGGGCAGCGGGCCCGAGTTGCCGATGCAGGTGGTGCAGCCGTAGCCGACGAGGTTGAAGCCGACCTTGTCGAGGTAGGGGGTGAGCCCCGCCTTGTCGAAGTAGTCGGTGACGACCTTCGAACCGGGCGCGAGGGTGGTCTTGACCCACGGCTTGCGGGTCAGGCCCTTCTCGACGGCCTTCTTCGCGACGAGCGCGGCGGCGACCATCACGTACGGGTTCGAAGTGTTGGTGCAGGAGGTGATCGCGGCGACGGTGACGGCGCCGTGGTCCAGCTCGTACGTCGAGCCGTCGGGGGCGGTCACGAGGACCGGGTTCGACGGGACGCCGTTCGTGGTGGCCGGGGCGTCGGAGGCCGGGAAGGACTCCTTGCCCGCCTCGTCCACGCCGTCGACGTAGTTGCGCACGTCGCTCTTGAACTGCTCGGCGGCGTTCGCGAGGACGATGCGGTCCTGCGGGCGCTTGGGGCCGGCGATGGAGGGGACGACCGTGGAGAGGTCCAGCTCCAGCTTCTCGGAGAAGTCGGGCTCGGCGGCCGGGTCCAGCCAGAGGCCCTGCTCCTTGGCGTACGCCTCGACAAGCGCGACCTGCTGCTCGTCGCGGCCCGTCAGCTTCAGGTACTTCAGCGTCTCGTCGTCGATCGGGAAGATCGCGGCGGTGGAGCCGAACTCCGGCGACATGTTGCCGATGGTGGCGCGGTTCGCGAGGGAGGTGGCGGCGACGCCCTCACCGTAGAACTCGACGAACTTGCCGACGACGCCGTGCTTGCGCAGCATCTCGGTGATGGTGAGGACGAGGTCCGTGGCGGTGGTGCCCGGCTTCAGCTCACCGGTCAGCTTGAAGCCGACGACACGCGGGATGAGCATCGAGACGGGCTGGCCCAGCATCGCGGCCTCGGCCTCGATGCCGCCGACGCCCCAGCCGAGGACGCCCAGGCCGTTGACCATCGTGGTGTGCGAGTCGGTGCCGACGAGCGTGTCGGGGTACGCCTGGCCGTTTCGGACCATGACCGTGCGGGCCAGGTGCTCGATGTTGACCTGGTGGACGATGCCGGTGCCCGGGGGGACGACCTTGAACTCGTCGAAGGCGGTCTGGCCCCAGCGCAGGAACTGGTAGCGCTCCTTGTTGCGGCCGTACTCCAGCTCCACGTTCTGGCCGAAGGCCTCCGCCGTGCCGAACTTGTCGGCGATCACGGAGTGGTCGATGACCAGCTCGGCCGGGGTCAGCGGGTTGATCTTCGCCGGGTCGCCGCCGAGCTCCTTCACGGCCTCACGCATCGTGGCGAGGTCCACCACGCACGGGACGCCGGTGAAGTCCTGCATGATCACGCGAGCCGGCGTGAACTGGATCTCCTGCGACGGCTGTGCCTGGGAGTCCCAGCTGCCGAGCGCACGGATGTGGTCGGCGGTGATGTTCGCGCCGTCCTCGGTGCGGAGCAGGTTCTCAAGGAGGACCTTCAGGCTGTAAGGGAGCCGTGCGGAGCCCTCGACCTTGTCCAGCTTGAAGATCTCGTACGACTCGTCGCCCACGCGCAGCGTGCTGCGGGCGTCGAAGCTGTTCGCCGACACGACAGTCTCCTTCAATTTTTGTGCGCGTTCCAGCACATCCTGCCGCCACGACTCCTCGTCGATCCGCTAAGGTAAGGCTTAGTTAGGTAACCCTTACCGGCTGGTGGCTTCTGGTGCGCCTCGGCAGATATCTCGATGTCGAGATAACTCTAGTACATGCCCTGCCGTGACGACGAGGCACGCTCGGTTCGCTGTCAAACGCCTCGATCGGATGACGGCGGGCGGGCGGCGTACGGAGGCGTGCGTGTCGGCGGCGCCTGCGCCTGAGCCGTCCTCTCCGGCCCGGCCGACGATCAGGGCGACGTCACTTCGTCGGCTGTCGACTCCAGAATGCGGTCGAGTGTCCGGCGCCCCGTTCGGCTCATCGTCGGATTGCTCTCGACGTAGTACCAGACGAGGCCCATCGCCTGTTCGAACGCCCATGCCTTGCCGCGCTCCCACTCCAGGTCGTCACAGCCCAGTGCGCGCCGGAGCACGTCCCGTGGGCCCGGCCGCAGGAGGTGCCAGCCGCCGACCAGATCCAGCGCGGGGTCGGCCGGGCCGAAGCCGCCGGTGTCGAGGACGCCGCCGAGCCGGTCTCCCGCGACGAGTACGTTGCCGGGAATCAGGTCGCCGTGACTCATCACGTCGGCGCTCGTGCGCGGCAGCTCGCGGAAGTGGCTCCACAGGCGGCGCAGCCGGGGCACGTCGAGCAGTTCCCGGCTCTCCTCGAAGCACTTCTCCATCCAGGCGTCGTGGTCGGCGAGGACGCCGCCGCGATGGTCACCGCTGAAGACCCGACCGCGCGTCCCGGCTTTCCGCAGGGCCGCGATGAAGGCCGCAAGGTCCTCGGCGAAGGCGTCCGACCCGCTCGGGTCGGCATCGGAGGCGACCGTTCCCGGCAGCCACGTCTGGACCGACCACGGCATGGGGTAGCCCGCTCCCGGCTTTCCCAGGGCGACGGGTTCCGGAACGGGAAACGGGGACACCTGTGCCAGCTCCGCGCTCGCCCGGGCCTCCCGTTCCAGCACCGCCAGCGCCTCGGCGGGATCGGTCGGACGCAGCGGGAAACGCGCGGAGAGGTCGTCGCCGATACGGAAGATGGCGTGGACCGTCCCGGTCGACGCCAGGCGCCGGATCGGCTCGCCGCTCCACTGAGGGAACTGTTCCTGGACCAAGGTCGCCACGACGTCGGTGGTCACGTCCACTTGGTCATCGTGCATGGTCAACCTCGATCCACAGAGGCGGGCATATCGTGGGAGAGCGATCGTCTGCGATCGAACCTAGTCGCTCAAGCTCAGGGCATCGCAACCGATTAACGACGCTGTGCCTATCGGGCTGCGTGACGGCCCGCACGATCGGTGCCGTCCCCTTCGCGGCCCGGGGTGTCGTGTCCCAGGCCCCGCCGGATCGCTGTCTCCACGGGTGAGTACGCGCCGTCCGCCCGCTCCAGTTCGTACGGTGCCGCCGGCATCAGCGGTGGCTGCGCCATGAAGCGCGGCCGCGACCCATGGTGCGGTTGCGCCGCGTGCACCAGGAACGGATGGCACAGGAAGACATCGCCCGGGGACCCGGTGGCAAGGGCGAGGGGCCGGTGATCGGACGCCGCCACCAGCTCGGGCGCGAGGGTCGGCCCGCTCGCCCCGTCCTCCCCGTGCTTCGCCAGCACCTTCGGCACGTCGAGGTGTGAGCCGACCCGGATCCGGGTCGGGGCGTCCTGCTCACCGACCTCGCTGAACAGGAACAGCATCAGCAGCGCCCGGCCCCGGGAGCGCAGATTGGTGAAGTACCAGCTCTCGCCCTCCGGCAGATAGCTTCCCTCGATGTGCCAGCCCGCGTCGTCCGGCTCCTCCTCGTGCGGGAAGCGCAGCGGGAACGTGCCCAGCGAGTAGCGCGGTTCCCAGCGTCCCGGGCCGACGAGCAGGTCGTACGCGTGGTGCAGCGAAGGGGAGTTGGGCGCGGCGGCGAACGGCCCCTGAGCCATGCCGCCCACCCAGTGCACGGGCCGCGTCCACGTCGCCGGGTCGTCCGGGTCGCAGCCCGTTTCTCGCCACAGCAGCCGCGCGCAGTCCGCGGCCACGCGCGGCGCGACGGCACCCTCCAACTTCACGTAGCCATCACGGAGAAACCGGGCTACCAAGGTCGCGTCATCCATGCCCTCATCGTGCGACGCCCCCGCCTCGATCACCCGACATTCCCCGCACCACCTTTGCCGGGTGCCCATCGGAGCACGATCGGCCCCCGTTGCCGTCGACGACCACCAGACCGCTGGCGAGCAGTTCAGTCGCAGCGTGACGGCGACGCCTCGACGCCGGGAGTGGGGTGCGGGCCTGCGCCCTACCCCTCCCCCTGCCTGTCGGAGAGGATCTCGCGCGCCTGTTCGGCGGCGCGCGTCATGCTCTCGCCCACGAAGTCCATGAAGCGCGCGATGTTCTCCAGGCGGACGGCCGCCGGTGCCTGGGGGCCGAGCAGGTTGGCGCCTTCGCGCGCGGTCTCGGCGAAGCGGGCGTGGGACGCGGCGGCGGCGACCATGCCCTGGTACCAGACGTCGTTGTCGACGACATAGCGCTCGCGGCGACCCTCCTCGCGATCCCGGCGGATGAGGCCCTGCCTCTCCAGGAACCCGACCGCCTTGGAGACGGACGCCGCGCTGACCTGGAGGCGCCGGACGAGTTCGGACGCGGTCATGCTTCCCTCGTCGGTCGTGTAGAGGCAGGTCAGCACCCGGGCCATCATCTTGGGCAGACCGGACTGCATGAGGAGCGTCGTGAACGCCTCCTCGTAGGCGAGCACGGCCCCTTCGTCGCGCCCCTCGCCTCGCGGGGCCGCCTGTGGTGCCCCCGGCGCGGACTGCGCGCGCCGGTGGGCGCGGCGCTCGGTGGCACGGTGGGCCAGGTCCGCGCGGTAGCCGGTGGGGCCGCCGTTGCGCATGACCTCGCGCGTGACCGTCGAGGTGGGGCGGTCCAGGCGTCGGGCGATCTCCGCGTACGCGAGCCCGTCGGCCAGCCCCAGCGCGATCTGCTGACGCTCCTGCTGCGTGAGCCTGCCTCCCGGCATCGCGATCTCCCTTACGTCTTGCTGCATGCATGTCGTGTGCGCGGTCGCCACCACCGCCGCCAGCATAGCGTTCAGTCGTCGCCATTGCAACGCAGACCTAGCCTGCCATTGCGTTAGATTTTCCTCCATTGCAATGATTGAGCCCATCTGACCTGCGTAAATGAAATCGGGGTGCAACTTGTTTGTTGCTGAGTACGTGAATGCAACGTAGCGTTCACGACATCAGAAACCGCGAGTCCAAGGAGCACACCATGCAGAAGTTCGCCACCGCCGCCCCGGTCTCCGCCCATGTCGACATCCCCGCCGGACTCATTCGGTTCATCGCCGCCGACCGGGCCGACACCACCGTCGAGGTGCTGCCGGCGGACGCCTCGAAGAGCCGCGACGTGACGGTGGCCGAGCAGACCTCCGTCGTGTACGCCGACGGGGTCCTGCGGATCGAGACCGCGCCGGTGAAGAACCGGGTGCTCGGCGCCGCCGGTTCCCTCGAGGTGACCGTCCAGCTGCCGGCCGGCTCCCGCGTCGAGGCGAAGGCGGCGAGCGCCGACTTCCGGGGCGTCGGACGGCTCGGCGACGTCACCTTCGAGTGCGCCCAGGCCTCGGTCAAGCTGGACGAGGCCGCGGGCGCCCGCCTCGCCCTCGCCGCCGGTGACATCACGGTCGGCCGGCTGAACGACTCCGCCGAGATCCGCACCCAGAAGGGCGACATCCGGATCGCCGAGGCCGTGCGCGGCACGGTCACGCTGCGCACCGAGGCCGGCGAGATCTCCGTCGGCGCCACCCGCGGGGCCCGCGCCTCACTGGACGCCGGCACCGCCTACGGCCGGGTCCACAACGCCCTCCAGAACGCAGGCGGCGACATCGACCTGCACATCCAGGCCACCACCGCCTACGGCGACATCGTCGCCCGCAGCCTCTGAGGAGCCCCCGTCATGACGAATCCGGCCATCGCGGCAAGCGGACTGCGCAAGTCCTACGGCGACAAGACGGTGCTCGACGGCATCGACCTGACCGTCCCCGAAGGAACGGTCTTCGCCCTGCTCGGACCGAACGGCGCGGGCAAGACCACCGCCGTCAAGATCCTCTCCACCCTCGTCTCCGCCGACGCCGGCACCCTCCACGTCGGCGGCCACGATCTCGCCACCGACCCCCAGGCCGTCCGCGGCGCGATCGGTGTCACCGGCCAGTTCTCCGCCGTCGACGGTCTGATCACCGGTGAGGAGAACATGCTCCTCATGGCGGACCTGCACCACCTCCCCCGCGAGGAAGGCCGGCGCACCGCCGCCGAACTCCTGCGCCGCTTCGAACTGCACGAGGCCGCCAAGAAGCCCGCCTCCACCTACTCCGGCGGCATGAAGCGGCGCCTGGACATCGCCATGACCCTCGTCGGCGACCCGCGGATCATCTTCCTCGACGAGCCCACCACCGGACTCGACCCGCGCAGCCGGCACACGATGTGGCAGATCATCCGCGACCTCGTCACCGGCGGCGTCACCGTCTTCCTCACCACGCAGTACCTGGAGGAGGCCGACGAGCTGGCCGACCGCATCGCCGTCCTGCACGACGGCAGGATCGCCGCGCAGGGCACCGCCGAGGAACTCAAGCGGCTCGTCCCGGGCGGGCACGTGCGCCTGCGCTTCACCGACCCCGCCGTCTACCACGCGGCCGCGCGCGCCCTGGACGACAGCGTCCGCGACGACGAGGCGCTCGCCCTCCAGGTCCCCGGCGACGGCAGCCAGCGCCGGCTGCGCGCCCTCCTCGACCGCCTGGACGCGGCGGGCATCGAGGCCGACGAGCTGACCGTGCACACCCCCGACCTCGACGACGTCTTCTTCGCCCTCACCAGCACCGAAACCGACCCCGGCGCCGGCACCAGCACCGGCGCCGGCACCGACACGTCCCAGGAGATGGCCCGATGAGCTCCCTGCCCCTCGCCGTGCGCGACTCGACGACCATGCTGCGCCGCAACCTCCTGCACGCCCGGCGCTACCCGTCCCTCACGCTGAACCTGCTGCTCACGCCGATCATGCTGTTGCTGCTCTTCGTCTACATCTTCGGCGACGCGATGAGTTCGACCCTCGGCAGCGGCGGCCCCGACCGCTCCGCGTACATCGCCTACGTCGTGCCGGGCCTGCTGCTGATGACCGTCGGCAGCACCGTCGTCGGCACCGCGGTGTCCGTCTGCAACGACATGACCGAGGGCATCATCGCCCGGTTCCGGACGATGGCGATCCACCGTCCCTCGGTGCTGATGGGGCACGTCGTGGGCAGCGTCCTGCAGTCGGTCATGGCCGTGATCCTGGTGGGCGCGGTCGGCGTGGCCATCGGCTTCCGCTCGACGGACGCGACGGCGCTGGAGTGGCTCGCGGCGTTCGGGCTGCTCGTGCTCTTCTCCACGGCGCTCACCTGGATCGCGGTCGGCATGGGCCTGGTCAGCCCGAACGCCGAGGCGGCCGGCAACAACGCGATGCCGCTGATCCTGCTGCCGCTCCTGTCCAGCGCCTTCACCCCGGTCGACGCGATGCCGGGGTGGTTCCAGCCGATCGCCGAGTACCAGCCGTTCACCCCCGCCATCGAGACCCTGCGGGGCCTGCTGCTCGGCAGCGGGATCGGCCACAACGGATGGCTCGCCCTCGGCTGGTGCCTGGCGCTCACGGCGCTCGGTTACCTCTGGTCGACCTCCACCTTCAACCGCGACCCGAAGTGACCCCCGTACCGGCGTGGGGGCCGCCCGGGGCCTCAGACCAGTTCAGGCTGGGGCTCCAGGGGCTTCGCCGGTACGGGCTTGGGCTCCCACAGCCGGGTGGTGCGCTGATAGCCGTAGACGACCGAGGCCATCGCCAGGACGAGCAGCGGACCGAACACCCACGGGTAGCGGGCCATCTCCATCGGCAGATAGCGGTACGACGTCAGGAGCGCCGTGAAGACCACCGTGCCGTAGGCGACCAGCTGGACGGCCCGGCGGTCCCAGCCCCGGTCGAACGCGCGCAGCGCCGCGTCGATGGTGAACGCGAAGACCACACCGGCGATGATGTCCGCCCCGTAGTGGTAGCCGAAGCCCAGCGTGGCGCCGAGGGTGGCGATCAGCCAGAAGGTGCCCGCGTAGCGCAGCAGCCTCGGTCCCTTGCGGGAGTGGATGAAGATCGTCGTGGCCCACGCCGTGTGCAGACTGGGCATGCAGTTGCGGGGGGTGACCTCGTCGAAGGGCATGTGCTGCGGGGTGACGAGCGGGGTCGGGGTGTTCGGCCACAGGTGCGCCACCGCGTACTGCCCGCCGTCGGCGCCGTAGGCGAAGATCGGGCCGACCACTGGATAGATCATGTAGATGCCCGGCCCGAGCAGCCCGATGACCAGGAACGTGCGCACCAGGTGGTGGCCCGGGAAGCGGCGCTCGGTCGACACGTTGCGCAGCTGGTACAGGGCGACGATGACGGCGGCCACCGCGAGCTGGATGTAGACGTAGTCGAGCACGTGCTCGCCGACGGTGCCGGTGGCCCGGACCATCCGGCCCACCACCCACGACGGATTGCCGAGCGCGTGGTCGGCGGTCGCCACGTACTGGTCGAGCACCGTGGGGCGGGTCTTCCAGGTGATCAGCAGCCAGATGTCGCCGGTCTTGCGGCCGGCCACCAGCAGCAGGCCGAGGCCGACGCCCTTGAGCAGCAGCAGCCGTTCCTTGCCGGTGCGGCGCGTGAGGGCGATGACCCCGTAGGCCAGGAGCACCCACAGGGCGCCGTTGCCGAACATCATCTTGGCGTCGACCGCCCACCGCACCAGGAAGAAGACGATGTCGATGCCGATCGCCGCGCCCATCGCGATGAGCCGCTGACGCCAGGTGAGCACCACCATCATCAACGCCATGCCGGCGTAGAGCAGCGGCCCCGACTTGGGTGCGAAGACGACCTCGCGGGCCTGGTTGGTGATCGGCCCCGACACACCGTAGCCGCGTGCGGCGATCTCCAGCGCGATGAGGAAACCGAGGGCCACCACACCCGCCGTGGCCCAAAGGATCACCCGTGGCCGACGCCAGGCGGGGACCTGATCTGGGGACTTTGTTCGCGAAAACGCCCGCGGTGCTCTAGATATCAATTGTTTGGCCGATTTGTTAGACGTCAGCGGTGAGTCCGAGCATGCTATCCGAGGGACGCTGACGGGTTCCGCCGGTCGGGTACGGGCGTTGACGTCGGGGCCGCTCACGCGGGCCGGGTGCGGCGGGCGGTGACCGTGATCGTGGTGTAGCGGGCGGTGAAGCGGCCGCCCATCGCGTCGACGGCCGCGCCGACGCTCTCCAGGACCAGGGCCCGTCGGGCCGGTGGAACGCGGGTGAGGGTTCCCTGGGTCGGCAGCTGGTCGAGCCAGTCGTCCCGGGTGTAGGTCCACTCCCAGTCGTCGCGCCACCGCTCGGGGGCGTCGAAGCGGCCGGTGTGCGCGATGCCGTCGGCGGCCTTGGCGAACAGCGGCTCGTAGCCGTCCAGGGCGCGGGCCGGCGCCGCCCGGAAGTCGAAGGGGGCGTCGGGCAGGGCCCGCTCGTACGCCTCGGCGAACGCCTCCGTCACGGCGGGCGGGAGTTCGGGCACGTTCCAGAAGGCGGCCAAGCGCCCGCCGGGCCGCAGCACCCGGGCCGCCTTGGCCGCGCCCGCGACCGGGTCGATCCAGTGCCAGGCCTGGCCCGCGACGACCGCGTCGAACTCCCGGCCGACCGGCTCCCAGGCCTCGAAGGCGGCGATGTCGACCTCCGTCCCGAGCCGCTGCGCCGTCCGCGCCATCCTCGCGTCGGGCTCCACCCCCAACACGGTGCAGCCGGCCGCGGCGAACTGGCGGGCGGCGATGCCGGTGCCGCAGCCGACGTCCAGGACGTCCGGTCCTGCGGCGGCCAGGCGGGAGACCAGGGCATCGGGGTAGCGGGGTCGGGCCCGGTCGTAGCGGTCGGCGTCCGAGCCGAAGGACTCGGCCAGGTGCCGGTGGCGGTGCGGGGCGGGGGCGGGCGGTGTCGCCTGCGGGTCGCCCTCAGGCGTGGGCCGTTGTGCGTGGGGGTCGCTCCCGGAGATAGTGGGCATGCGCCCACCCTGGTGGGCACGCGCCCACTCGTCAACCGATCGGGCGGATCCGCGAGCGAGAGCACGAGAGAAGAGGGGTGCGCCCGTGCCGACAGGGGTGGCCATCCGGGATGTACGCGAGCAGCTCTTCCGGGCCGCCGAGCGCGTGTTGCTGCGCACGGGGCCGAACGCGCTGACCAGCCGGGCGGTCACCGCGGAGGCGGGCTGCGCCAAGGGCGTCCTGCACCGGCACTTCGCCGACTTCGACGCCTTCCTCGTGGACCTCGTGCGCGACCGCGTCGCGGGGCTCGACGCTCGCAGTGCGGCGCTGCGGGCGTCCGCCGGGACGGGCACCGTCGCCGGGAACGTCCGCGAGGCGCTCAGCGACCTCTTCGGGTCGGTCGCCCTCGCGGTCGTCGGCCTCATCGCCTCCCGGGACGTCCTGCGCGCCCGGTTGCGCGCGACCTCGCCGGCCGGCGTGCCCCTTCTTACGGAGGCCGGGGCCATGCTCGCCGCCTACTTGGACGCGGAGCGCGAGCTGGGCCGCCTCGCGGACGACGCCGACACGGACACCCTCGCGCTCACGCTCATCGGCGCCGGCCATCTGCTCTTCGCCGGCCTGGAGGGTGTCCCGCCGGACGCCGACGCCGTGCACAAGGTCGTGGCCGGGGTGCTCTCGGGCGTCGTACGGGAGGCGGCGTAGGAGTCGGGGCGGGCGGCGCGGTGTGTGCGGGTGGCTTGGAGCAGCCGGTCGGTCCTCTTCGGGTCGCATGCGGACACGTACCACTGTCGACCGCGCGAGCCCGGGCGGCGACGGTGGCCCGCCCAGCGTGCGCGGAAGGTCTCTGGCATACGTCGTCCCTGCTCACGTACGCCTCGGGGGTGGTACGCCGATGCCGTGTCGTCCCTGTCATCGGTACCGGTGAGCGGGGCGGGGCGGGCGATCTCGTGCTGCTCGGCCGCGATGTGACGCGGTGTCGGTGGCCGGGATCAGTCCCGCCGAAGTGCGCCCCGCGCTCACCGGAGGCACAGTGGTGCATGACGCGTGGCCCTGCCCCGGCGCCCACGGTGGGCTCGTCGGCGCCCACGGTGGGGTCGTCGGCGGTCGGCTCGCGCGGTCGGGTGAACTCCCCTACGGGGAAAGGTCGCCCGGAAGGCCGCTCCCCGGATGGCCCACCCCAGCGCGCAGTTCATCTCATATCTGAGATAACCTGCCACACATGGCAGACGACTACCTCGTACGCATCGGTAAGCTCATCCGTGACGCCCGGCAGCACAGGGGCTGGACACAGACGCAGCTCGCCGAAGCGCTCAGCACCAGCCAGAGCGCCGTGAACCGCATCGAGCGGGGCAACCAGAACATCAGCCTTGAGATGATCGCCCGCATCGGTGAGGCGCTCGACAGCGAGATCGTGTCGCTCGGCTACGCCGGGCCCATGCACCTGCGGGTGGTCGGCGGCCGCCGGCTCTCCGGTGCCATCGACGTCAAGACGAGCAAGAACGCGTGCGTGGCGCTGCTCTGCGCGTCCCTGCTCAACAAGGGGCGCACGGTGCTGCGCCGCGTCGCCCGCATCGAGGAGGTCTACCGCCTCCTGGAGGTGCTCAACTCCATCGGCGTACGCACCCGTTGGATCAACGACGGCGTCGACCTGGAGATCGTGCCGCCCGCCAAGCTGGAGATGGACGCCATCGACGCGGAGGCCGCGCGCCGCACCCGCTCGATCATCATGTTCCTCGGCCCGCTGCTGCACCGCATGGACCGCTTCAAACTGCCGTACGCGGGCGGTTGCGACCTGGGCACCCGCACGATCGAGCCCCACATGATCGCGCTGCGCCGCTTCGGTCTGGACATCGCCGCGACCGAGGGGCTGTACCACGCGGAGGTGGCCCGCGACGTCTGCCCCGACCGCCCCATCGTGCTGACCGAGCGCGGGGACACCGTCACCGAGAACGCCCTGCTGGCCGCGGCCCGCAGCGCCGGCACGACCGTCATCCGCAACGCCTCGTCGAACTACATGGTCCAGGACCTGTGCTTCTTCCTGGAGGCCCTCGGCGTCGAGGTCGAGGGCATCGGCACGACGACGCTGACCGTGCACGGCGTGCCGACCATCGACGTGGACGTCGACTACTCCCCCTCCGAGGACCCGGTCGAGGCGATGAGCCTGCTCGCCGCCGCCGTCGTCACGGAGTCCGAGCTGACGGTGCGCCGGGTGCCGATCGAGTTCCTGGAGATCGAGCTGGCGGTCCTGGAGGAGATGGGCCTGGACCACGACCGCACGGCGGAGTACTCCGCCGACAACGGTCGCACCCGTCTGATCGACCTCACGGTCCGCCCCTCCAAGCTGGAGGCGCCGATCGACAAGATCCACCCGATGCCGTTCCCGGGCCTGAACATCGACAACGTCCCCTTCTTCGCGGCCATCGCGGCGGCGGCGCAGGGCAAGACGCTGATCCACGACTGGGTCTACGACAACCGCGCGATCTACCTCACGGACCTCAACCGCCTCGGCGGCCGCCTCCAGCTCCTCGACCCGCACCGCGTCCTGGTCGAGGGCCCCACCCGCTGGCGCGCCGCCGAGATGATGTGCCCCCCGGCCCTGCGCCCCGCGGTGGTCGTCCTCCTCGCCATGATGGCGGCCGAGGGCACCTCGGTGCTGCGCAACGTCTACGTCATCAACCGCGGTTACGAGGACTTGGCGGAGCGCCTGAACTCCGTCGGGGCACAGATCGAGACGTTCCGGGACATCTGACCGGGACGTCACACCTGCCCGCCGGCGCCGCGTGGGTGAACGCCGCGCGGGGCGGGCAGGTGGCCCGGATCAGCCGCCCGAGGCGGCGAGTTCCTTGAGGTCGACCGTCTCGCCCTTGGCCGGCGCCTTCGGGCTCACGGGCTTGTTGTAGTCGGTGAAGGTCGCCTCGTTGGGCTTGTCGCCGCCCTTCACGGTGGCGCGCAGGATGTAGGGCTTGCCCTCCGTGGCCACGTACATCGTGTGGGTCTCGCCGCCGGAGGCCTTTTTCGTCAGCGCGATGGCCTCCTTGCCGTCGATGGACGTGGTGTCGCCCTTCTTCATGCCCTTGCGGCTCGACTTGTCCTCGTCCATGGAGGCGATCAGGCCCTGCTTGTCGCACAGGCCGGACGTCGCGGCGTCGTCGGCGGGTGTCTTGACCCACTTGTCGACGACCTTGTCCAGCACCTTGTCCGAACCGGCCTGGTTCCGCAGCGCGTTCTTCCAGTACTGCTCGTTGCCGCGCACGTACAGCGCGGCGTTCGTGTGCCGCAGCTCGGCCTTGGCGCCCTCGGCGTCGATGGTCCCCTCGCAGTTCTTCTCCTGGTCCACCGCGAGGTCCACGCTCACCGACTTGCCGCCGGCCTGCCGCATGTCGCCCTTCAGGCGCATCGAGTCGGCCTTCTTGGTGGCCGCCACCGCCTTGGCCGCGATCTGGTCGGCACTGTCCTTGGCGAACGGCTTGTCGGCGCCGTCATCACTGTCCCCACACCCCGTCAGCAGAACGGCCGACAGCCCGACGATTCCGATGACACCCGTAACCTTGCTCGCACGCACGTGCTCACCCCTCCTCATCACCGGACCCTGGCGGCCGCGGCTGACTCCACCTACCCGCGAATCAGTCGGTGACGCAGGGGACTTGACGGTCTGTAGGGAGTCCAGAGACCGTCGGTGCGGCGGCTCGCCCCTTCGGGCCGCTCAGTCGAGAACGGCCACCCCGTCAAGCTCCACCAACGCTTGATCGTCCCATAGCCGGACCGCGCCGAGCACCGCCATCGCGGGGTAGTCGCGCCCCGCCAACCGCCGCCAGAGGCGGCCCAGTTCGGCGGCGTGGGCGCGGTAGTCGGCGACGTCCGTGGCGTAGACGGTGACGCGGGCGAGGTCGGCGGGGGTGCCGCCGGCGTGGCGCAGGGCGGTGAGGAGGTTGGTGAGCGCCACCTCGAACTGCTCGGGCAGGGTGGTTCCGACGACCTTGCCCGCCTCGTCCAGCGCGGTCTGCCCGGCGAGGAAGACGAGCCGGGAGCCGGTCGCGGCGACGGCGTGCGAGAAGCCGGTGGGCGGGGAGAGTTCGGCCGGGTTGACGCGGCGCAGGGTCATGGGGCGGGCCTCCTGGTTCTCCGGGTCGGTGACGGGGGCGTGCGGCACGACGGCGCCCCGGCGGGGGCGGGATGGACCCCGCGTGGCCGGCCACGGCTCGGTCCGGCCGCTCGCGGGCTCACAGTCCGGCCGCCCGCGGGCTCACGGTCCGCCCGCCGAGGGATTCGCGTCCGGCATCGAGGGCTTCGCGGTGCGCCCGCCGAGTGGTTCGCGGTGCGGCACCGGGGGATGCACGGTCCGGCCCACCGGCGGATGCACGGCCCGGCGCCGAGGGATTCGCGGTCCGCCCGCCGAGGAATTTCTCGGCCCGGCACGGAGGGATGCACGGCCCGCCCGCCGGCGGATGCACAGCCCGGCACCGAGGGGTTCGCCGTCCGCCCACCGGCCGATGCACAGCCCGGCGCCGAGGGATGCACGGCCCGCCCGTCGGCGGGCTCATCCGTACAGCTCCTTGGCGATGATCCCGCGCTGGACCTCGCTCGCCCCCTCGTAGACGCGCGGTGCCCGCACCTCACGGTAGAGGTGTTCGAGCAGGTGGCCGCGGTGCAGGGCGCGGGCGCCGTGCAGTTGGACAGCGGCGTCGACCACGTACTGCGCGCTCTCCGTGGCGAGCAGCTTCGCCATCGCCGCGCGCCGGGCGATGCCGGGGCCGTGCGGCCCTTCCCGGTCGTACGCCGCCGCTGCCGCGTACACCATCAGGCGCGCCGCCTCCGTGCGTGTGGCCATCTCGGCGATCTGGTGGGCGACGGACTGGAGGTCCTTCAGCTTGCCGCCGAACGCGTCCCGGGCGGCGGTGTGCGCGAGGCTCGCGTCCAGTGCCGCCGCCGCCATGCCGACGGCGAACGCGCCGACGCTCGGCCGGAACCTGTTCAGGGTGGTCATCGCGACGCGGAAGCCGCGGTCGACCTCGCCCAGGACGTCCTTGCGGCCCACCTGGACGCCGTCGAAGGCGAGCGTGCCGATCGGGTGCGGGGAGAGCATGTCGAGGGGGGCGCCGGTCAGGCCCGTGCGGTCGGCGGGGACCAGGAAGGCGGTGACGCCCCGGGAGCCCGCGCCCGGGGAGGTCCGGGCGAAGACGGTGTAGAAGTCGGCCTCGGGGGCGTTGGAGATCCAGCACTTCTCGCCGGTGAGGCGCCAGCCCGCGGGGCCGTCCGGGGCCGCCGCGAGGGACAGGGCCGCCGCGTCCGAGCCCGCGCCCGGCTCGGAGAGCGCGAAGGCGGCGACGGCGCGCCCGGCGCGGACGGGCGGCAGCCAGCGCTCCCGCTGCGCGGGCGTGCCGTGCGCGTGGACGGGGTGGGCGCCGAGGCCCTGGAGCGCCAGGGCGGTCTCCGCCTCCGTGCAGGCGTAGGCGAGCGATTCGCGCATCAGGCAGAGGTCGAGGGCGCCGGCCCCCGATCCGGTGCCGTCCTCGAACAGCCGCACCAGCAGACCCAGTTCGCCGAGCTCCTCGACCAGGGGCCGGTTCACGTGACCCGGTCGCCCCTGCTCCGCGAGGGGCCGCAGGCGCTCGGCGGCGAGGGCGCGCAGCTCCGCACACCAGGCGGTTTGTTCAGGATTGAGCGAGAATGCCGTCACCCCGGCCCCTCCTTTATCGCGCACCGTTGACTGTCGTCACCATCACGATACGCTCGTGGGGCGAGCCCACCACAGCGCCCGACCCGCAGGCAAGGGGGCAGAGCCGCCATGGATCCCACCGGCATACCGGGGCTGACACCGTCCGGCCACACCGACACCTTCGCCCGCGACCACCTCCCGCCGCGCGACCAGTGGCCCGCCCTCGTCCACGACCTCCCCGAGCTGCGCTACCCGGACCGGCTCAACTGCGGTACGGAGCTCCTGGACCGGACGGTGGAGCGGCTCGGCCCCGCCCGGCCCGCGTTCCACTCCGCGTCCGGCGGGACCTGGACGTACGGCGACCTGCTCGGCCACGTCGACCGGATCGCCCGGGTGCTGAGCGCCGAGCTGGGTGTGCGGCCCGGGGAGCGGGTGCTGCTGCGCGGGCCCACCACGCCCTGGCTCGCGGCCTGCTGGCTGGCGGTGATGAAGGCGGGCGCGGTCGCCGTCACGGTGCTCGCCCAGCAGCGGGCGCCGGAGCTGGCCGTCATGTGCGAGATCGCCCGGGTGCGGCACGCGCTGTGCGACGTACGGTCGGTCGACGACCTGGTCAAGGCCGGGGTGCCGGGCCTGGGCGTCACCACGTACGGCGGCGCGGGCCCCGACGACCTGCTGGCGCGCGCGGCCCGACGCCCCGGGCCCTACGCGGCGGTGGACACGGCCGCCGACGACGTCGCGCTCATCGCGTTCACGTCCGGCACGACCGGCCGCCCCAAGGGGTGCATGCACTTCCACCGCGACGTGCTCGCCATCGCCGACACGTTCGCGCGGCACATCCTCCGGCCCGTCCCCGACGACGTGTTCGCGGGCAGCCCGCCGCTCGGCTTCACCTTCGGCCTCGGCGGGCTCGTCGTCTTCCCGTTGCGCTTCGGCGCCTCCTCGGTCCTGCTCGAACAGGCGGCGCCCAGACAGCTCCTGCCCGCCATCGGGCGCCACGGCATCACGGTGGTGTTCACCGCGCCGACCGCCTACCGCACGATGCTGGAGAAGCTCGACGGGTACGACATCTCCTCGCTGCGCCGCTGCGTCTCGGCCGGCGAGAACCTCCCGGCGGCCACCTGGCGCGCCTGGCACGAGCGCACCGGGCACCGCATCATCAACGGCATCGGCGCGACGGAACTGCTGCACATCTTCATCTCCGCCGCCGACGACGCGATCAGACCGGGCACGACGGGGCGCCCCGTTCCGGGCTGGCACGCGCGCGTGGTGGACGAGTCCGGGGCGCCGGTGCCCGACGGCGAGCCGGGCCTGCTCGCGGTGCGCGGCCCGGTCGGCTGCCGCTACCTCGCCGACGAACGCCAGCTCCAGTACGTGCGCCACGGCTGGAACGTCACCGGGGACACCTACATCCGGGACGCCGACGGCTACTTCCGCTACGTCGCCCGCGCCGACGACATGATCATCTCGGCCGGCTACAACATCGCGGGCCCCGAGGTGGAGGAGGCGCTGCTGCGCCACCCCGACGTCGCGGAGACGGCGGTGGTGGGGCGTCCGGACGAGCTGCGCGGGCACGTCGTGGTGGCGTACGTGGTGCCGCGCGAGGGAGCGCCACGGGACGCGGAGAAGCTGCGGGAGTTCGTGCGCACGGAGCTGGTCCCCTACAAGTGCCCGCGCGAGATCGTGTTCCTGGACGCCCTGCCGAGGACGGCGACGGGCAAGCTGCAGCGGTTCCGGCTGCGGGCGGCGCCGTCGGCCCGGCGGGCGGCGGAGTCCTCGGCCGCTCCGGGGCCCGTAGAGTGATCACGTGTCCGAGCAGCACACTCCACGGTCCCTGATCGTCACCTTCTACGGCGCCTACGGCCGGGGGGCGCCCGGCCCGGTCCCGGTGGCCGAGCTGGTGCGCCTCCTCGCGCCGCTCGGCGTCGACGCGCCGTCGGTGCGCTCGTCGGTGTCGCGGCTCAAGCGGCGTGGGCTGCTGGTTCCGGCGCGCACGCAGGCGGGCGCCGCGGGCTACGCGCTCTCCCCGGAGGCCCGTCAGCTCCTGGACGACGGTGACCGCCGCATCTACGGCGGGGCGGCCGGGGCGCGGGAGGGCGGCTGGGTCCTCGCGGTCTTCTCCGTGCCCGAGGCCGAGCGGCACAAGCGGCACGTGCTGCGCTCCCGGCTCGCGGGCCTCGGCTTCGGCACGGCGGCGCCGGGCGTCTGGATCGCTCCGGCGCATCTGCGCGAGGAGACCCGGCACACCCTGGAGCGCCTCCAACTCGCTCCGTACGTCGACCTGTTCCGGGGCGAGCACCTGGGCTTCGCCGCGACGGCGGAGGCGGTGGCGCGCTGGTGGGACCTCGCGGCCCTGGCCAAGCAGCACGAGGCGTTCCTGGACCGCCATGAGCCGGTGCTGCGCTCCTGGCAGGCCCGCGGCGACGCTCCCCCGCCGCCCGAGGAGGCCTACCGCGACTACCTCCTCGCGCTCGACTCCTGGCGTCGACTGCCGTACGCCGACCCGGGCCTGCCGCCGGCGCTGCTGCCCCGCGACTGGCCGGGCGTCCGGTCGGCGGAGGTGTTCACGGCGCTGGACACGCTGCTCCGGGAGGCGGGGGCGCGGTTCGTGTCACCGCCCGACACCGGCTGATGCCTCGTCAACCGCCGAGCGACAGGCGGGGTTTCGGGGCGTCGGTGCGGCCCGTCTGCGGTCTGCGGCTGCCCGCGCGGTAGGGCAGGGGCCAGGTCACCCCGGGTCCCTCGTACCCCTGCTCGGCCGCCGCGTGCAGGGTCCAGTGGGGGTCGTAGAGGTGGGGGCGGGCGAGGGCGCAGAGGTCGGCGCGGCCCGCCAGGACCAGGGAGTTGACGTCGTCCCAGGAGGAGATGGCGCCCACGGTGATCACCGGGACGCCGGTCTCGTTGCGGATGCGGTCGGCGTAGGGCGTCTGGTAGGAGCGGCCGTAGTCGGGGCGTTCGTCCGCGACGACCTGGCCCGTCGAGACGTCGATCGCGTCGGCGCCGTGCGCCGCGAAGGCGCGGGCGATCTCCACGGCGTCCTCGGCGGTGGTGCCGCCCTCGGCCCAGTCGGTGGCCGAGACGCGGACCGTCATGGGTTTGCCGGCCGGCCACACCTCGCGCACGGCGTCGAAGACTTCGAGGGGGAAGCGCAGCCGTCCGGGCAGGGAGCCGCCGTAGGCGTCCGTGCGCCGGTTGGTGAGGGGCGAGAGGAACCCGGAGAGCAAGTAGCCGTGGGCGCAGTGCAGTTCGAGGAGGTCGAAGCCCGCTTCCTCGGCGCGCGTGGCCGCCGCGACGAACTGTTCGCGGATGCGCGTCAGACCCGGCCGGGACAGTTCGCGCGGCGTCTGACCACCCGGCTTGTACGGCAGCGGGGAGGCGGCGTCCAGCGGCCAGTTGCCGTCGGGCAGCGGGTCGTCGATGCCTTCCCACATGCGTTTCGTGGAACCTTTGCGGCCCGAGTGGCCGAGCTGGACGCCGATCGCCGTGCCGGGCGCCTGGGCGTGCGCGAAGTCGGTCACGCGGCGCCAGGCCCGGGCCTGTTCGGCGGTGTAGAGCCCGGCGCAGCCCGGTGTGATGCGGCCGCGCTCGCTGACGCAGACCATCTCGGTCATGACCAGGCCCGCGCCCCCCAGGGCCCGGGCGCCCAGGTGGACGAGGTGGAAGTCGCCGGGGACGCCGTCCACGGCGCGGTACATGTCCATCGGGGAGACCACGACGCGGTTGCGCAGGGTGAGGTCGCGCAGGGTGAAGGGCGTGAACATGGGGGGTGTGCCCTCGGGGCAGCCGAACTCGCGCTCCACGGCGCGGGTGAAGCCGGCGTCGCGCAGCCGGAGGTTGTCGTGGGTGACGCGGCGGCTGCGGGTCAGGAGGTTGAACGCGAACTGCCGTGGGGGCTGGTCGAGATGGTCGGTCAGACGCTCGAACCACTCCAGGCTGGCGCGGGCGGCCCGCTGCGTGGAGGCGACGACGGGGCGGCGCTCGCTCTCGTACGCCTGGAGGGCGCGCGGGATGTCGGGCTGTTCCCGCAGGCAGGCGGCGAGGGCCAGGGCGTCCTCGACGGCGAGCTTGGTGCCGGAGCCGATGGAGAAGTGCGCGGTGTGCGCGGCGTCGCCCAGCAGCACCGTGTTCCCGTGCGACCAGCGGGAGTTGACGACCGTACGGAAGTTGGTCCAGGAGGAGCGGTTGCCGCGCAGGGGGCGGCCGCCTAGAGCCGCCGCGAAGATCTTGGCGCAGCGCTCGGTGGACTCGCGCTCGTCGAGCCGGTCGAAGCCCGCCGCCGCCCAGACCTCCTCGCGCATCTCGACGATGACGGTGGAGGCGCCGGTGCCGGCCGCGGAGTAGGGGTAGCCGTGCAGCTGCATGACGCCGTGCTCGGTCTCGGCGATCTCGAAGCGGAAGGCGTCGAAGGCGAAGTCGGCGGCCAGCCAGATGTAGCGGCAGCGGTGGGTGGTCACGCTCGGGCCGAAGGCCTCGGCGTGCGTCTCGCGCGTGCGGCTGTGCACGCCGTCGGCCGCGACGACCAGGTCGTACGCGGCCGCGAGGGCGGCGGCGGGCGGCGCCTTGGCGCGGAAGCGGAGTTCGACGCCGAGTGCGCGGCAGCGGGCGTGCAGGACGGCGAGGAGGCGGCGCCGTCCGAGCGCCGCGAAGCCGTGGCCGCCGGAGGTGTGCCGCCGGTCGCGGTGCACGATGTCGATGTCGTCCCAGCGCACGAACTCCGCCTGGAGGGCGGCGTAGACCTCCGGGTCGGCGTGTTCGATGCCGCCGAGGGTCTCGTCGGAGAGGATGACGCCGAAGCCGAAGGTGTCGTCGGGGGCGTTGCGCTCCCAGACGGTGACCTCGCGGGCCGGGTCGAGGCGCTTGAGCAGCGCCGCGGCGTACAGGCCGCCCGGGCCGCCGCCGATGACGGCCACGCGGTGGGCGCCCGCGTTCATCGGCCCCGCCACTTCGGCGGGCGCTTCTCGGTGAACGAGGCGTGGAACTCCGCGTAGTCCTCGCCGTTCATGAGCAGCGCCTGGGTCGCCGCGTCCAGCTCCACGGAGGCGGCGAGCGGCATGTCCAGTTCGCTGGTGAGCAGCGCCTTGGTCTGGGCGTACGCGAGGGCCGGGCCGTCCGCGAGGCGGCGGGCCAGGGCCGCCGCGGCCTCTGCCGCCTTGCCCTCGTCCGTCAACTCGCTGATCAGGCCGATCCGTTCGGCCTCGGGGGCGCGCACCGCGTCGCCGAGCATCAGCAGCCGGGTGGCGTGGCCGAGGCCGACGACGCGGGGCAGGAGGTAGGCGGCCCCCATGTCGCCGCCGGAGAGGCCGACGCGGGTGAAGAGGAAGGAGAAGCGGGCGCTGGGGTCCGCGACGCGGAAGTCCGCGGCGAGGGCGAGCACCGCGCCGGCGCCGGCGGCGACCCCGTGCACGGCGGCGATCACCGGGAAGGGGCACTCCCGGACGGCCCGGACGACCTGGCCGGTCATGCGGTTGAAGTCGAGGAGCTGGGCGGTGTCCATGGCGAGCGTCGCGCCGATGATCTCCTCCACGTCGCCGCCCGAGCAGAAGCCGCGCCCCTCGCCGCCCAGCACGAGGGCGCGCACGGACTTGTCGCGGGACAGCTCGGCGAGGAGGTCGCGCAGGTCGGCGTAGGCGCCGAAGGTGAGCGCGTTGAGCTTGTCGGGGCGGGCGAGGGTGACGGTGGCGACCCCGTCGTCGACGGCGAGGCGCAGGTGCCGCCAGTCGGGGGTGCGGGTCGCGGAGCCGGTGAAGGGACTCATGAGGTGCGGCCTCCTCGGCCTGGGGGCTGGAGTTCGCCGGCCGCGGCGCGGCGCCCGGTGCGGGCACGCGGTGCGGCTCCTGTCGAAGCTATCACCGATCTGTGACCGTCGTCACGAGTGCGCGATACAGGGGGCGGGAGTCCGCCGAGGGAGCAGGGCCGGACGTCCCGCGCCGTGCCCGACCGCGGCCTCTGTCGACATAGCGCTTAGGATTTGTACGGTTGAAAGCAGGACCGCCGCCTGCTGCCTTGAACGGACCCCTCTTGCCTCAGCCCCCCGCCCCCGCCTCCTGGCGCATCACGCTGCCGCACAGCGCGGCAGCCGTGCCCGTCGCCCGCGCCCTGGTCCGCACCGCCCTCACCGACATCGAGGCGTCACCCGACACCGACACCGCGGAGCTGCTCACCGCGGAGCTGGTCGCCAACGCCGTCGAGCACACGGTGGGGCAGAGCCCCATAGAGCTGGTGATCGAGCTGCTGCCCACCGGCTGCCAGGTCGAGGTGCACGACTCCAGCCCGCTGCCGCCCGGGAACCTCAGCGCGTCCGAGCCGCCCGGCCCACCCGACCCCTGGCAGGAGCACGGGCGCGGCCTGCTCCTGATCCGCACCCTCAGCTCGTCGTGCGGGCACCGCCCCACCGCCTCCGGCAAGGCGGTCTGGTTCACGCTCCCGACGCGGCCCTAGCGGGGAGCCGCCGGCCGGTCAGGCGAGGGTCGCGACCAGGACCGCCTTGATGGTGTGCAGGCGGTTCTCGGCCTCGTCGAAGACGACGGAGTGCGCCGACTCGAAGACCTCGTCGGTGACCTCCAGGGAGGTCAGGCCGTGGCTCTCGTGGATCTCGCGGGCGACCTGGGTGCCGAGGTCGTGGAAGGCCGGCAGGCAGTGCAGGAACTTCACGTCCGCGTTGCCGGTGGCGCGCAGCACGTCCATCGTCACCGCGTACGGCGCGAGGGCGGTGATGCGCTCGTCCCAGACCTCCTTGGGCTCGCCCATGGAGACCCACACGTCGGTGGCCACGAAGTCGGCGCCCCGCAC
This sequence comes from Streptomyces sp. NPDC005898, assembly GCF_040629635.1. Classification (NCBI taxonomy): domain Bacteria; kingdom Bacillati; phylum Actinomycetota; class Actinomycetes; order Kitasatosporales; family Streptomycetaceae; genus Streptomyces; species Streptomyces sp. NPDC005898. The sequence continues at coordinate 104,186 of NZ_JBEXWC010000006.1, read as the reverse complement.
GCCCTCCTCGACCGCCTCGGTGAGCGTGATCCTGGCACCGCTCCCGGCGGCGAGCGCGCGGGCCTGGGCGATGACCTCCTCGGCCGGCCAGTAGGCCTTGGGCGCCACGATGCGGACGTCCATGCCGAGCAGGGCGCCGGTGACGAGGTAGGAGTTGCCCATGTTGAGACGGGCGTCGCCGAGGTAGGCGAAGGCGACGTCGGTGAGGGGCTTGGCCGTGTGCTCCGTCATCGTGAGGACGTCGGCGAGCATCTGGGTGGGGTGCCACTCGTCGGTGAGGCCGTTGTAGACGGGCACACCGGCGTGCGCGGCGAGGGTCTCCACGGCCTCCTGGGCGTCCCCGCGGAACTCGATGGCGTCGAACATGCGGCCGAGCACGCGGGCGGTGTCCTTGATGGACTCCTTCTTGCCGATGTGCGAGCCGGACGGGTCGATGTACGTCGTCGCGGCGCCCTGGTCGGCGGCGGCGACCTCGAAGGAGCAGCGCGTCCTCGTGGAGTTCTTCTCGAAGATCAGGGCGATGTTCTTGCCGGTCAGCCGCCGGATCTCGGTCCCGGCCCGCTTCGCCGCCTTCAGCTCCGCGGCCAGGTCGACCAGGCCGCGGAACTCCTCGGCGGTGAAGTCCGACTCCTTGACGAAGTGGCGGCCGGTGAGGTCTGTGGCCATGGCGATGCTCCTTGAGCGCGGGGACGGGAACCGGGAAGCTGAAACTATATACGATCCTTTACATTAGTATGCAGATCGGCTTGGACAACGGCATCCGCCGGGCCGGGGCGCCCGCCCGTCAGGCCCCCGGCACCGCGTCCCGCTGGATCGGACAGCTCATGCAGCGGGGACCGCCCCGGCCGCGCCCCAGCTCGCTCCCGCGGATCTCGATCACCTCGATGCCCTGCTTGCGCAGGAACGTGTTGGTCGTCGCGTTCCTCTCGTAGGCGATCACCACACCCGGCTCGACCGCGAGGACGTTGCAGCCGTCGTCCCACTGCTCCCGCTCCGCCGCGTGCACGTCCTGGGTGGCCGTGAGCACCCGGATCGCGTCCAGGCCGAGCGCGGCGGCGATCGCCCGGTGCATGTTCTCCGGCGGATGGTCGGTGACCTTCATCTCCTTGTCCCCCGCGCCCGGTTCGATGGTGTACGAGCGGAGCATGCCGAGCCCCGCGTACTGCGTGAAGGTGTCGCCGTCGACCATGGTCATGACCGTGTCGAGGTGCATGAACGCACGTCGCTTCGGCATGTCGAGCGCCACGATCGTCTGCGCCGAGCCCGCCGCGAACAGCTTGTGGGCGAGCATCTCGACGGCCTGCGGCGTGGTGCGCTCGCTCATGCCGATCAGCACGGCTCCCTTGCCGATGACCAGGACGTCGCCGCCCTCGATGGTCGAGGGGTAGTCGGCCTGGCCCTGCGACCACACGTGGAAGTCCTCGGACCGGAACAGCGGGTGGTGGCGGTAGATCGCCTCGAAGTGCACGGTCTCGCGCTGCCGGGCGGGCCACCGCATGGCGTTGATGGACACGCCGTCGTAGATCCACGCCGAGGTGTCGCGGGTGAAGAGGTGGTTGGGCAGCGGGCCGAGCAGGAAGTCGTCCAGGTCCATGCAGTGGAAGCGCACGGAGGTCGGCTCGGCGTGCGCCTCCAGGAACTCCCGCTTGGTCATGCCGCCCACCAGCGCCTCGGCCAGCTCCGTCGAGGGCATCGTCTCGAACGCGGCCCGCAGGTGGTCGGTGGCCAGCGGGCCGTACTCCTTCTCGTCGAAGACGCGGTCCAGGACGAGCAGGCGGGCCTCGGGTACGTCCAGGGTCTCGGTCAGCAGATCCCCGAAGAGGTGGACCGTCACCCCCCGGTCGCGCAGCACGTCCGCGAACCCGTCGTGCTCCTGGCGGGCCCTGCGCACCCACAGGACGTCGTCGAAGAGGAGGGCGTCCTTGTTGCTCGGAGTAAGCCGCTTGAGCTCCAGATCGGGGCGGTGCAGTATGACGCGGCGCAGCCGCCCGGCCTCGGAGTCGACATGGAATCCCATGGGGTCCATCTTTCCCCGGCCGGACGGCTCACGCGCGGACAACGCGCCACCTGGTGGTGGTCACAGCCTCGGGTCGACCGGCTCCGACTCCAGGGCGAGGACCGCGAACACCGGCTCGTGGACGCGCCACAGCGGCTCGCCCTCCGCGAGCCGGTCCAGCGCCTCCAGGCCGAGCGCGTACTCCCGCACGGCCAGCGAGCGCTTGTGGCCGAGGGAGCGGTCCCGCAGCTTGGCCAGGTTCTCCGGGCGCGTGTACTCCGGACCGTAGATGATCCGCAGGTACTCCCGGCCCCGGCACTTGACGCCGGGCTGCACCAGCCGCCCCTCGGCGTTCCTGACCAGGGCCCCGACGGGCTTGACGACCATGCCCTCGCCGCCGCGGCCGGTCATCTCCAGCCACCAGTCGATGCCCGCCCCGACGGACGACGCGTCGCCGGTGTCGACGTACAGGCGGCGGGTCGTCTGGAGCAGCCCGCTCCCGTCGTGCTCCACCATGCGGTCCAGCAGGGCCAGTTGGGCGTCGTGCGGGAGCGCGGCGAGGCTGCGGCCCTGGACGGCGAGGATCTGGAACGGCGCGAGACGCACGCCCTCCAGGCCGTCGGTCGGCCAGCAGTAGCGGCGGTAGGCGTCCGTGAACGCGGCGGCGTCGGCGGCGCGTTCCCGCTGGCGGGCCAGCAGGTCGCCCGCGTCCACGCCACGCGCCGTCGCGGCCCTCAGGGCGGCCAGCGCGCCGGGGAAGACGGCCGCCGACGCGGCGCCGACGGCGGCGTACTGCGTGCGCAGCAGACCGGACGCCTTCAGGGACCACGGCATCAGCTCGGCGTCGAGCAGCAGCCAGTCCGTCTCCAGCTCCTCCCACAGGCCGGCGTCCCCGGCGGCGGCGCGCAGCCGGGCGAGTATCTCCTCGGTGACGGACGCGTCGTTGAAGAAGGGGCGGCCGGTGCGGGTGTAGAGGGAGCCGGTCGGGCCGCCCTCGACGCCGAACCGGTCCCGGGCCGCGTCCGCGTCACGGCAGACCAGGGCCACCGCGCGCGAGCCCATGTGCTTCTCCTCGCACACCACCCGGGCGACGCCCTCCCGCGCGTACGAGGCGAAGGCCTCCGCCGGGTGCTCCAGGTAGCCGTCCCGCCGGGAGGTGGCGGTGGGCGCCATCGTCGGCGGCAGGTAGGGCAGCAGGCGCGGGTCGACGGCGAAGCGGCTCATGACCTCCAGGGCCGCCGCCGCGTTCTCCTCGCGGACGGCGACCCGGCCGGCGTGCCGGGTCTCCACGACGCGGCGGCCGTGCACGTCGTTCAGGTCGAGGGGGCGCCCGTCGTGGCCGCCCGGCGCCTCGGAGCGCAGCGGCTTGACGGGCTCGTACCAGACGCGCTCGGCGGGTACGTCGACGAGCTCGCGCTCCGGCCAGCGCAGCGCGGTCAGCTTGCCGCCGAAGACGGCGCCGGTGTCCAGGCAGATGGTGTTGTTCAACCAGGTCGCGGTGGGCACGGGTGTGTGGCCGTAGACGACGGCGGCCCGGCCGCGGTACTCCTCCGCCCACGGGTAGCGCACCGGCAGCCCGAACTCGTCGGTCTCGCCGGTGGTGTCGCCGTACAGGGCGTGCGAGCGGACCCTGCCGGACGTGCGCCCGTGGTACTTCTCGGGGAGCCCGGCGTGGCAGACGACGAGGTCGCCGCCGTCCAGGACGTAGTGCGAGACGAGACCGTCCAGGAACTCCCGCACCCGGACGCGGAACTCCTCGCTCTCCCGGCCCAGCTGGTCGACCGTCTCCGCGAGCCCGTGGGTGAGCCGGACGCCGCGGCCCCTGAGGTGGCGGTTGAGCTTGTTCTCGTGGTTGCCGGGCACGCACAGCGCGGTGCCCGCGGCCACCATCGCCATGACGCGGCGCAGCACGCCCGGGGTGTCCGGGCCGCGGTCGACCAGGTCGCCGACGAACACGGCCGTACGCCCTTCGGGGTGCGCGCCGTCGACGTAGCCGAGCTTGCCCAGCAGCGTCTCCAGCTCGGCGGCGCAGCCGTGGACGTCCCCGATGATGTCGAAGGGGCCGGTGAGGTGGGAGAGGTCGTTGTAGCGCTTCTCGGTGACGATCGAGGCGCCCTCGACCTCCGCGACGCCCCGCAGGACGTGCACCTTGCGGAAGCCCTCGCGCTCCAAGTGCCGCAGAGAGCGGCGCAGTTCGCGCTGGTGGCGCTGGATGACGCGGCGGTGGACGCCGGCCCGGTCGGGGCGCCCGGCGTTACGCGCGGCGCAGACCTCCTCGGGCACGTCGAGCACGATGGCGATGGGGAGCACGTCGTACCGCCTGGCCAGTTCGATCAGCTGCTTGCGGCTCTCGCTCTGCACGTTGGTGGCGTCGACGACGGTGCGCCGGCCGGCGGCCAGGCGCTTGCCCGCGATGTAGTGCAGCACGTCGAAGGCGTCGCGGCTGGCGCTCTGGTCGTTCTCGTCGTCGGCGACGAGGCCGCGGCAGAAGTCGCTGGAGATCACCTCGGTGGCCTTGAAGTGCCGGTGGGCGAAGGTGGACTTGCCGGAGCCGGTGGCGCCGACGAGCACGACGAGGGAGAGGTCGGTGACGGGAAGCCGGCGGTGCGTCCCGGGCGTCACGGCCTCGGTGTCGACGGTGTCGTCACGGCTGTCGGTGTCGTCACGGCTGTCGGTCATGCCGCCCGCACCTCCTTCGTGTTCTTCTCCGCCTGTGTGAAGACCGCCATCTGGGTGGGCGGTCCGACCTCCGGGTCGTCGTCGCCGACCGGCACGAACTCCACCGTGTACGCGTGCCGCTCCGCGACCTGGCGGGCCCAGATCCGGAACTCCTCGCGCGTCCACTCGAAGCGGTGGTCGCCGTGGCGCCGGTGGCCGGCCGCGAGGGTCTCCCAGCGGACGTTGTACTCGACGTTCGGCGTCGTCACCAGGACCGTGCGGGGTCTGGCCGAGCCGAACACGGCGTATTCCAGGGCGGGCAGCCGCTCCACGTCGAGGTGCTCGATCACCTCGCAGAGCACCGCCGCGTCGTACCCCTTGAGCCGGCTGTCGGTGTACGCGAGCGAGCCCTGGAGGAGCTGGACGCGCTGGGCCTGCCGCTCGCCCAGGCGGTCCAGCTTCAGCCGCCGCGAGGCGAGGGTCAGCGCGCGCATCGACACGTCGACACCGACGATCTCCGTGAACCGGGCGTCCTTGAGCAGCGCCTGCACCAACTGGCCCTGGCCGCAGCCGAGGTCGAGCACGCGCGCCGCACCGGCCGCGGTGAGCGCCGCGAGGATCGCCTCACGGCGGCGCACGGCCAGCGGCACCGGCCTGCCCTCCGACGCGTCCGCGCCCTCGTCGGCCCCGGGGTCGGCGGACTCCTCCGTCACGGCGTTGTCGATCTCCGCGATGTCCGTGTCGTCGGCGTCGGCGAGCCGGACCAGTTCGAGCCGCTCCTGCGCCTGACGGGTCAGGGAGTGGCGGCGCGCGAGGTAGCGCATGGTGATGACCTGCTGCTCGGGGTGGTCGGCGAGCCAGCCCTCGCCGGCCCGCAGCAGCTTGTCGACCTCGTCCGCCGAGACCCAGTAGTGCTTGGCGTCGTCCAGGACGGGCAGCAGCACGTACAGGTGCCGCAGCGCCTCGCCGAGGGTCAGTTTCCCGTCGGGCACGTCGAGCACGAGGCCGACGTAGCGCGAAGTGCCCCACTCGGGGAACCGCTCGTCCAGCGGGACGGGTGTCGCCGTCACCGTCCAGCCCAGCGGCTCGAACAGCGCCCGCACCAGCTCCGCGCCGCCGCGCGCGGGCAGCGCGGGCACCTCGATCCGCAGCGGCAGCGGCTGTCCCACCCGCTCGGGCAGCGCCCTGCACACGCCGCGCATCGCGCTGGAGAACACCGCGCTGAGCGCGACGGCGAGCAGCGACGAGGCGGCGTAGGGGCGGTCGTTGACGTACTGCGCCAGTGCCGCGTCGGGCGCGCCGCCCCGCCCCTTGCCCTTGCCGCGCCGCACGAGCGCGACGGGATCGACCTCCAGGAGCAGCGCGGCCGTGCAGCGCTCCGCGCTCGCCTCGGGATAGAGGACGTGCGCGGGACCATAGGAGGTGGGATACGTCTGGGCGCTGTCGGGATGCTTGTGCAGCAGGAACCCGAGGTCGGTCGCCGGGCGTTCGGGGGTACCGGTGGTGGTGATCGTCAGGAACACGGGTCGGCCTCGAAACGGGGTCTGAGCCGTGGCGGCACCGGGCGCGGGTCCCCGCACGTCACGTCACAGTGCACGTCACATGCGCGGGCGCCGCGCGCCGGTGGTCCCCACGGCAAGGGGAAAGCGCGCTTCGGTGCTCGCGGCTCCGGGCCGTACCCGGCCCCGGAAGCCGTGCGCGCGCCGCGCCACGGTCGCCCGTCCACGCGGCGCCCTCACCTGCGGCGCGCCCCCACAACGTACAGCGAACGGCACGGGCACACCCCGGAATATCCGCTCAGCCGTTCGTCCGCCCACCCGCCGTTCAGGCCTGCTTCTCCCGTCGTCCGCCGAGGGCGACGGCCAGCGCGCCGAGGGCGCAGACGACGCCCGCCGCGAGGTAGGCGAGGTGGTAGCCGGCGAGGCGGTCGTCGGCGGTCGCCGCGATCAGGACCAGGACCGCCACTCCGACGCTGGCGCCGATCTGCTGCGCCACGACGTTCACCGCTCCGGCGACCGCGTGCCGCTCCGGCTCGACGCCGGACAGTCCCGCGGAGGTCATCGAGGGGAAGTTGAGGCCCTGGCCGATGCCGCTGATCACCAGTCCGGGCAGCACGTGCAGCAGGTAGTCGCCCTCGTGCGGGGTGCTCATCCACAGCGCGGTCCCGCCGCCGATGAGGACCAGCCCGACGGCCATCAGCGTCCGCGGCGTGTACGTGGCCAGCAGGCGCCCGGTGGCGAAGTTGGCGGTGAGGAAGACGGCCGCCGACATCGGCACCAGCGCGAGGCCGGATTCGAGCGGGGAGTAGTCCAGCATCCCCTGGAGGTACAGCGGGGCGAAGAACAGCATGCCGACCGAGCCCATGTACTGCAGGAACGCCGCCAGGCTCGCGGCCCGCACCGAGGCGATCCGGAAGAGTCCGAGCGGCAGCACCGGGTCGGCCGTGCGGTGCTCGCGTACGACGAACAGCGCCAGGAAGACCACCGCGACGCACAGCGAGACCCAGGCCACCGCGCCGCTGCTGCTCGCACCGACGACGACCAGGGTCAGTCCGAGCGTGCCGGATATCGCGCCGGGCAGGTCCAGGCGGCCGCCGCGTCCGACGCCGTCGGGCAGTCCGGCGCGCGTCGCGGACAGGACGGCCAGCCCCACGGCGACCGAGAACCACAGCACCGAACGCCAGCCGAAGAACTGGGTCAGCACGCCGCCCAGGAGGACGCCGCCGCTGAAGCTCGCGGCGCCGACGGCCGCGTAGATGCTCAGGGCCCGGTTGCGCGCCGGACCGGCCGGGAACACCTCGGTCAGCAGGGCCAGCGCGGCCGGTCCCGACAGGGCCGCGCCGATGCCCTGGACGGCCCGCGCGCCGAGCAGCACGCCGGTGCCCGGTGCCAGGGCGCCGACCAGCGCGGCGAGCGTGAACAGGGCGACGCCGAGTTCGAACACCCGCCGCCTGCCGAAGACATCGGCCAGTCGGCCACCCACCAGCAGGAAGCCGGCGAAGGTGACGGCGTAGGCGGTCATGACCCACTGGAGGGTGGTGTCGTCCAGGTCGAAACGCTCGCCCACGGAGGGCAGCGCGGCGTTGAGCACTCCGAGGCCGCTCACGTCCAGCGCGAGGGCCCCGGCCAGCACGCCGAGCGCCAGGCCCGGGCGCTGCCCCGGCTTCACCTCGGTACTGGTCATGCGGGCCTCCCCGGCACGCGCGGTCGTGCGGCCACAAGACGGTGGGGGGACGGTCTGGACGAGGTGCCGTCGGCGGCGGCCCTGAACGGCCGCCCTAAGGTGGCGAGTTCCATCCGTCCGGTGCCCACCACCAGGACGCGGGGGTCAGCCGGCGCCGGCTCGTGGTTCATGATTTTCATGGCGAGCAGCTTGCAGTGCTTCTTCGCCCGCTGTCCAGCCCGTACTTATTCACCAGCCACCGGAGCGGATTCCCGACCGCGCGCCGGAATTGACCCGTGTTGAACGAAGTTGCCCGCTGATTCCCCACGACGCCCGAACCGCCACACAATTTCGGCCCGGGAAGCGATCGAACCAGTCACTTCGGGGGCCAGATCGCGCCAGTGCACCTTCCTGCCAACGGGCCCCACTTGTTTCACGTTTCACTGGGTGGCAGTCTGAAGTTGTCGGTCGGGCGAGTACCTCGTTACGCGGTCCGCGCCAGTCCACACCATTCTTGACCTGGGAACATTCAGCCGGGAAGACTAAAACGGGGGTCGGGTCGCGGTGCGGGTACCAGTTCTCTTTCAGCCATATCTCCCTGTGCGGGCTTGACACGGACGCTTCGCGTACCACCTGTGCACTGACGCCCCTTTCCTGTGAGACTCGGCCCCGGCCGTGCCTATCCGCACGTCCGTGTGTACGCCGCAGGCATCTCATTTCCGCCACTCTTTTCCGACCGTCGGGGTTTGTGAAGCCTAAAACATCCGGGCGCCCGCTCCGTCGGTCCATTCCGTCCGCCCTGCCGAGGAGCCGAAATGCCCCAAGAGCGCGCAGCAAGAGATTCTCAAGCCATTACCGATTTTTTGCTGTCTCGCGTCGCTGAGCTGATGGACATGTCCGAGGAGGCCGTCGACCGCTGGGCGCCGATGCACCAGTACGGCCTGGACTCGCTGAAGTTGTCCAAACTCGCCGCCTCGTTGTCCGAATTCCTCGGCTGGAAAGTCCCGGTCACGTGGATGTGGCAGTACCCGACGGTCGACGAGCTGGCCCGCGCGCTCCTGGAAGGCCCCCGGACCACGCAGGCCGCCGCCCCGAGCGAGGAGCGGCGCGCGGCCTCGCACGAGCCCATCGCGATCGTCGGCATCGGCTGCCGCTTCCCCGGCGGCCCCGACCCCGCCGCGTTCTGGCAGTTGCTCACCGAGGGCGGTGACGCCGTGGGGCCCGTGCCGGCCGCGCGGCGCGAGCTGTTGGGCGACGCGGTGCGCTGGGGCGGCTTCATCGACGGCATCGACCAGTTCGACCCGCTGTTCTTCGGCATCTCGCCCCGCGAAGCCGTCCAGATGGACCCGCAGCAGCGGCTGATCCTGGAACTGGCCTGGGAGGCACTGGAGGACGCGGGTGTCGCGCCGGACAGTCTCGTGGGCACCGAGACCGGCGTGTTCATGGCCTCCTGCTGGGGCGACTACGCCGCGTTGGCGCACTACCGCGGCCCCGACGTGCAGATCACCCCGCACACCGCGACCGGCATGCACGACGGCATCATCGCCAACCGCGTCTCCTACGTCCTCGGTCTCCAGGGGCCCAGCATGACCATCGACGCGGCCTGCGCCGGATCGCTGGTCTCGGTGCACGCGGGCTGCCAGTCGCTGTGGCTGGGCGAGAGCGAGCTGGTGCTGGCCGGCGGCGTCAACCTGAGCTTCGTCTCCGACTACTACACCGCCATGGACGCCATGGGCGCGCTCGCCCCCGACGGCCGCTGCAAGTCCTTCGACGCCCGCGCCAACGGCTACGTACGCGGTGAGGGCGCCGGCGTCGTCGTACTCGCCCCGCTGAGCGTCGCCCTCGAACGCGACCTGCCGGTGTACTGCGTGATCAAGGGCAGCTCGTCCCAGAACGACGGCCTGAGCAACGGCATGACCGCGCCGAACCCCCAGGCGCAGGAGCTGATGCTGCGCAACGCCTACCGGCGGGCCGGCATCGCCCCGTCCCTGGTGGACTACATCGAGTGCCACGGCTCCGCGACGCCCCTCGGCGACCCGATCGAGGTCAACGCCATCGGCGCGGTCCTCGGCGGCGACCGGGCGGAGCCGCTGCGGCTCGGCTCCGTCAAGTCCAACGTCGGGCACCTGGAGGCGGCGGCCGGCATCGTCGGCCTGGTCAAGCTCGCCCTGTCGATCCGCAACGGCGTGCTGCCGCCGAGCCTGCACTACGCCACCCCGAACCCGCAGATCATGTTCGAGGAGTACAACCTCACCGTCCAGGACCGGCTCACGCCCTGGCCCCGACGGTCCGACGCCCGCCGCGGCGGCGTCAGTTCGTTCGGCTTCGGCGGCGCGATCTGCCACGTCGCCGTCGAGGAGCTGCCGCGGCCCGAGAGCTCGCTCGTCCTGCTGGCCGAGGACTCCCTCGAAGCGCTGGCCCAGCGGGCCTCGGCGCTGCGCGAGGAGAGCGACCTGCGGGCGATCTGCCGCCGGTCCCCCGGCGACGGCGCGTTCCGGCTCTCGGCCACCGCCCGCGACATGAGCGAACTGAGGGCAAAGCTGGACGCCTTCGCCGCCGGCGCGAAGGCCGACGGGCTGAGCGTCGGGGAGGCGAGCGGGCGCCGGCCGCGGGTGGCGTTCCTGTTCTCGGGCAACGGCTCGCAGTGGGTCGGCATGGGCAGGCAACTGCTCGCCGGCATGCCGGTGTTCCGGCGCTCCATGATGCGCTCCGACCAGCGGATGCGGGAGCTGCTCGGCTTCTCGCTCGTCGAGCAGCTGCTGGCCCCCGACGGCCGCATCGACGACATGGACGTCTTCCAGCCGCTGCTCTTCTCGATCCAGGTGGCGCTGGCCGACGCCTGGCGTTCGCTCGGGGTGGAGCCGGACGTCGTGGTGGGGCAGAGCGTCGGCGAGTTCGCCGCCTCCCACATCGCCGGCGCGCTCGACTTCGACGACGCCTCCCTGCTGGCCGCCCACCACGGCCGGCTCCTGCAGCAGCTGGCCGTCGGACGCGGTGAGGGCATCGTGGTCACCACCGGCGCGGACGCCGTCGAGCCGTACCTGACCGGCAAGCTCGCGATCGCGGGCCGCAACGGCCTGAACTCCACCCTGGTGACCGGCACCCCGGAGGAGATCGACGGGCTCGTCCAGCGGCTGACCGACGAGGGCCTCACCACCCACCGGGTCCGCATGGGCCACGCGCCGCACTCGTCGCTGGTCGACCACGTCCTCGCCCCGCTGAAGGTCGAGCTGGAGGGCATCGCACCGCGCACCACGCGCGTCCCGATGATCTCGACGGTCACCGGCGAGGCCGTCGACGGAGCGGAGCTGGGACCCGAGTACTGGGCGGCCAACCTGCGCCAGGAGATCCGGGTGGTCGACGCCCTGCGGAACCTGCGCGGCCACGACATCGACGCGGTGATCGAGCTCAGCCCGCACCCCGTCCTGCTCAAGTCCGTGGCGGAGATCCTGCCCGTCACCACCCTGCCCTCGCTGCGCCGCGGCGCCGACGAGGCCGCGACCCTGCTCGGCTCGCTCGGCGCGCTCCACACCGCCGGTCTCACCGTCACCCCGAGCCCGTTCCTCGCGGGCGACCGGGGCCGCCACGTCACGCCCGCGCCGGGTGCGGTGGCGGCCGACGAGCGGGTGCACCTCGTGCCCGTCACGGCGCGCACGGCGGACGCCCTGGTCGACACCTGCCGCGAGCTGTCCAACCACGTCGAGCGGGATCCCGGCCTGCGGGTCTCCGACCTCGCCTACACCCTCGCGACCCGGCGCACCCACCATGGCCAACGCGTCGCGCTGTTCGCCCGCAACCGGCAGGACGTCCTGGACGGCCTCGCCCGGCTCGCCGCCGGGGAGCCGCACCCCGACGTCGTCACCGGCACGGTCGCCGGCAACCGCGACCGGCGGGTGGCGCTGGTCTTCTCCGGCGGCGGCACCCAGTGGGTCGGCATGGGCCGCGAACTCCTGGACTCCCACGAGGGTTTCCGTACGTGGATGACGGCCTGCGACGCCGCCGTGCGCGCGGCCGGCGGCTGCTCGGTGCTCGACCAGCTCGCCGCCCCGGCCGACGAGGCCAGGTTCGAGGAGATGGACTTCCAGCAGCCCGTCCTGTTCGCCCTCCAGGTCTCCCTGGCGAAGGTCTGGCTCGGTCTCGGCATCCGGCCGGCCGCCGTCGTCGGGCACAGCCTGGGCGAGGTCGCGGCCGCCTGTGTGTCCGGCGCCCTGTCGCTGGAGGACGCCGCCCGCGTGGTCGTCGCCCGCTCGCACCTGCTCGAACGCAAAGCGGCGGCCGGCGCCATGATCTCGGTCGACCTGCCGGAGGCGGAGCTGGTGCCGCGGCTCGCCCCGTACGCCGAGCACGCGGCCGTCGCCGTGGTGAACAGCCCCACCAGCGCGGCCGTGTCGGGCTCGCCCGAGGCCGTCGACGCCCTGGAGGCGGACCTGAAGCGGGAGGGGATCTCCACCCGCCGCATCCGGGTCGAGCGGCCGGTGCACAGCCCCGGCATGGACCCGCTGATCGAGCCGCTGCGCGAACGCATCGACGGCATCACGCCGTTGGCGAACACCATCCCGTTCCGCTCCACCGCCCTGGCCGACACGGTGGACCCGGTCGCCGACGTCGACTACTGGGTGCACAACCTGCGCAACCAGGTCCGGTTCGCCGAGACGATCGGCGCGCTGGTGGACGAGGGCGTCGGCACCTTCATCGAGATCGGCCCGCACGAGACGCTGCGCGGCGCGGTCGAGGAGATCGCGCTGACCCGGGGCGCCCAGGTGCATGCCGTCAACTCGCTGCGGCGGGGCGAGAGCGACGTCCGCTGCCTGCTGGGGGCCGTCGCGTCGCTGTACGTCAGGGGCCTCCCGCTGACCTTCGACCCGCTGTTCTCCGACGACGTCCAGGTCGTGGAGACCCCGCTCGTGCAGTGGCAGAAGGACCGCTACTGGATCGACACGACGCTGCGTCCCCAGTCGGTGTCGGCGCCGGTCACCCAGCCGGCGGCGCAGGGTACGGCCGCGACCGTGACGGCTCCGGCGGCGGTGGCGCCGGCCGTGGCGCCGGTGGCCGAGCCCGTCGCCCCGGCCGTGGACGACAGGGCGCCCCAGGACGTCGTCCTCGGTGAGATCGCCGACGCCCTCGGCGTACCGGCGAGCAGGTTCGACGAAGGGGCCAGTCTGCGGGACTTCGGCCTCGATTCGATGCTGGCGATCCGCCTGGTCAACCGGTTGCAGTCGCTGTTCGGGCACCGGGTGTCGCCGGTGGTGTTCCTGGACGGGCGGACCATCGCGGAGGTCGTCGCCCACGTCGTGGAGACGATCGGCGGGACGGCGCCGGCGCCCGCGGCGGTACCGGCTCCCGCGGCGACACCCGCTCCAGTACCCGTCCCCGTCCCTGTGGCCGCGCCCACCCCGGCGCCCGCGCGGCCCGCGCCGACGTTCCTCGACGACCTGTCCGAGCTGAACGCCGAGGAGCTGGTGGAGGAGCTGGCCGCGCGCGGCCTCCTCGACCCGACCGACGACCCGGCGCTCGACCAGCTGCGCGCCGACGGCCTCGGGTTCACCCTGGCGCCGGTGTCGCACGGCCAGGCCTCGCTGTGGTTCATGCAGCAGGTCTCGCCGGACGCCGTGCCGTACAACTTCATGGTGGCGGCCCGGATCCGGGCCGCCGTGGACGAGAAGGCCCTGGAAGGCGCCGTCCGGGCGGTGATGGAGCGGCATCCCGCGCTGCGCACGCTCTTCGTGGAGGCGGGCGGCAGCCCGCACCAGGTCATCCTGGACGAGCCGGAGTACGAGTTCCTCGTCGAGGACACCACCGGCCTGGACGACGAGGAGGCCCGCGAGGCGCTGGCCGCGATCGGGCACCTGCCGATGGACCTGGACAACGGGCCGCTGGTGCGCGTGGTGCTGATGACGCGCGGGCCCGAGGACCACTACCTGCTGCTGCTCGTGCACCACATCGCGTCGGACGCGGCGTCGGCCGACGTGATGATCCGCGAAGTCCAGGAGTTCTACGAGGGCGCCGACCCCGCCGCGCGCGAACCGGTCGCCCCGTACACGGAGTTCGTCGCGTGGGAGCGGGAGTGGCTGGCGGGGCCCGCGGCCGACGCGGCGCTGGACTGGTGGTCGCAGAAGCTGGCCGACCCGCCCGCCCACCTGGACCTGTCCACCAAGGAGCGCCCGCCGGGCGTCACCTACGAAGGCCGTGACCTCACGTTCCGCTGGAGCGCCGAGGAGAGCAGGCTGCTGCGGGAGTTCGCGGTCCGAGAGGGGGTGTCGGTCAGCACGGTCGTCCTGGCGGGCTTCTTCGCCACCCTGAACCGCGCGGCCGGGGTCGAGGACTCCGTCCTGGCCACCGCCATCGCCCAGCGCGGCGAGCCCGGCTGGGAGTCGGCCATCGGCTACTACCTGAACACCGTGCTGGTGCGGGCGCGGCCGGCCGGCGACCGCAGTTTCCGGGAGCTGCTGAGCGAGGTCCACGCCTTCTCGCTCGGCCTGCTGGAGCACATGAACTATCCGCTCGACCTGTTGGCGTCCGCCCTGAAGCCGCCGCGGGCCGAGGGCCGTTCGCCGTGGTTCGACGTGGTGGTGAACTGGCTGTCCTCGGACGCCTTCCCCCGCTCCGTCAAGCTCTTCCACGGCATCGGCGAGACCCTCGCGCCCGACGGCGCGCTGCCGCTGGAACCGCTGCAGGTACGCAGGCACCTCGCCAAGTTCGACCTGGAGATCTCGATGGCCGACATCGACGGCGAGGTGGCCGGCCACGTCCAGTACAAACCGAGCTATCTGGAAAGGGAGACCGTGACGGCACTGCTCGCGCTCTACCGCACCGTGCTCTTCGAATCGATCGCCCAACCCGACCTGGCACTCGAAGGCATCGCGCCGAGCGGCCGCCCCGAGGAGACGGACAAGTGACCGAGACCCTGCACTCCGAGTTCATCGAACAAGCCGTCAAGAACCCTGACGCGCCCGCCGTCTACTCCGACGCCGGCGTTCTGACCTACGGCGAGCTGAACGAGCGCTCCCGCGTGCTGGCCGAGCGGCTGGTGGCCGACGGCGCCGGTCCCGGTGTGCCGGTCGGCGTCTGCGTCGAGCGCACGCCCGACCTGCTCGTCGCCCTCCTGGCCGCGCTGCGCTCCGGTTCCTGCTATGTGCCGCTGGACCCCAACTACCCGGCCGACCGGCTCACGTTCATGGTCGAGGACAGCGGGACCCGCCTGCTGCTGACCACCCCCGCGTCCCGGGCCAACTGCCCGGCGGGGCCGACCGTCGTCGTGCTGGGCGAGACCGTGACGACCGAGCCCGGCGCGACACCGGTGCCGGTCGTGCCCCACGACACCGCGTACGTCATCTACACCTCGGGCTCCACGGGCAGGCCGAAGGGCGTGGCCATCCGGCACGGCGGCTGCGTGGCGATGCTCGCCGAGATGGACCGGGTCCTCCAGGGCTGCGACCTGAGCGGCATATCGGCGGCCGCCTCGGTCTGCTTCGACATGTCCGTGATGGAGATCTTCAACGCGCTGTGCCGGGGCGGTGCCGTGATCCTCGTGGAGAGCGCCGTCCATCTGCCGGAGAGCCCGCACGCCGACAAGATCACGCATCTCAACGTCATCCCGTCGGTCATGAACAGCCTGCTGGACGCCGGCGCCCTGCCCCCGAACGTGCGCTCGATCGTGTTCGGCGGCGAGGCCCTGCGCCGCAAGCTGGTGGACCGGGCCTACCAGGAGACCAACGCCGAGCGGGTCTTCAACGCCTACGGCCCCACCGAGGGAACCGTCTTCTGCTCGTTCGGCCCGGTGCCGCGGGACTCGGCCGACGAGCCGACGATCGGCCCGCCGACGGACAGCGCCCGGGTCCGCGTACTGGACGACGACCTGAAGGAGGTGCCCGCCGGGGAGTCCGGTGAGCTGTACCTCGGCGGGGTGGGCCTCGCGCACGGTTACGTCAACCGGCCGCGCACCACGGCGGAGCGGTTCGTGCCGGACCCGTACCTCGCCGGTGAGCGCATGTACCGCACCGGTGACCTGGTCAAGTTCACCGCCGACGGCGAACTCCAGTTCCTCGGCCGCACCGATCACCAGGTCAAGCTGCGCGGCTACCGCATCGAGCTGGAGGAGGTCGAGGCCCGTCTGACCGGCTGCCCCGAGGTCCGCGAGGCCGCCGCCGTCGTCCAGGGCAACAGGCTCATCGGCTACGTCGTGCCCGCCGGCGAGGGCGCGTCCGAGGACGGCCCCAGGCTGGACGCGGGGCTCCAGAACGCCATCACCGGCAGGCTCGCCGTCGAGCTGCCCGACTACATGGTCCCCGCGACGCTGGTGTTCCTGCCCGCGCTGCCGCTGGGGCCCGGCGGCAAGCTCGACCGCGACGCGCTTCCCCAACCGCCCGCCGCCGACCCCACGGCCGGCCCCCTGACGGCCGCCGGCACCCCGACCGAGGTGGCCCTCGCGGAGATCTGGGGCCAGCTCCTCGACCTCGACCCGGCGGGCATCGACGTCCACGCCGCCTTCTACGACCTCGGCGGCGACTCGCTGCTGCTGGTCCGCCTCGCCCGGCTGATGACCCGGCGCTTCGACCGCCGCGTCCGCGTGCCCGACCTGTTCAGCTTCCGGGACATCTCCTCCCTCGCCCGCTGGCTCGACGAGGAGAGCGGCGCCACCCCCGAGGTGGTCCAGTCCGCCCGGCTGCGCGCGGGCGCCCGCCGCGCGGCCCTGCGCGGCCGCGCCAAGTCCAGCGGCAGCTGAGCCACCCCCATCCGACCCGAAGCAGGAGTTCCCTCATGACCGAAAGCCCCGAGCAGGACTACGACCCGGGCGACGTCGCCGTCATCGGCATGTCCCTGCGGGCCCCCGGCGCCCGCACCAAGGAAGAGTTCTGGGACAACCTCGTGCACGGCAGGGAGTCCGTGTCGTTCCTGGCCAAGGACGACATCCACGTCGACGAGACGCTGATCCACAGCCCGTTCTACGTACGGGCCTGCGGCGTCCTCGACACGTACGACAAGTTCGACCCGTCGGTGTTCGGCATCAGCGACCGCATGGCCGCCGCGATGACCCCGGAGAACCGGCTGTTCCTGGAGAGCGCCTGGGAGACCCTGGAGGACGGCGGCTACGACCCCGACCGGGTCACCGGCGAGGTCGGTGTCTACGGCGCCAACAACCCGCAGACCGCCGCGCTCTACAGCTCCCCGCCGGACCGCGTGTCGGTCGGCCCCGAGGCGATCGAGGCGAGCCTCGCCTGGTCGCCGGACACCATGACGTCCAACGCCCTGTACTACATGGGCCTCACCGGTGAGGCCGTGACCGTCGCCGCGGTCTGCGCCGGCTTCCACTACGCGGTCCACCTGGCCTGCCAGTCGCTGCTGCTCGGCCAGACCGACATGGCGATAGCCGGCGGTTCGATGGTGCGCCTGCCGCACCCGCGCGGTCACCTGTGGGAGGAGAACCGCATCCTGTCCAAGGACGGACACTGCCGCCCGTTCGACGCCAACGGCACCGGCACCGCGCTCTCCAGCGGTGTCGTCACCGTGCTGCTCAAGCCGGTGGGCCAGGCCGTCGCCGACCGCGACCACATCTACGCCGTGGTCAAGGGCTCGGCCGTCAACAACAACGGCGTCAGCGCGATGGCCTACGGCCTGGCGCAGCCCGAGCGGCTGAGCGCGTGCATCGCCAACGCCATGGAGGTCGGCGGCGTCACCCCCGACACCGTGTCCATGTACGAGGCCAACGGCCTCGGCATGCCGATGACCGACGAACTGGAGGTGCACGCGGCGAGCATGGCGTTCGGCAAGCAGACCGGCACCACCTCGATCGGCGGCGTCAAGGGCAACGTGGGCCACGGCGGTGTGGTCTCCGGCGGCTTCGGCGCGATGAAGGCCGCGCTGGCCCTGCACCACAAGACGCTGCCCGCCACGATCAACCTGACGGAGGTCAACGAGGACCTCGACCTGCCGAGCACGCCGTTCGTACCGCAGGTGGAGACGGCGGACTGGGTCACGGACGCCGGCATCCGCCGTGCGGGCATCACCTCGATCGGCGGCGGCGGTTACAACGCCCACCTGGTCCTCGAAGAGGCGCCGACCCTCCCCGGGCGGGAGCCCGAGGCGGCGGGCAGGCCGCGCCTGGCCACCCTGTCGGCCCTGGACGACGAGGCGCTGGCCCGTCAGCGCGCACGGCTGAAGGACTGGCTGGAGGCCGACCCGGAGCTGCGTCTCGACGACGTCTGCTTCAGCCTCAACATGGGCCGCAAGGTGATGGCCCGCCGCTGGGCGGCCGTCGTCCGCAGCCGCGAGGAGCTGATCGCGGCGCTGTCCGCCGACGCCCCGCGGGGCCTGGCCACCGAGACGGCCGCCGCGCCGCGGGTGGACGTGGACGCCTTCCGCCGCGGGGACGAGGGGATCGTGCCGGCCGGCACGGACGCGCAGGCGCTGTCGGACCTGGCCGCCGCCTGGGTGAACGGCCAGCAGGTGGACTTCGCCTCCCTGCACCGGGGCGAGGCCAGCCACCGGGTGCCGCTGCCCACCTATCCCTTCCAGCCGCGCCGGTTCTGGCGCACGGACTGGTGACCGTGAGCACTCCCGCACTGGACACCCTGGACCTGGGCGACCCGAACACGTTCGCGGAGCACGACCTCGGCGAGTTCTGGCGCACCCTGCGGGACACCGCGCCGGTGTACTGGAACCCGCCGGCCGACGGCCGCCGCGGATTTTGGGTGCTCTCCCGTTACGACGACATCATGGCCACCTACCGGGACAACGTGAACTTCACGTCGGAGCGCGGCAATGTGCTCGTCACGCTGCTGGGCGGCGGCGACGCCGGCGCCGGCCGGATGCTGGCCGTCACCGACGGACACCGGCACCACGAGTTGCGCAAGATCCTTCAGCGGGTGCTCTCGCCGAGGGTCCTGAACGCGGTCGCGGCGACGGTGCGGGCCAACACCCGGCAGTGGATCCGCGAGGCGGTCGAGGCCGGCTCCTGCGACTTCGCCGAGCAGATCGCCAGCCGTATCCCGATGACGACGATCTCGAACCTGCTCGGCGTGCCCGAGCAGGACCGGGAGTTCCTGCTCTCGCTCACCAAGACCGCGCTGTCGACCGACGACGAGGACGTCGACGAGGTCGACTCCGAGATGGCCCGCAACGAAATCCTGATGTACTTCATGGACATCGTCGAGGAGCGGCGCGAGTCGCCGGGCGACGACGTCATCAGCATGCTCGTCGGCAGTTCCATCGACGGGGTGCCGCTCTCCGACGAGGACGTGGTGCTCAACTGCTACAGCCTCATCATCGGCGGCGACGAGACGAGCCGGCTCACGATGATCGACTGCGTGCGCACCCTCGCGGCCCGGCCCGACGAGTGGCGGCGGCTCAAGAACGGCGAGGTCAAGACCGACACGGCCGTGGACGAGGTGCTGCGCTGGGCCTCGCCCACGATGCACTTCGGGCGCACCGTCGTACGGGAGACCGAACTGCACGGTGTGCGGCTGCGGCCGGACGACATCGTGACGCTGTGGCACGCCTCGGGCAACCGGGACGAGCGGACCTTCGACCGGCCGGAGGTGTTCGACCTCGGCCGGACCCCCAACAAGCACATGGCCTTCGGCTACGGCCCGCACTTCTGCGTCGGCTCGTACCTGGCGAAGGTGGAGATCGCCGAACTGCTCATGGCACTGCGGGACTTCACCACCGGTTTCGAGCAGACCGAGGAGCCGCAGCCCATCCGGTCCAACTTCCTGACCGGGTTCTCCACGATGCCGGTGCGGTTCCTGCCCGATCACTCCGGACTGAAAGAGGTCGACTGATGAGCGGCAACCCCTTCGAGGGCGGCGACGGCGACTGGCTGGTGGTGGTCAACGCCGACGAGCAGTACGCGCTGTGGCGGCCGCACCTGGAGGTGCCCGAGGGCTGGCGGGTCGTCCACTCCGGCCCGGACCGCGAGGGCGCCCTGGACCACGTCGAGCAGCACTTCACCGCGTTGACGGCAAGCCGGGAGCACGAGTGAACATCTACATCTCGGGACAGGGGGCCTTCGCGGTGCAGGTCGCGGACGCCCTGCTGGACGAAGGGCACAAGATAGCGGGCGCGGCCTCACCCCGGCTGCGCAAGGGGCAGTCCGACGAGAGCAACGCGATGTCCTGGGACCGGCTGCGCGCCTGGGCGTTCCCCAGGAGCATCCCGTGGACGGACTCGGCCGAGCTGCGCGCGATGCACATCCCGGACGGGGTGGACATCATCGTCGCCGCGCACTCCCACGCGTTCCTCGGCCGCCGGACGCGCGCCAAGGCCTCCGTGGCCACCATCGGCTACCACCCCAGCCTGCTGCCGCTGCACCGGGGCCGGGACGCCATCCGGTGGACGATCCGCGACGGCGACAAGGTGACGGGCGGGAGCGTCTACCACCTCACCGAGCGCACCGACGCCGGTCCGCTCGCCGCCCAGGAGCACCTGCTCGTGCCGCCGGGCTCGACCCCGCAGAGCCTGTGGCGCGAGCACCTGGCCCCGCTGGGGGTGCGGCTGCTGGTGAAGGTGGTCGCCGACCTCGCCGCCGACCGGCGGATAGAGGTCCCGCAGGACGAGAAGCTGGCGACCTGGGAGCCGGCGATGGACACGAAGCCCCTCTTCAAGCCCGAACTGATCGCGCTGCCCGGCACGGCACAGGTGGACGGCAGCAAGTGGGCGCTGCACGGGCAGTGAGGAGGACGGGTGTGGCAGGGATGACGCGGTGCCGTGGGCGCCGTGGGCGCGCGGATGAGTACCGCGTGACCTGACCGGACCCGCGTGCCGGCCCGGTCCGACGGCTCGCCGAGCCGTGGCCGGCACGCGGGTCACACGGGCACGGCAGCGGGCGCCGCGGGCTGTCTCCTCGTACGGCGGGGCTGCCACCGGGCGAGCAGCGCGGCGATCTCGGCGGCCTCCGCGGTGCCCCGCCGGTCCGTGACGCGCCGGTCCATGACGCGGTGGGCGATCAGCAGGGCGGCCCTGGCCCGGTCGAGGTCACCGAGCGCGAGCAGCGCCCGGCCGCGCGCGGCCATCGCCAGAGCGTGGCAGAACGCGTCACCCGGTTCGCCGTCGACGGCGAGCGCCACGTCCGCGCGGTCGAGGGCCGCGCGGGGGCCGGTGAGGTCCAGTTCGCAGAAGGCGAGGCGGGCCCAGCACAGCGCCGCCCGGCGCGGGTCGCGCGAGCGGTCGTACAGGCGCCGCGCCTCGCGCAGCCGGTCGGCGGCCTCGGCGGGGCGGCCGTCCCGGAGCAGGGCGCAGCCCGCCTGGTAGAGGACGTGCGCGAGGGTGGAGGTGCTGTCGGCGCGCCGTGCCCGGCACACCGCTTCGGCCAGCGCGGTGTCGGCCTCCGGGCGCCGCCCGAGTGCGTCGAGCGCCCGCGCGATGGGGGTCAGGACGCGGATCTGGTCGGCGTGGCCACCGAGCGCGCCGAACCTGGCGTAGGCGAGCCGCAGTTGCTCCAGGGCGGCCTTCGGACGGCCCATGGCCAGGAGTACGACGCCCAGTTCACGGCCGGCCTCGGCGGCGACCAGCGGATCGCCCGCCGACGCGGCCAGGCGCAGGCTCTCGCGCAGGGTCCGCTCGGCGTGACCGTGGCTCCCGCTGCCGTGGTGCGGGGCGGCGAGCAGGCGCAGGGCGCGGCCCGCGCAGAGGTCGTCACCGTGCCGCCGGGCGGTCTCCAGAGCCAACTCGGCCAGGGGTGCCAGGTCGCGGTGGCGTGCGGTGCCGGCGAGAAGGTGGGACCAGGCGGTGAGCAGGTCGACGGCGGGGCGCAGGCCGTCGGGGGCGCGCAGGCCTTGGGGGGCGCCACCGCCGTCGTCCGGGTCCGGGTGCTCGGGGATGTGACGCAGGGCGTCCTCGGCGGTCGCGTACAGGTCGGAGTGCGCGCCCGCGAGCCAGTCGCGCGCGGCCGCCGCGTCCGGCAGGTCCTCGCCCGGGGAGGCCGGGCGGTGCAATAGGTCGGGCAGCACGGTGTGCGGCTCGGTGCGGCGGACTGCGGTGACGACGGTGGCCAGGACGTGATCGAGGAAGCGCAGCCGGGCCGCGGTGCGCTCGCGGGGACTCTCGTGGCGTGCGCACTGGTGCCTGGCGTAGAGCCTGACCAGGTCGTGGAAGCGGTAGCGGTCCTCGCCGTGCGGCTCCAGGAGACCCGCGTCGACCAGGTGTTCCACCGCTGTCTCGGCCTCCTCGTCGGCCACGCCGAGCAGGGCGCCCGCGGCGCCGCGGCCGAAGGAGGGCAGGGGGCAGAGGGAGAACAGGCGGAAGGCGCGGGCGAGGCCGGGGCCGAGGGCCTCGTAGCCGGGCCGGAAGGCGGCCGCCACGCCCAGGTCGGCCACGCGCAGCTCGTCGAGCCTGCGGTGCTCGTCGCGCAGCCGGGCGGTGAGATCGGCGAGGGTGCGGCCCGGCCGCGCGGCCAGGCGGGCGGCGGCGATACGGACGGCGAGGGGCAGTCCCCCGCAGGACGCGACGAGTTCGCGGGCGGCGGCCGGTTCGTCGGCCACGCGGTCGTGGCCGATCATGGCGGCGAGCAGGGCGAGCGCCTCCCGCTCCGGCATCGCCTCGACGTCGAGGAGGCGGGCGCCGGGCAGCGTGACGGTCCGTGAGCGGCTGGTCACCAGGACCGCGCAGCCGGGGGTGCCGGGCAGCAGCGGCCGCAGGTGCGCGCTGTCGCGGGCGTCGTCGAGGACGACCAGGACGCGGCGCCCCGCGAGGAGCGAGCGGTACAGGGCGGTCCGCTGGTCGAGGCCGTCGGGTACGGCGCTCTCGGGTACGCCGAGTGCGCGCAGGAACCCGGCGAGCGCGCTGCCGCTGTCCACGCCGGGCGCGGGGCCGGTGCCGCGCAGGTCCACGTACAGCTGTCCGTCGGGGAAGTCCTCGCGCAGGGCGTGGGCGACGTGCACGGCGAGCGCGGTCTTGCCGACGCCGCCGAGTCCGGTCAGCGTGGCCACGGCCATGGTGTCGCCGGAGACGGCACCGCGCAGCGTCTCGCCCAGCAGCCGCACTTCGGTCTGGCGTCCCGCGAAGTCGGTGACGTCGGCCGGGAGTTGAGCGGGGACGCGGGGTGCGTACTGCCTGTCGGGGGTGCGGAGGCCCCGGTCGTCGGCGGGGGTGAGCGGCCTGGTCGGGGCGGAGGCGGCCCGTGGCGTCTGCGGGGCCGGAACCGGGTACGGGTCGCGAGCGACGTGGTGGCGAGGGCCGCTGTCCGAGTCGCCTTCGGGGCGAGGGTCATCGTCACGGGCCGACGCGGCCTGGTACCGGGGGCGTTCCGCGGCCGGTGGCGGAGGTGCGCACGGGCGCGGGTCGGCGACCGGCGGCAGGGCCGCGCCGTTGAGCAGCCCCTCGTACAGGGCGGCGATCTCCCGGCCCGGCTCGACGCCCAGCTCGGTGGCGAGCGTGCGGCGCGTGGCCTCGTACACCGCGAGGGCGTCCGCCTGCCGTCCCGCGCGGTGCAGGGCCAGCATCAGCAGGGCCTGGGGGCGTTC
Source organism: Streptomyces sp. NPDC005898 (assembly GCF_040629635.1). Classification (NCBI taxonomy): domain Bacteria; kingdom Bacillati; phylum Actinomycetota; class Actinomycetes; order Kitasatosporales; family Streptomycetaceae; genus Streptomyces; species Streptomyces sp. NPDC005898. The sequence continues at coordinate 80,915 of NZ_JBEXWC010000006.1, read as the reverse complement.
GCGCAGCGGGTGTTCCGCGGCGAAGGCGCGCAGGGGGGCGGTCGTCTCGCCGTGGGCGCCCAGTTCGATGGCGCAGGCGAAGAGTTCCTCCTGGGCGGTGACGGACAGCTCGGTGAGCCGGTCGCGCTGGCGGCCGGCGTAGGGCCCGGGCAGGCCGGCCAACGGGGCGCCGTCCGACAGCGCGAGGGCCGCGGTCAACTCCCCGTGGGCGTCGGCGTGCCGCCCGGCCGCGCGCATGCGCCGGGCGGCCGCCACCCGGTCCTCCAGCTCGCACGCGTCCACGGCGTCGCGCGTTACCCGCAGCGCGTAACCGTCGCCGGCCGACACCAGGAGCCGGGCGGGCTCGCGGGAGCGGCGGCCGGGTTCTAGGAGGCCGCGCAGCCGGGAGACGTACGTACGCAGGGTGCCGACGGCGCGCGGCGGCGGCTCCTCGCCCCAGAGGGCGTCGACCAGCTCCGAGGCGGGGACCGGGTGCCCGTCGCGCAGCAGCAGCGCGGCGAGGGTGGCGCGCTGCTGCGGGGAGCCGAGCTTCAGCGGCCGCCCGTCGCACCAGGCGCGCACCGGCCCGAGGACCTGGAACGACAACGCCCCACCCTCGTAGCCCCGCGCCGTCTCCCCCGTGCCGTTCGTGTCGTTCGTGTCGTTCGTGTCGTTCGTGTCGTTCCGGATCGGTCCGCCGTCCGCGTCGCCCCGCATCGTCCGACCGCACCCCTTGCCCCAAGACGCCTCGTGCGTGTGCCCGTTCGTACTGGTCGCACTGGCCTTCGATGGCCACGCGCCCCAAACGTTACGACAGCCACCCCCGCCTCCCCGCGTACCCGGCGCACCCGCGCCACCTTGTTGACCAGGTATTGACGCTGCTGGAGAGCCGCGTGCGGCATATGCGCCAGACAGCGCGCGCATTCGGCCGGATGCGGTGAGCGACGGAACGCGAACCGGCCCACGTCCGTCCCGGGGCCCGGCACGGACGCCTTCCGGGGCCCGCCTGGGGGCGGACTGCCCAGGAACAGGCCGCTCAGGAACGGGCTGCGCCAGAAGCTCCCAAAAAGCGGACGAGTGGCCGCCAGGCGCCGGAGGGGTGTGCCCGGCGGCCACGTCTAGAGTCGCGGCTACGACAGCTGCGACTGCACCTGGGAGGAGATCAGCTCCAGGTGGTCCAGGTCGGCGAGGTCGAGGCACTGGAGGTAGATACGGCTCGCGCCGATCGCCTCGTACCGCCCGATCTTGTCGACGACCTCCGCCGGTGAACCCGCCAGGCCGTTGGCCTTCAGCTCGTCCACCTCACGGCCGATGGCCGCCGCACGCCGCGCGACCTCCGCGTCGTCCTTGCCGACGCAGGCCACCAGCGCGCTGGAGTACACCAGGTCGTCCCCCTTGCGCCCGGCCTGCTCGGCGGCCGCCCGGACCCTGCCGAACTGGCGCTCACTGTCCTCGATCGAAGCGAAGGGGATGTTGAACTCGTCGGCGAACCGCGCCGCGAGCCGCGGGGTGCGCGTCGCGCCGTGGCCGCCGATGAGGACCGGCACCTTGGACTGGGCGGGCTTGGGCAGGGCCGGCGAGTCGGTGAGCTGGTAGTGCTTGCCGTCGAAGTCGAAGGTCTGGCCGACCTCCGTCGCCCACAGGCCGGTGACGATCTCCAGCTGCTCCTCCAGGCGGGCGAACTTCTCCTTCGGGAAGGGGATGCCGTACGCCTTGTGCTCCTCCTCGAACCAGCCCGCGCCCAGGCCCAGTTCGACCCGGCCGCCCGACATCTGGTCGACCTGCGCCACCTGGATCGCGAGGACGCCGGGCAGCCGGAAGGTGCCGGCGGTCATGAGCGTGCCGAGCCTGATCCGCTTGGTCTCCCGCGCCAGCCCGGCCAGCGTGATCCACGCGTCCGTGGGGCCGGGCAGGCCGTCGGCGGCGCCCATGCGCAGATAGTGGTCGGAGCGGAAGAAGGCGTCGAAGCCGAGGTCCTCCGCGGCCTTCGCGACGGTGAGCAGGGTGTCGTAGGTCGCCCCTTGCTGGGGCTCGGTGAAGATTCGAAGATCCATGGCTCCATCCTGCCTGTTCGCATGCCCGTCTTCCCTGCCGGTCCCGCCGATCCCCCGCCGCCCCGGTCGGGTGAAATCCGCCGGCAGCGCGCCCCCGAAAGCGCCGGCCGGCCCCGCGCCCCGACCATCCACCCCGGCACAGCCGCCTGCCCCCGCGCGCAGACCATCCACCCCGGCACAGCCGCCTGCCCCCGCGCGCAGACACCCACCTCCGTACAGCCACCCGCCCCGCGCACGCACCGGCCTTCACACGACCACCCGCCCCGCGCAGACACCCGCCTTCGCACAACCGCCCGCCCCGCGCAGACACCCGCCTTCGCACAACCGCCCGCCCCGCGCAGACACCCGCCTTCGCACAACCGCCCGCCCCGCCCAGGCACCCGCCCCCGCACAACCATCCGCCCCGCGCAAGCACCGGCGCCCACGGGCAGGCATCCTCCCCCGCACCACCGCCCGCCTCCGCGCAGGCACCACCCCTTCCGTACAGCCACCCGCCCCGCGTAGCACCCGTCTTCGTACGGCCACCCGCCCCGCGCAGACACCCACCCCCACACAACCACCCGCCCCGCGCAGACACCCACCCCCGCACAACCACCCGCCCCACGCAGACACCCACCCCCGCACAACCACCCGCCCCACGCACGCACCGGCGCCCACAGCCAGGTAGCCGCCCCGCCCAGGCCCCCCCCGCACGGCCGCCTCCCCCTCACGCCCACCCCGCCGCCGGATCCGCCTCCGGTAGACCCTGTTCGCGCACCGCGAGTCTGCGCAGCATCTCCAGGACGCGGTCCCTCGACTCGTCGGCGGCGTCTATCGCCTCCATGCACTGCCAGTACACGCCCTCGTCGGCGGCGCCCATCGCGACTCCGACGAGCGCGATGCCGACCTCGCCGAGCAGCCGGTCCAGCGCGAGCAGGACGTCGTGCGCGTCGCCGGTCTCCGTCAGCCGCGCGGCCCTGATGTCCTCCGTCCCCAGCCGTGGGGCGTCGAGCACCCCGCAGGCTCTGCCGCCGACCTCGCTCAGCCCCAGCGCCTCGCCCCGTAACTCAGGAGGGCCCGCCACCGCGAGGCGGCTGCCGATCGCCTGCGCGAGCGCCTGCGACTGCCACACCTCCACGACGATGGCGACCGGGTCCTCGCTCAGCGCCAGGGCGCGCCGGTTCGCCTCGATGAGCCGCATCGCGTTCATGCACAACCCCCACCCTCCCGCGCGCCTACGCCGCACGTTCGCCCGAACTCCCGCGTCCACTACCCAGAGTGATACCCATCCGGTCGAAAAGCCAGGGGAAGCCGGAAATCTGTGGACAACCAATCGATATTCGACAAGCCAACCGCTCCGGAGAGTGACGGAAGTATCGACAAGCGGGTTGTGGCAGCGCTCAGAAGCCGTCGAAGCCGGGACGGTGGGGCCGACGAAGCCCCCGCAGAATCAAGCCGGTAGGGCCGACGAGGCCTCGGAGGCCAAGCCGGCCGGGCCTAACGGCCCCCAGGTCGCGCGCCGGCAGACTTCCCGCGCCCCTCACCAACCGGAGACCGTCCCCCACCAACCGGAGACCCTCCCTCGCCAACCGGAAACCGCTCCTCGTTCCGGTCGATCTTCGCCGCGAGCGCGGCCAACGCGTCGATCCCCAGCACCTCGCAGAACTGCAGCAGATACGCGAGGACGTCGGCGACCTCGTCCGTCACCCGGTGCGCGGAGTCCGGGTCCCGCATCACCCGCTCCGACTCCTCCGGCGTCAACCACTGGAAGATCTCCACCAGTTCGGACGCCTCCACGCTCAGCGCCGCGGCCAGGTTTTTGGGGGTGTGGTACCGCCCCCAGTCGCGGGCCTTCGCGAACTCGGCCAGCCTGCGCTGAAGTGCCGCCGCATCAGGTACGTCACGTCGTTCCGTCACGGTCAAGGTCTACCACCGAGGCGCCGGCGGCGGTCGCCCAGGCCGGGTCCCGGACCGCCCCGACCAGGCGGATGTGGCCGCGCGCACACATGCGCGCCGCCAGTTCGCCGAGCGCGCGCGCCTGTCGGGCGTCCATGCGGCGGTCGAGGCCGTCGGCGACGACCGTCAAGGTCTGGTAGGCCGCCGGAACCTCCGCCACCGGGTCGACGGCGAGCACGCCGGGCCCGGTCAGCAGGACGAGCGCGAGGGCCAGGTACCGCAGCTCCCCGTCACCGAGGCGCGCGAGGGGCGTACGGACCCCGTCCCCCCGGTCCACGTAGGCCTGCATCGAACCGTCCCGCGCCTCCTCGGCGTACACGTCGCCGACCGGTCCCGCACAGCCCTCGCGCACCGCGGAGACCAGCAGCGCGTGGCGTACGGAGCACTCGGTGCGGGTGCGCCACAGCACTTCGGCGAGGTTGTCGCAGCCCCCCAGCAGCCGGCCCGCGCCCATCCGTCCGGCCGGGACCGGCGCCCGCATCCGGCCGGGGCGCGGGTCGCACGGGAACACCGAGCGCAGCGCGACCACGACCTGCTCGGCCGCCGCGAGGACCAGGCGCTGCCCCTCGGTCTTGCCCGCCACGCGCAGCGGCACGAGGGCCGTGCCGAGCCGGTCGTCCGGCATCGGGGCGCGGGTCACGGGCGCGGCGCCCGCCGTGTGCCAGGCGGCCTGGACCACGGGCCGGCCCGGGTCGCGCAGGGCCGTCTCCAGGAGGACGAGGTCGCCGCGGGTCAGCCGCTCGCCCACGACCCGCAGTTCGGGCTCGACCTGGACGGCGAGGTCGAGCCGTACGGTCCCGGCGGGTCCCTCGACCGTGCAGCCGATGCGGAAGCCGCGCCGCCGCTGGCCGTCGGCCCGGGCGCGTTCAGGCACGCACGCCGCGGGGTCCTCGAAGACCTCGGCCAGTTCCGCGCCGCCGCCGAGCCGCGCCAGCGCCTCGTACGCGCGCAGGGCGCTGGACTTGCCGCTGCCGCTGGGGCCCGCGAGGAACGTCAGAGCACCGAAGGGGAGCACCGCGCCGCGGTGCCCGGCGAAGGCCGACAGCCGTAACTCGGTGACCTGCGGTCGGTCGTGGCCTGCCGCCGGTCGGGCGGCGGGCACCGGGGTATGCACCGTCATGCTCGGAAGCTAAGGGGCGGCGGGCCGGGCGAACCGTTACGCCCAACCGACCTTCCTACGATCGGGGGATTCCCCCGAAAGATCCCCCGACCCGAACAGCGAGGGGCTACGACAGAACGCGGCCGGCCCAGGCGGACGGTCCCGGCGGAGGGCCCTGACGGCCGGCCCCGACGGCAAGCCCCGGCGTGCGGTGCCGCACGGCACGGCCCGGCCCGGCGCGGCCGGCACCTACGGCTGCGCGACCGCTTCGACCAGGCCCTGCACCTCCGTGCCGGGCGGCGCGAGGAGGAAGACGTTCTTGTCGACCCGGTGCATGCCGCAGCCGAGGCCCATCACCACACCGCTGCTGAAGTCCAGGACGCGCTTGGCGACGTCCGTCTCGGCGCCCGTCAGGTCGAGCAGGACCGGGATCTGCGACATGACGGTCTCGGCGACCTCGCGGGCGTCCGAGAAGACGTTGACCCGCATCACCACGAACCGCCGGCGCGTCTCGGTCTCCGCGTCGGGCAGCGCGCTGTGTCCGGGCCACGAAGGCCATTCGTTGCGGCTGCGCAGCGGTACGACCTGGGCGAGCCCTTCCCACTGTTCGTCGGTGACGTCGTGGCGCTGACTGCTACTCACTGGCCCACCCCGTCCTGGCTCGCACTCGTTGTCTGCACCGGGCAATTCTTACGCCAAGTCACCCGTTCAGCCCAACAGCGACACGGATGGCCCCCTCGAAGCGTCCCTGGAGGCGATAAGGGGGCGTGGCCAGGTCCCCAGTAGAGTGCGGCTGCGCAGCCCTTTCCGAACCCGAGGTCAGGTACCAGCAGTGACCCCCGCACCCCCTCCCGACACGCCAGCCATACCGGCCACAACGGGCACACCAGGCACGTCGGACATACCGGCTGTCACCGTCGTGGGCATCGGGGCGGACGGCTGGGAAGGCCTGCCGGCCGCCTCCCGTGCGGCGCTCGCCGAGGCCGAGGTGCTCATCGGCGGACCCCGCCAACTGGATCTGCCGCCCCTGCCCGAGTGCCCGGGCGAACGCGTCGCCTGGCCCTCGCCGCTGCGGCCCGCCGTGGCCGGCCTGCTCGCGGCCCACGCGGGGCGCCGGATCGCCGTCCTGGCGAGCGGCGACCCCATGTTCTACGGCATCGGGCGCGCCCTGAGCGAGGAGCTGGGCGCCGCCGCGCTGCGCGTACTGCCGCACCCCTCCTCCGTCTCCCTTGCGTGCGCGCGCCTCGGCTGGCCCGTCGAGGACACCGAGGTCCTCACCCTCGTCGGCCGCCCGGCGGCGCGCCTCGCGTCCGCGCTGTACGACGGGCGCCGCCTCCTCGTGCTCAGTGCCAACGCCGACACCCCCGCCGAGGTCGCCGCGCTGCTGTGCGAGCGGGGTTTCGGACCGAGCCGGCTGCGCGTGCTGGAACAGCTCGGTTCGGGTCGGGAGTCCCGTTACGAAGGTGTCGCCGAGGCCTGGTCGCACGCGCCCGGCGATCCGCTGAACGTCATCGCGGTCGAGTGCCGCCGCTCCCCCGGCGCCCTGCGCCTCGGTGCCGTCCCCGGGCTGCCCGACACGGCGTACGAGAGCGACGGGCAGCTCACCAAGCGGCATGTGCGTGCCGCCACGCTGGCGGCGCTGGCGCCCGCGCCCGGTGAGCTGCTGTGGGACGTGGGCGGCGGGTCGGGGTCGATCGCGGTGGAGTGGATGCGGGCGCACCCGGCGTGCCGTGCGGTCACCGTCGAGAAGAACGCGGTGCGGGCCGAGCGGATCGTGCGCAACGCCGATCGTCTCGGCGTCCCCGGGCTGCGCGTCGTCACCGGCGCGGCGCCCGAGGCGCTGAGTGAACTCCCCGTGCCCGACGCGGTGTTCATCGGCGGCGGCCTCACCGCGCCCGGCCTTCTCGACGCCTGCTGGGAGGCGCTGCCGGCCGGCGGGCGGCTGGTGGCCAACACCGTCACGCTGGAGTCGGAGGCACTGCTCACCGGCTGGTACCGGCGCCACGGCGGCGAGTTGGTGCGGCTCGCGGTCGCGCAGGCCGTTCCCGTGGGCGGCTTCACCGGGTGGCGGCAGGCCATGCCGGTCACCCAATGGTCCGTCACCAAGCGTGCCGGTCAAGGCGACAAGGCGATCGAGGAGATCTAGAACGATGACGGTGTACTTCATCGGTGCCGGGCCCGGCGCGGCCGACCTGATCACGGTGCGCGGCGCGCGGACGCTCGCCGCCTGCCAGGTCTGCCTCTACGCGGGCAGTCTGGTGCCGCGCGAGCTGCTCGCCGAGTGCCCGGAGGGCGCCCGGCTGGTGGACACCGCGCGGCTCGATCTCGACGCGATCACCGCCGAGCTGGTGGGCGCGCACGAGCGGGGGCTCGACGTGGCGCGGCTGCACTCGGGGGACCCGTCCGTGTTCAGCGCGGTCGCCGAGCAGATGCGACGCCTCGACGCGGCGGGCGTTCCGTACGAGGTCGTCCCCGGTGTCCCGGCGTTCGCGGCCGCCGCCGCCGCGCTGAAGCGGGAACTGACGGTGCCGACCGTCGGGCAGACGGTCATTCTCACGCGGGTCGCGCAGCGGGCCACCCCGATGCCCGAGGGCGAGGACCTGGCCACCCTGGGCCGCAGCGGCGCCCTGCTCGTGCTGCACCTCGCCGCCGGGTACGTGGACCGGGTCGTCGAGGAACTCCTGCCCCACTACGGCGCCGACTGCCCGGCGGCCGTCGTCGCCCTCGCGAGCCGCCCCGACGAGGTGGTCCTGCGGGGCACGCTGGAGTCCATCGCGGGGCAGGTGAAGGAGGCCGGGATCGTGCGGACCGCCGTCATCCTGGTGGGCCGCACGCTGGGCGCCACGCAGTTCCGTGACAGCCACCTGTACTCGGCGGACCGGGACCGGCACAACTGCTGACGGGGCGGGATGCGGTTCGGCGCGGGCCGCGATTCGGCGTGGGTCGCCGTTCGGCGTGGGGTCGGCCGGGCCGGTCCTCGGAGCGCCCCCGCCTCAGGGGCCCCGGAGTTCGCTTCGGCCCACCACCGTTCCCGCCCGGTCGATGCAGATGACGTCCACCGCCACCGGGGCGCCCCGCAGCACGCCCAGCGCCTCGTCGCGTGCCGTCGCCGCCACCAGGTCGCCCAGCGGCACGCCCGCCGCCTCGCACAGGCGCAAGGTTTCGAGGCCCGTGTTGGCGGCGGCCACCCGCGCCGCCAGCGCCTCGTCCGCGCCGCCCGCCCGCGCCAGTTCCGCGAGGAAGCCCTTGTCGACCTGGGAGCGCGCCGAGTGGAGGTCCAGGTGGCCCGCCGCCAGTTTGGACAGTTTGGCGAAGCCGCCGCAGATGGTGAGGCGCTCCACGGGGTGACGGCGCACGTACTTCAGGACGGCCCCGGCGAAGTCCCCCATGTCGAGCAGCGCGTCCTCCGGGAGGCCGTGCTCCGCGACGACCGTCTTCTCGGACGTCGAACCGGTACACCCCGCGAGGTGCGTGCGCCCGGCCGCCCGCGCCACGTCCACGCCGCGCCGGATGGAGTCGATCCACGCCGAGCAGGAGTAGGGCACGACAATGCCGGTCGTACCGAGGATGGACAGGCCGCCGAGGATGCCGAGACGCGGGTTCCAGGTGGAGCGGGCGATCTCCTCGCCGTGGTCGACGGAGATCGTGATCTCCACGTCCGCCGTGGTCCCGGCGCGCTCGGCCACCAGAGTCACGTGGTCGCGCATCAGCTGCCGGGGCACGGGGTTGATCGCGGGCTCGCCCACGTCGAGCGGCAGACCGGGGCGGGTGACCGTGCCGACGCCCGGGCCCGCCTTGAAGACGACGCCGGAGCCGGGCGGCAGCCTGCGCACCGTGGCCCGGACGAGCGCGCCGTGCGTGACGTCCGGGTCGTCGCCGGCGTCCTTGACGATGCCCGCCATGGCGTACGTGTCCGTGCGCTCCTCGGCGGCGAGCGCGAAGGCGGGCGTCTGGCCCTTGGGCAGCGTGATCGTCACCGGGTCGGGGAAGTCGCCGGTGAGCAGCGCCGTGTACGCGGCCGTGGTCGCCGCCGTCGCACAGGCGCCGGTCGTCCAGCCGGACCGCAGACCGGTGTGCTTGAGTTGGGCGCCGCGCCCGCCTTTCGCCGCGCCCGGCTCGTCGGACCCGCTCGGCCCACCTGCCTGACCCGGCTCGCTCGGCCGGCTCTGCCCACTTGGCCTACTTGGCCCACTTAGCTCACTCATGAAGGAAACCGAACTCCGTGCACGTACTGATTCTGGGGGGAACGACCGAGGCCCGTCGCCTGGCGGAGCTGCTCGCGGACGAGGCGGGGCTGCGGGTGACCAGTTCCCTCGCGGGGCGGGTCGCCGCGCCCCGGCTGCCGCCCGGCGAGGTCCGCGTCGGCGGGTTCGGCGGGGCCGAAGGGATGGCCGCGTGGCTGCGGGAGCACCGCGTGGACGCGCTCATCGACGCCACCCATCCTTTCGCCGGGACGATCTCGTTCAACGCGGCGGAGGCCGCCGCCACGGCCCATGTTCCCCTGCTCGCCCTGCGCAGGCCCGGCTGGGTCGCCGGTGAGGGCGACGACTGGCATCCGGTCGGCTCCCTGGAGCAGGCGGCGCGGGTGCTTCCGGCCCTTGGTGAGCGGGTGTTCCTCACCACCGGGCGGATGGGCCTCGCCGCGTTCGCCGGGGACCCGGAGCTGGACGGTCTCTGGTTCCTCGTACGATCCGTCGACGCGCCGGAGCCGCCGTTCCCCGCCCGGATGGAGGTCCTCCTGGACCGGGGTCCGTTCACGCTCGACGGCGAGCGCGAGCTGCTGCGCGCGCACCGGATCGACGTCCTCGTGACGAAGGACAGCGGGGGTGCGGCGACGGCGCCCAAGCTTGTCGCTGCGCGCGAGGCGGGGGTTCCGGTGGTGGTGGTCCGGCGTCCCGTCGCGCCCGCCTCGGCCGAGGTGGTCGCCACGCCTCGGGAGGCGGTGGCCTGGCTCCTCCTCCAGCGGGAACGCGCCTCGGGCCGTCGTTGACCCGCCGGCCGGCGGGGGCTGGCCGCGCAGTTCCCCGCGCCCCTTAAGGGGCGCCCACCTCGAAACCCCCCGCGGGCGCGTCGTGGCTGAGCGCGCCGTTCCCCGCGCCCCTTGAGGGGCGCCCACCTCGGTCCTTGGACAGCTGCGCGGGGAACTTCGTGGGCGGCTCTCAGCCGGCCGTAGGGGCTTCTCAGTCCCCCTCCGGGTACCTCCTCGGGGTCCAGACGATCTCGTCGGCCGCGCCTCGCCGGGTCCACCGTGTCTGCGAGGAGCCGATGATCAGCAGCGTCCGCATGTCCACCTCGGTCGGATCGAGGTCCCCGAGGCGCACCACCCGTACCGACTCCTCCGGGCCTCCGACGTCCCGGCCGAGGACGACCGGCGTATCGGGCGTCCGGTGTTCCAGGAGCAGTTCCCGCGCCTTGCCCACCTGCCAGGTGCGGCTGCGCGAGCCGGGGTTGTAGAGGGCGAGGACCAGATCCGCGGCGGCCGCGGCGGCCAGGCGTTCCGCGATGACCTCCCACGGCTTGAGCCGGTCGGAGAGGGAGATCGTGGCGTAGTCGTGGCCGAGGGGAGCGCCCGCGCGCGCGGCGGCGGCGTTCGCGGCGGTCACCCCCGGCAGCACCCGCACCGCGATGTCCTCGTACGCGTCCTGCGAGGCGGCCTCCAGGACGGCCGTGGCCATCGCGAAGACGCCGGGGTCGCCGCCCGAGACGACGGCGACGCGCCGCCCGCGCCGCGCCAGCTCCAGGGCGAACTCGGCGCGTTCGGACTCCACCCGGTTGTCGGAGCCGTGCCGCTGCTGCCCGGGGCGGCGCGGCACGCGGTCGATGTACGTGGTGTAGCCGACGAGGTCGTCGGCGGCGGCGAGCGCGCCGCGCGTCTCGGGGGTGAGCCAGAGGGGACCCGCGGGGCCGGTGCCGACCACGACGACCTCCCCGCGGCGGTCCGCGACGGGCTCCGGCCCGGGGCCGCCCGTGAGCGGCGCCACCCGGCTCGGCAGCACCGCCACCGAGAAGTAGGGCACGGACTCGGGGTCCACGTCGGCGAGGCGGCCGGTGCGCTCGCCGTCCATGGTGGCGCGCTCGACGTAGCGGGCCTCGTCGAGGCGGCCGGCCCGCTCCAGGGCGCCGCGCACCCTGCCGAACGTGCGGCCGAGCTTCATGACGACCGCCGAGTCCGTCGACGCGAGGCGGGCGGCCAGCTCCTCCTCGGGGAGGGTGCCGGGCAGGATCGTCAGGACCTCCTCGGCCTCCACGAGGGGTTCGCCGAGGCGGGCGGCGGCGGCGCTGACCGACGTCACACCGGGGATGACCTCGGTGTCGTAGCGGTGCGCGAGCCGCTTGTGCATGTGCTGGTAGGAGCCGTAGAAGAGCGGGTCGCCCTCGGCGAGGACGGCGACGGTGCGCCCGGCGTCCAGGTGCGCGGCGAGGCGCGCGGCGGCCTCTTCGTAGAAGTCGTCCAGGGCACCGCGGTAGCCGCCGGGGTGGTCGGTGGTCTCCGTGGTGACGGGGTAGACCAGCGGCTCCTCGATGTGGTCGGCGCGCAGGTGCTTCTCGGCGATCCGGCGGGCGATGGAGCGGCCGTGCCGGGCCGAGTGGTAGGCGATCACGTCGGCGGCGGCGATGACCTCGACGGCGCGCACCGTCATCAGGGAGGGGTCGCCGGGGCCGAGGCCGACGCCGTACAGCTTGCCCTTGGGGGTCCGGGTCTCGGTGTTCACTCCGCCTCGCTCGCAATCGCGTTGATCGCGGCGGCGGCCATCGCGCTGCCGCCCCGGCGGCCGCGTACGACCAGGTACTCCAGCCCGAGGCGATTGGCGGCGAGGGCGTCCTTGGACTCGGCGGCGCCGACGAAGCCGACCGGTATGCCGAGGACCGCGGCCGGGCGCGGGGCGCCCGCCTCGATCATCTCCAGGAGGCGGAAGAGCGCGGTGGGCGCGTTGCCGATGGCGACGACGGAGCCTTCGAGGCGGTCGCGCCACAGCTCCATGGCGGCCGCGCTGCGGGTGGTGGAGAGCTGCGCCGCGAGGTCGGGGACCGCGGGGTCGGTGAGGGTGCAGATCACGTCGTTGTCGGCGGGCAGCCGCTTGCGCGTGACGCCGCTCGCGACCATGTTCGCGTCGCACAGGATCGGCGCGCCCTCGCGCAGCGCCTTGCGGGCGTCGGCCACCACCCGCGGGCTGAAGGCGAGGTCGCGGACGAGGTCGACCATCCCGCAGGCGTGGATCATCCGCACCGCGACCTGGCTGACGTCGGCGGGCAGACCGGCGAGGTCCGCTTCCGCGCGGATGGTGGCAAAGGACTCGCGGTAGATCGCCGCGCCGTCCTTCTCGTAGTCGAACACTGTGCTCTCGCTCATCTCGTGGCCGTTGTGGTGGTGGTTGCGGATGTCGTACGTGCTGTCGTGACCGTCTCGGTCAATGTCCTGCCGCTCACGGGTGCCGTCGTGCCGGCGGTGCGCACGCTCACCTCGTAGCGCCCCTCTCCGGTGGCGAGTACGTCCACCCAGTCGCCGCGCGGATGTCCGCACCGGCGCTCGCAGCCGGACCAGTGGACGGGCAGGCCCCCGGCGCCGGGGACGGCGTCCGCGCGGACGTCGGCGAGGGACTTGGCGCAGCCGGGGCGTCCGGTGCAGGCGCCGACGCCGAGCCAGGGCGAGCGGGGGTCGGTGAGGAAACCGGCGTCGGCCAGCGCGCGCAGCCGCTCGCGCGCGGCGGCCTCGTCCGCGAAGCCCGGGACGACGAAGCCGCGCCACGGGGTGACCCGGATCTCCCCACCGGGCGCGGGGAGCAGGACCCGCCACTGCGCGGCGCTCACCCGGCCCAGCCGGGCACTCACCACGACCGCGTACCCCAGGCCGGCGTCACCGATGACGCCGGGGACGGGCGGGGCGGCGGCCGCCGGGGCGCTGTGCGCGGGGGTTGGGTCGGGCGGCGCGGAGATCGGCTCCGCCGGTCCGGGGGCCGGGTCGGTCGGCGCGAGGGGCGGGTTGGTCGGCGCGGGGGCCGGATCGGAGATCGGCGTGGCCGGCTCGGAAGCCTGCTCGGCCGGCCCGGAGACCGGCACCGTCGGCCCAGAGACAGGGGCAGGCACGGGCACAGGCACAGGGACGGACGGTGCGGACGCCCCAGGCGCCACAGACGCCGCAGACGGCGCGGACGCCCCAAGCGCCACAGACGCCACAGACGCCACAGAAGCCGCAGGCGCCGCAGAAGCCGGCCCGGCCGGCCCGGTCGGCGTTCGGGCGACGGAGGCGCACCCGCTCGGCGAGGCGTCCGGCGTCACGGGCTCTGTCGTGAGGCCCGCCGCCGCCAACGCCTCCGCCAGGTTCACGCCCCGCCCGGCCGGCAGTTCCGTCACCCGCCACGCGCCGTTGCCCGCCTCGCGGGCCGCGGCGAGGAAGGCACCGGCCGCGGCGAGGGCGGCGCGCGGCGCGTCGGGGCCCGGGAGCCGCCGGACGCCGGCCCCGACCCGTATCTGCGCCGTACCGCCCGATTCTGCGATCAAGGTCACATCGCCGCCCAGTCCGGCGACGTCCCCGCGCCCGTCGTCGAGGACGAAGAGGAAGCGGCCGGAAAGCGCTGTCGTCCAGTCCTGCCCGCACAGGAGCCGGTCCAGCTCGCGGGCCCACAACTGCACGTCGGCGTGGCCGAGTCGGTCCAGTCCCGCCGACGGGGAGGCCACGATGTTCCGGACGCGCTCGTGGCGTTCGGAGGGCAGCAGGCCGGCGTCCGCGAGGAGCGCGGAGAGTTCGCCGCCGCAGCTCTCGCCGAGGCCGCGCAGCTCGATGTTGCCGCGCGAGGTGACGCTGAGGTTCCCGTCCGCGAGACGCTCAGCCGCGTCGGCCAGCGCCAGCGCCTGACACACCGTCAAGAGCCCTGCGGGCACCCGGAGTCGGGCCAGCGCGCCGTCGTCGGCGCGGTGCAGACGCAGGGCCCCGGGGCAGGCGTCGCCCCGGTCGCGTATCCGGTCACGTATGGGGGATTCGCCCTGGTTCATGGAAGGTGCTCGGCTGGGCGGCATGGCGGCGAGCATACCCACGCCGATCCGGCCGGTCGCCTCCCGAGACGGGCCGTCCCGGCAGGCGGCCGCCCCACCGGCGGCGGGCAGGACTTACTATGCAGGCGGCGGCCCGCCAGGTCCGCCGACGCCAGCGACGGCGTGGGTCCACCAGGACCCGAGGGAGGAAGGCCGGTGCGAATCCGGCGCGGTCCCGCCACTGTGAGCCCCACCGAGGTGGGGCGAGCCAGGAACTCCTGCCGTCCATACGACCACCCGGGGCGCGGACACCCCGAGGAAGGCCTGCGCCCGCATGCTTCTGCTGCTGTCGACCTCCGACACCGACCTGCTCAGCGCCCGTGCGGCGGGGGGTCCGGTCGACTACCGGTTCGCCAACCCCTCCCGCCTGGACCTCGCCGAGCTGCCCTCGCTCCTGGAGGGCGCCGACCTCGTCGTCGTACGCCTCCTCGGCGGTGTCCGCGCCTGGCAGGACGGGCTGGACCAGCTCATCGCCAGCGGCCTGCCGGTGGTCGTGCTCACCGGCGAACAGGCACCCGACGCCCAACTCATGGCCTCCTCGACGGTGCCCGTCGGCATCGCGGCCGAGGCCCACGCCTACCTCGCGCACGGCGGCCCGGCGAACCTGGAGCAGCTGGCCCGCTTCCTCTCCGACACCGTGCTGCTCACCGGCCACGGCTTCGACCCGCCGGCGCCCGCGCCGTCCTGGGGCCCGCTGGAGCGCGCCGCCCGCGACATCGAGGGCCCCACGGTCGCGGTGCTGTACTACCGCGCCCACCACATGAGCGGCAACACCGCGTTCATCAACGACCTGTGCGGCGCCATCGAGGACGCCGGCGCCCGCCCGATGCCGCTGTACGTGGCCTCGCTGCGCGCCCCCGAGCCCGAGCTGATCGACGCGCTGCGCCCCGCCGACGCCATCGTCACGACGGTCCTCGCCGCCGGTGGCACCAAGCCCGCCGAGGCCTCCGCGGGCGGTGACGACGAGTCGTGGGACGCGGGCGCGCTGACCGGGCTCGACGTGCCGATCCTCCAGGCCCTGTGCCTGACCGGGTCGCGTTCGGCCTGGGAGGAGAACGACGAGGGCGTCTCTCCGCTCGACGCCGCGAGCCAGATCGCGGTGCCGGAGTTCGACGGGCGCCTCATCACCGTGCCGTTCTCGTTCAAGGAGATCGACGAGGACGGGCTCCCCGCCTATGTCGCCGACGCCGAGCGGGCGACCCGGGTCGCCGGGATCGCCGTGCGCCACGCGCGCCTGAGGCACATCCCGGCCGCCGACAAGCGCCTCGCGCTGGTGCTCTCCGCGTACCCGACCAAGCACTCGCGGATCGGCAACGCGGTCGGCCTGGACACCCCCGCCTCCGCGGTCGCGCTGCTGCGCAGGCTGCGCGCCGAGGGCTACGACTTCGGCCCCGAGGCCGACATCCCCGGCCTCGTCTCGGGCGACGGCGACGAGCTGATCCGCGCGCTGATCGACGCGGGCGGCCACGACCAGGAGTGGCTCACCGAGGAGCAGCTGGCCGCCAACCCCGTCCGTATCCCGGCCGCCGCCTACAAGCGCTGGTACGCGACGCTGCCGCAGGAGCTGCGGGACTCCGTCGAGCAGCACTGGGGGCCGCCGCCCGGCGAGATGTTCCTGGACCGCTCGCGGGTGGGCGAGGGCGGCGACCCGGAGGGCGACATCGTGCTGGCCGCCCTGCGGCGCGGCAATCTGCTCATCCTCATCCAGCCGCCGCGCGGCTTCGGCGAGAACCCCATCGCGATCTACCACGACCCCGATCTGCCGCCCTCGCACCACTACTTGGCGGCCTACCGCTGGATCGCGGCCCCCGCGGCCGACGGCGGCTTCGGCGCCGACGCGATGGTCCACCTCGGCAAGCACGGCAATCTGGAGTGGCTGCCCGGCAAGAACGCGGGCCTCTCGGCGGCCTGCGGCCCCGACGCCGCGCTCGGCGACCTGCCGCTGATCTACCCGTTCCTGGTCAACGACCCGGGCGAGGGCACGCAGGCCAAGCGCCGCGTGCACGCCACGCTCATCGACCACCTCGTGCCGCCGATGGCCCGCGCCGACTCCTACGGCGACATCGCGCGCCTGGAGCAGCTCCTGGACGAGTACGCGCAGATCAGCTCCATGGACCCGGCGAAGCTGCCGGCGATCCGCGCGCAGATCTGGACGCTCATCCAGGCCGCGAAGCTCGACCACGACCTGGGCCTGGAGGACCGCCCGGACGACGACGGCTTCGACGACTTCCTGCTGCATGTCGACGGCTGGCTCTGCGAGATCAAGGACATGCAGATCCGCGACGGTCTGCACGTCCTCGGCACCGCCCCGGCGGGCGCCGACCGCGTCAACCTCGTCCTCGCCGTCCTGCGCGCCCGCCAGATCTGGGGCGGCACCTCCGCCCTGCCCGGCCTGCGCGAGGCGCTCGGCCTGGACGAGTCCGCGGCGACGCGCGTGAGCGCCGACGAGGCCGAGGAGAAGGCCCGTGCGCTGGTCCAGGCGATGGACGACGCCGACTGGGACCCCGCGGCCGTGGCCTCGGTGGCCGCGGGCCAGGGCGAGCAGGTCGCCGCCATCCTGGAGTTCGCGGCCCGCGAGGTCGTGCCCCGCCTGGAGGGCACCACGGCCGAACTGGACAACGCGGTACGCGCGTTGGAGGGCCGCTTCGTCCCCGCCGGGCCCAGCGGCTCCCCGCTGCGCGGCCTGGTCAACGTCCTGCCGACGGGCCGCAACTTCTACTCCGTCGACCCCAAGGCCGTGCCCTCCCGCCTCGCGTGGGAGACCGGCGAGGCCCTCGCCGACTCGCTCATCGAGCGGTACAAGAACGACAACGGCGACTACCCCACCTCCGTCGGCCTGTCCCTGTGGGGCACGAGCGCGATGCGCACGGCGGGCGACGACGTCGCCGAGGCGATGGCGCTGCTCGGCGTCCGCCCCGTCTGGGACGACGCCTCGCGCCGCGTCACCGGCCTGGAGGCCATCCCGTACGAGGACCTCGGCCGCCCGCGCATCGACGTGACGCTGCGCATCTCGGGCTTCTTCCGCGACGCGTTCCCGCACACGATCGGCCTGCTCGACGACGCGGTGCGCCTCGCGGCCTCGCTGGACGAGCCCGCCGAGCACAACTACGTACGCGCCCACGCCCAGGCCGACCTGGCCGAGCACGGTGACGAGCGCCGGGCCACCACCCGCATCTTCGGCTCGCGTCCGGGCACGTACGGCGCGGGGCTGCTCCAGCTCATCGACTCCCGCGACTGGCGCACGGACGCGGACCTCGCCGAGGTCTACACGGTGTGGGGCGGCTACGCGTACGGGCGAGGGCTCGAAGGCCGGCCGGCCCGCGCCGAGATGGAGACCGCGTACAAGCGCATCGCGGTGGCCGCGAAGAACACGGACACCCGCGAGCACGACATCGCGGACTCCGACGACTACTTCCAGTACCACGGCGGCATGGTCGCGACCGTGCGCGCCCTGCGGGGCACGGCCCCCGAGGCGTACATCGGCGACTCGACGCGTCCCGAGACGGTCCGCACGCGCACCCTGGTCGAGGAGACCTCGCGGGTGTTCCGCGCGCGGGTGGTCAACCCCAAGTGGATCGAGGCGATGCGCCGCCACGGCTACAAGGGCGCCTTCGAACTCGCCGCGACCGTGGACTACTTGTTCGGGTACGACGCCACGACGGGCGTCGTCGCCGACTGGATGTACGACAAGCTCACGGAGACCTACGTCCTGGACCCGACCAACCGGCAGTTCCTCCAGGAGAACAACCCCTGGGCGCTGCACGGCATCGCGGAGCGCCTCCTGGAGGCTCAGTCGCGGGGCATGTGGGCGAAGCCCGACCCGGCGGTCCTCGAAGCGCTGCGGCAGGCCTACTTGGAGACCGAGGGCAATCTGGAGGACGAGGGCCCGCGGGCATGACCGGGAGCGCCGTCCGGCACCTCTATCTCGCCCGGCACGGTGAGGCCACCGCCGACGAGAGCGAGCTGACCGAGGCCGGGCGGCGCCAGGCCGCGCTGCTCGGGGAGCGGCTGCGGGGCGTACCCCTCTCCGCGATCCACCACGGGCCGCTGCCCCGGGCCGAGCAGACGGCCCGGCTGGTCGGGGAGCGGCTCGACGGGGTGCCCCTGCACCGCTGCGAGGCCGCGGGGGACTACATCCCGTACATGCCGGCACGGGACGAACTCCCGGCGGACAGCGCGGAGTCGACGCTCCAGCGGCTGGCCCGGTTCCCCGCCGATGAGCGGGAGGGCGGGCCCGCGCTGGCCCGCGCCGCCCTGGAACGGTTCACCGGCCCGGTGCCCGGCGCCGAGCCGCGCCACGAGCTGCTGGTCACGCACAACTTCCTGATCGGCTGGCTCGTGCGGGACGCCCTCGACGCACCGCCGTGGCGCTGGCTCGGCCTCCACCACGGCAACGCGGCTCTGACCGTGATCCGTTACGCGCCGGGGCGCCCCGCCTCGCTGGTCTTCTTCAACGACATGCGGCACCTGCCCGCGGAGCTGCGCTGGAGCGGCTTCCCGGCCGAGCTGACACCCGAGGACGGGGCCGCCGGCGCGGTCACAACAGGCGGGGAAACGCCAGGGTGTTGATCAGCGGGCCCTCGATCGTGACCCCTTCGCCGATCAGCGTGTCGGTGAGGGGCAGCGGGTTGGGGTTCCCCACGGCCCGCCCGGTCGCACCCGCGGCCGGGGCGGCCGACAGCGCGATGCAGAGGGCGAGTGGCCCCAGCAGGGCGGCGTACACGGACAGGGCGCGACGGTTGCGCATACGACTGTCTTCTTCCCGTTCGTATGATCGTCGGTGACTTCTCGGGCGCCGGAGGGTTACACACGGCGAGCGGGCCGCGGTCGGCGGCCCACGGGTGTGGTGCGAGGCGGCTGCGGTGAGCGGCAGTTGGACGCAGAGGCTGTCCCGATGGGCACTGCTGGCGGTGGCGAGGCGGCGCCGGCCGTGTGGTGCGCCGGCGCGGCGCACGCCGACGAGACGCACGAGAACTCGCACAACGCGCCCACGGTCGCGCTGATCAGCACCGGCCAGATCGACGACCCGCTGGAGGACGTGCTGGAGCACACCCTCAACTTCGGGGACGGTTACCGCTGGGGATGACGCCCGGCCTGCGCGGTCCCCTCGGGCCGCGCAGGCACGCCCTTCGGCACGGGCGTTCAGATCACGGGGCGGTGAGGCACGTGACGCCGGGGACCTCGCTGGGGAGGGCGGGTGCCGCCGGGTCGACGAGCGTCGTGACGTCACCGACCGCCTGCGTCAGGCAGTCGACGGTCATGACCGGGTCCGGGACGGCACCGGCGGGCACCGCGAGGACGCCCAGCAGGGTGACGGCCCCGAGGACGACGGCGGCGGTACGGCGCATGTGAACTCTCCTTCGCTTCGGCGGTGTTGCCGACGGCCCGACACTCCCTGCCGGACCGCTCCGTGCCTCCCCACCCCACCGGCCCCATACGCCCCGTATCACCCGAACGGGGACGAGGGAACGATCCGCCGCCGTCCGGAGGGCGCGGGAAGCGCGACTCGCTCTCCGCTAAACTGCTCGGCGCTGCGCACCTTCCCGGAGGGTACGGGTGCGGGTCATGCGCCGTTCGGCGGCATGTGAGGAGCGGATGGTGTATCACCGCGTGGCTGCACGCGGTGTGTGCGCGGATGCCCGGTGGGTTGTCCCCCACCATTCCTTCTCACCGCCAAGGAGTGGTCACGCATGAACCCTGCCGAGTACGGGCCCGCGCGTCGCGTCTGGTTCCGCAAGGTCCTGACCGACGTCGCCATCGGGGTCGTCGCCAATCTTGTGGTGGCGGCCCTGACGGCGGCAGCACACCTGCTCTTCTGAGCAGGAAGGTGGCGGGTCCGGAGAGCCCGCCACCCACTTCGACCCACCGCGCTCAGAACAGGGTCAGGCCGTTCTTGTCCCGCAGCTGCTTGGCCTTCTTCTTCCGGGCGTGCCGCGATCTGCTGCCCTTGGCGGGGCGCACCTCGTGCGGAACGCGCACCTCGGGCGGGAGACTTGCCCAGGTCGGCCGGAGGCCGCGGATCTCCGTGTCGGGCACGAGCGACTTGAGGTACTTCCGCGTCTCCTCGTCCGTGGAATAGAGGACGGTCGCGCGGCTGGCACGGGTCAGCAGCACGTGATAGGCGTTGCGGACACAGCGGGCGAACGCTTCCTCATCGCCTTTGGTCCTCCTGCACATCTCCCTGTCGAGCGAACCTCGTTCCACGATCTCCCACCGTCCGGTGGTCTTGTCCCGCCTCTTCTTGCCCCGCTGGAACACCCATCGGTCGGTGCGCCAGACCATGTCGTCGCCCATGATCACACCGCACCAGTCCCACTCGAGGCCCTGCGCGGTGTAGATGCAGCCGATCTGGCCGAACCCGGCGTCGTGCACGCCCCAGATCTTGGAGGGCGGTTCGCCGCCGGCGCAGTAGGACTCGCTCGACGCGTTCCACGGGCGGTGCCAGTCGTCGATGCGCACGTCGGCCACGAGTCGGCGCTCCTTGTCCGGCGGGCTCCAGGGCCAGCAGAAACCGGCCACCATGCGGGCGGAAGCGCCGGCGGCGAACTCGGTCCGGAGAATGCCCTCCATGTCGTCCGGGGTGTCCGCGACCTCGATGTGCATCAGGCCGTCGGGCGTCCAGATGTCCGGTGTCCGGCCCGAGATGCCGAGAAGGGACCGCACCCAGCGGACATAGGCGTCGCTGCCCCCGCACCGGTACTGCTCCTGCAGTTGATAGCGACGGGCGATCACGCCGCGGCGTCTGGCCGCGTCCTCGATGACGCTCACCGTCCCCACCTCGTCGGGGCGCAAGGACTGGCTCTCGTCCAGGAAGAAGACGGTGAGGCGCGAGGCGTCCAGCAGTTCGTCTATCTGGGCCTTCGTACCCTGTTTGCCGGCGGGCCAGAACCTGCTGGTCGACCGCTCCCGCAACCGGTGCGCCTCGTCGCAGATGAGGACGTCCAGCGGCTCCTCCGGCGGTGTCACGAAGTTGCTGAAGTAGGTGAAGCTCTCCTTGAACTCGCGGTCCCCGTAGCCGACGTGTTCCTGCATCGCGGCGTTGAACGCACGTGATCCGCTGGCGTACTTCACGGTTCGGCCGGCGGCCTCGAACTCCGCCTTCAACTGCAGGCCGATGGCGCTCTTGCCCGTACCGGCACCGCCGGTGACGAGGAACACCGCTCGACGCGGGTTCGGGACGAGTGCGTCGGCGGCGGGATCGTCCAGGACATGCGCCGCCGCTTGGAGCACGTCTTCCGCGACCGTCCTCTGACGGCCCCGCAAGGTGAAGACGGTGTCCTCACCATTGGATTTGATCATGGCGTCGAGCAGCGGCGTGTTGCTCAGGTTCATGCGGCTGAGCAGGATCTCCGCCGCGGAGGACGACTCGTCCGCGGTGAAGTGCCGCCTGAGGTCCGCAAGGAGCTTGTCCCTGGTGTCCTTGGTGTAGGTACGGGCGTACGACCCGGTGGGGGCGTCGACGCCCAGCAGCGGTCGTACGGAATCGTCGGTGGCATTGTGCAGGTAGGCGAAGCCGCCGCACTCGAACCGCAGGCCGTGCAGCGGGCCGGTGGCTCCGGTGAACAGCTCATAGCACTCCCGGAGCTGGAGCGCCGGATGCTTCTTCGCCTCCTCGATGCCCGGCACGTACACCAGGTCCGCGGTCGCTCTCTCCACGCGGGTGACCGTGGACCAGCGCTTCAGCTCCACGAGCTGGACGGAGATGTCGCCGTCCGTCGGGTGGCGGCCCGCCAGCACCACGTCGATCCGGCGACTGCGGTCCGAGCGTTCGGGGTCGTCGACGGTGGCCGAACACTCGACGATCATCTCCACGTTGCCGCGCTCGGCGGCCACCAGATCCTTCGCCAGCTCGATGAGGCTCTCCGCCCAGGCCGTGCATTCGCCGAGCGACGCCTTGACCCCCCGGAAGTGCGTCCACCGGGAAGCGAGGTGGGGCACCATGCCCCGCCGGGCGTCGAGGGTGAGCAGATCTCTTGCCGACAACCGAAGCAGGAGCATGGACACGTGACGATTCCCCCAGGGCACGAGTGACTCGTGCGGGTGGGGGCATGTCCACTGGGGAAGCCCGTCGGGCCGCAACCGGTAGCGGTGATCCTAGATACACCGCCGCGGGAGCCGGAAATCGCGTCCGGTCGCCGGCCTTCAGGCCGTGACGACCTCACGCGCCGTTCCCACCAGTTCCCGCAGCTTCTCCCGCGTCTCGGGGTCCGTCGAGTAGACGACCGTGCCGACCATCCCCCTGGTCAGCAGGACCTTGTAGGTGTTGCGGATGAGGCGGTCGACGTCCGCGTCCGACGGCGCCTTCTTGAAGACGGGGTCCTTGGACGCCGCACGGTCCGTGACCCACCGGTCAGTGCGCCAGACCAGGTCCGGTCCGAGGATGACCCCCGACCAGTCGTACTCGAAGCCCTGTGCCGTGTAGACGCAGCCGACCTGCCCGAAGCCGGCCGGATCGGTCGCCCAGAGCGCCGACGGCGGTGCGCCGGCGACGGTTCGCTCGCCGCGCAGGTTCCAGGGGCGCGCCCAGTCCCCGATGGTCACGTCCGCCACAAGTGGTTCTCCCGGCTTGGGCTCCTTCGACCAGGGCCAGCAGTACCCGGCGGACATACGAGCGCCGTAGCCCTGGGCACGGCGTCCGTCGAGGAACGCCTCCATCTCCCGCGGGCTCTCGGCGACCAGCAGCTCCATACGATCGTCGGGGTCCCAGACGACCGGGCCGCCCGGCTCGAGACCGAGGAGCCGTACGACCCAGCGCAGGTAGGCGTCGCTGCCCCCGCAGCGGAACTGGCTGTCGAGCGGCACCACACGGCATGCGAGGCCCTTCCTCGCGGCGGCCGCCTTGATCTCGGCCACGGTGCCCAACTCGCCGGGCCGCACCACCTGGTGTTCGTCGAGGAGGAACACCGGCACACGCGCGACGTCGATGAGTTCCTCCACCTGCGGGGTGCCGGTGCGATGAGCGGCCGGGGTGTAGCGGTTGGCCGACGTCTCGCGGATGCGGTGGGCCTCGTCGCAGATCAGCACGTCCAGCGTGTTCTTCTCCGCGGTCATGAAGCTGTTGAAGTACTTGAAGAGGTCCTGCACCTCGCGCTTTCGCGCGCCCGCCACCTTGCGCATCGTCTTGGTGAACGACTGGGAGCCGGTGGCGTGCAGGGCGGGAACGCCCTGGCGGTAGAGCTCGCCCAACAGGGACAGCGCGATGACGCTCTTGCCCGTGCCGGGGCCGCCGGTGACGATCACGACCTCCTTGTGGTCGGAGACCTTCGCCTTCCTGACGGCGTTGAGCACGAGGCGGTAGGCGACCTGCTGCTGGTCCAGGAGGACGAACTGCTCGCGGTCACGGACCTCGGCGGCGGCCACGGCCATCAGCTGCTTGGAGGGCACGGGCTTGCCGGCGAGAAGCTCATCGGCGGCGGCGCCACCGGGATGCCCGGTACTCAGTTTGCCGCGCAGGTGATCGAGGAAGGCTCCGCGGCGTTCGGCGGTGAACAGCCGCCCCCGGTCGTCGACCTCCAGCTCACGCAACCCGGCCACGCCGAACTCGGTGGCGTTGTGGAGGTAGGCCACGCCACTGACCCGGTCCGACCGTCCGGCCAGGGCACCGTTGAAGTTCGCGAGGTACTCGCAGTACCGGCGCACCTGCTCGACGGGGTTGAGGACCGCGTGCGTGTAGGCGTCGACATGGCACAGGGCGGGGTCGTCCTCGTCCGGATCCGCCTGACTCCACTGCTTCAGTTCCACGACGACGTACGACGGCTCCCCCGTGACGGGGTGCACGCCCGCGAGGATCACGTCCGCCCGCTTGCTGTTGAGCGGCAGCGCGTACTCGAGCATGACCTCGACGTCACCGAGTCCCGCCTCGTTGAGGACGCTGAGGAGCGCGGGAATGCTGCGCTCCCAGGAGCGGGCCTCCGAGGGGGTGGGCCGGTGGCCGTGCATGTGCGAGAACTGCTCGGTCAGATGCAGGAACAGCGAACTGTCCATCGCCGCAGCCGCCACGGACTTGGCCGACGCACGGAACAACAAGGACTTCCCCCAGGCAGCACGAAGTGACTCGTGCGGGTGGGGGCGTGTCCTTCGAAACTCCACGGGGTGGAGCGGAAGCCCGTCGGGCCGCGATGACGATGTGTCACGAGGGTACCCGTCCCCTCCGGCGCGGGGGCGAGCGGACGAAACTCGTCTCCCCACCGCACGGCTCTCGTGGCCCTCGGTCGCACCGGCCGGGTCGCCGCCCCTCAGTCGTGGCCGGACATGTGGGCCAGGACCCGCGCCGCGCCGTCCGGGCCGAAGGCGTCGGTCAGGGCTTCGGATGCTCCCTCGGCGGCTTCGGTGGCGCGGGGGAAGAGGGTCTTCTCGTAGGCGGTGACGGCCTGGGTGAGGGTGGGGTGGGTGAGGACGGCGTGGGCCAGGTCCGTGGCGTCGAGCATGGCGAGGTTGGCGCCCACGCCGGAGAAGGGGGGCATGAGGTGGGCCGCGTCGCCGAGGAGGGTGAGGCCCGGCGTGGTGGGCCAGGTGTGCGGGACGGGCAGGGCGTACAGGGGGCGGTGCACGTAGCCCGTGTCCGTGTCGGTGATGAAGCCGAGCAGCTCGGGGCTCCAGCCGGCGAACCGGGCCAGGAGCGCGTCGCGTACGGCGGTGCTGTCGGTGAGGTCCAGGCCCGCCCGCCGGTGCCAGTCCTCGTCGGCGCTGAGGGCTACGTACACGCGTATGTGTCCGCCGCTGTTGCGCTGGGCGATGAGGCCCTGGCGGTCGGCGAGGGCCATCAGCGTGCCGTCGCCGGTGAGGCCGGCCAGCCGGGGGTGGCGCGCGTCGGCG
Source organism: Streptomyces sp. NPDC005898 (assembly GCF_040629635.1). Classification (NCBI taxonomy): domain Bacteria; kingdom Bacillati; phylum Actinomycetota; class Actinomycetes; order Kitasatosporales; family Streptomycetaceae; genus Streptomyces; species Streptomyces sp. NPDC005898. The sequence goes on along the minus strand of NZ_JBEXWC010000006.1, from coordinate 56,003 downwards.
TCGTCGAGGCCCGTCTCGACGAAGGTGACGCCGGTGTGGACGGGCACCGCGTCCGACAGCGCGGCGCGGACCGTGGACCAGGCGCCGTCCGCCCCGATGACCAGGTCGGCCTCGGTGGTCGCGCCGCCCGCGAAGTGCAGGCGGTGGCTGCCGTCCCCGAGGGGTTCGACGCGGGTGAGCCGGTGACCCCAGCGCACGGTGTCGGGCCCCAGCGAGTCCAGGAGCAGGTCGCGCAGCTGCCCGCGGTCGATCTCGGGGTTGCCCTCGGCGGTGTCGGCCTCGGGCGGGACGGCGTCGAGCAGGATCCGGCCGTCGCGGCCGACGAGGCGCATCCGCTGGCCCTCGGGGCGTGCCAGGGCGCGGAATTCCTCCGTCAACCCCGCTTCGGCCAGGGCGTATTGCCCGCTTCCGGGGTGCATGTCCAGGGTGCCTCCCTGGCCGCGGGCGGCCCGGGAGGCGTCCAGGTCGTAAACGGTGGCCGGCACGCCGTGCCGGCGCAGGACGCGGGCGCAGGTCAGGCCGCCGGGGCCGGCTCCGATGACGGCGATGCGGGGTGGTGCGGGCTCGGTGCGCATGGCGGGGCTCCGTTCGGCCGGGGTGGTCGGCGTGGTCGGGGGAGATTCCAGAAGAGCACACCCGTTCAATAAGTGCAACGACTCATCTTTTGAATCGAGTGAACCGAAGCGGGTACGCTGATGGCATGACCGAGACCAAGACCGAGCCGGCCGGCACCCCGCCCCCACCGGGACGCCGTGAGCGCAAGAAGGCCGCCACCCGCCGGGCCATCGCCGACGCGGCCCTGCGCCTGTTCCTGGAGCGCGGATACGACGACGTCGGCATCCGCGAGATCGCGGACGCGGCGGACGTGTCCACGACCACGCTCTTCAAGCACTTCCCGGTCAAGGAAGCCCTCGTCCTCGACGAGGACGCCGAGCAGGAGGCCCGGCTCCTCGCCGCCGTACGCGAACGCCCCGAGGGCCGGTCCATCCCGGCCGCGCTGCGCGAACACGCCCTGCGCCATCGCCTGGCGGCCGGCGACGACCCCCGCTTCCGCGCCTTCTCCGAGCTGGTGAACAGCACCCCCGCCCTGCGCGACTACGCCCAGAGCATGTGGCTGCGCCACACCGCCGCCCTCGCGCGGGTCATCGCCGACGAGAGCGGGCTGCCCCCGGACGATCCCGCCTGCCTCGCGCTGGCCCACTTCGCCCTCGAAGCCCCGCGTGCGGCCCGTGCGGCGCACGGTGACGAGGACGCGCGCCGTGCCCTCGCCCGCGCCTTCGATCTGCTGGAGACCGGCTGGGACGGCTTGACGGCCTGACGGTCTGACGGTCTGACGGTCTGACGGTCTGACGGTCTGACGGCCGGATAGTCCGGCGGATCCGGCCGAGCCGGGAGGGGCCCCGCGCCGCCTTCAGGACGTCGATCCTCGGGGCGCCGATCCTCGGGTTGCCGACCCGAAGGGGGTGAGCGAGCTTGGTGGGAGCAGAGGTCTCTGGAGGGCGCGCCCGCTCCCCCACCGTTCGCTTCGCAGGAGGAATGATGGCCAACCCCGAACAGGACCCGAACCAGCAGGAGGGCCCCGCGGACGGCGGCGCGGCCGGCACGCCCGGCGTCCACGACGGCGGCGCCGACGGCGGAGCCGAAGGCCCTGCAGACGGCGGCGCGGCCGGCACGCCCGGCGTCCACGACGGCGGCGCGGACGGCGGAGCCGAAGGGCCCGCGGACGGCGGCGCGGCCGGCACGCCCGGTGTCCACGACGGCGGCGCCGACGGCGGAGCCGAAGGCCCTGCGGACGGCGGCGCATCCGGCACCCCCGGCGTCCACGACGGCGGAGCCGAAGGCCCTGCGGACGGTGGGGCAGCAGGTACCCCCGGCGTCCATGACGGTGGCGCCGACGGCGGAGCCGAAGGGCCCGCGGACGGCGGCGCATCCGGCACCCCCGGCGTCCACGACGGCGGCGCCGACGGCGGGGCGGACGACTCCGGCAGCGGCTCTTGAGCCTTCCCCCGACCGAGCTCCAGGACGCCGTCGCCCCGCCGGGCCCCGGCGTCCTGCTGACGCGGCTGACCGGCCTGCGTCAGGAGGAGTTCGCCCGGGACGTCTGGGCGCGCTCGGCGCTGCTCATCCGCCGCGCGAGCGACTTCTCCGATCTGTTCTGCGCCGACGCCGTGGACGAACTGATCTCGCGTCGCGGGCTGCGTACGCCCTTCCTGCGCGTCGCCAAGGACGGCTCGACCCTGCCCGAGTCGGCGTTCACCTCGTCGGGCGGCGCCGGCGCCACCATCGCCGACCAGGTCGACGACACGGCCCTGTGGCGCGCTTTCGCCGACGGCGCCACCCTCGTCCTGCAAGCCCTGCACCGCACCTGGGGCCCGGTCACCGACTTCTGCTCGGGGCTGGCCGCGGAACTCGGACATCCGGTCCAGGCCAACGCCTACGTCACTCCCCCACAGAACCGCGGGTTCGACGACCACTACGACGTCCACGACGTCTTCGTGCTCCAGATCGCCGGCACCAAGCGGTGGATCATCCACGAGCCCGTCCATCCCGATCCGCTGCGCGACCAGCCCTGGAGCGACCGCCGCGCCGCCGTCGCCGAGGCCGCGCGGGGCGAGCCCCACATCGACACCGTCCTCGCGCCCGGCCACGTCCTCTACCTCCCGCGAGGCTGGCTGCACGCCGCCCGGGCCCAGGGCGAGGTCTCGATCCACCTGACGCTCGGCGTCCACACGTGGACGCGCCACGCCCTGGCCGAGCAGCTCGCCCAGTCGGCGCTCGCGGCCCTGCGCGAGGACCCCTGGATGCGCGGCACCCTGCCCCTTGGCCTGGACGGGCCGGAGGCCGCGATCGACGGCGTCCGCGAGCGCCTGACCGCCGCCCTCGCCGGCACCGATCCCGCTCCCCTCTTCCACCGCGCCCGGCGCGCTCAGGCACGCCCCGCGCCGCTGGGTCCGCTGGCCCAGCTCGCGGCGGTGCGCGGCCTCGCCCCCGACACGCCGGTGCGGCTCCGCCCGGCCCTGGCGGCGAAGCTGGAGGGGCGCCGCCTGACCACCCGCGTGGGCCGGCTCGACTTCCCGGAGGCCGACCTTGCCCCGGTCGCCCGCCTGCTCGACGGCGAGGTCCACACCGCCGGCGCCCTCGGCCTCCGTCTGGTCGAGAGACTGCTGCGCGCGGGCGTACTGGTGCCCGCCGAACGGTGAGGCGGGCGCGATGACCCCGGCGGAGCGGTTCTTGTGCGCCGAGGCCGCCCGGACCCGCGGCGACCCGCTCGCGGGCACGGCGCCGTACGGGGGCGTCTGGATCCTCATCGAGTACCGGGCCGGCTGGCCGCCCAACGGCTTCGACGGTCTCGACCTCGACCCCGGCACCAAAGGACTGGTGTTCTCGGCCGCCCAGGCGGTGCGGGCGCGGATACTCCTGATCAGGCGGCACGGGCGCCGCACCGCCGAAGGCGCCGGGCGCTGGGCGGTGCTGCGCCACGAGAAATCCGGCGCCCACCGTCAGCGGTGGGGCACCTGGCGCCGGGACGAGGACCTGGCGGACATCGTCCGGGCGCTCGCGGAACCGGGGGAGCCGGGCCTTCCGCCCGTCGTCCTCGTCTGCGCCCACGGCCGGCACGACATCTGCTGCTCGGTGCGCGGCCGCCCCGTGGGCCGCGCCCTGAGCGAGCGCTGGCCGGACCTGGTGTGGGAGTGCACCCATGTGGGCGGCGACCGGTTCGCGGCGAACGTCGTGGTCGCGCCCGACGGGGTCTACTACGGCGCCCTCGACGCCGACTCGTCCGTCACGACCGTGGCGGAGCATCTGGCCGGCCGCGTCCACGCGCGGCATCTGCGCGGGTACACCGACCTCGTTCCGGCGCAGCAAGCCGCCGTCGCAGCCCTGCTCGGGCGCTTCGGCCCGGCCGGGCGGCACGACTACACCGTCGTCGCGACCACCCGCGAGCACGACCGCTGGCGCATCCACGTCGCCGGCCGGCCGCCGCACCCCCCGGCCTGCCACGTCGAGGTGCGCTCCCATCGGACGCCGCCGCGCCGGCTGACCTGCCGGGGACTGTCCATGGCGTCCACCGTGGTCTACGAGGTCACGTCCATCCGCGTCGACTGAGCCCGGCCCCCTTTTTTTCCACGGAGTCTGCCCGGAGGGCTCGTCGCCGTCGCCGGTGCGACACTGGCGGCATGACGGGCGGCAGTGCGGCGGACGAGCGGGCGACGGGCCGGGACCTGGAGAAGGCCATCCTGGACCTGCTGGAGCGTCGGGGCCCGACCGCGTCCATCTGTCCCTCCGACGCCGCCCGGGCGGTCTACACGGGGGACGGCGACGGCTGGCGCGAGCTGATGGAACCGGCCCGGCAGGCGGCTCGGCGGCTGGTGGCGTCCGGCGAGGTGGAGATCACGCAGGGGGGCCGCCCCGTCGAACCGGCGGAGGCCCGCGGCCCCATCCGCATCCGCACCCGCATCCGCACCCGCCGCGCGGACTGAACTCCCGGCCGCCTCCGCGTCCCCCTGCCCCGGCTGTTCACCGAGGGGACATTGAACCCGAAGTTCCGCCACCCTCAGGTGAGTTGACGGTGTTGCGCCGTCGCCGCCGTCAACTTGCCCGGCGCTCGGTTGACTTCCCCGTCTGGTGCAGATTCACTAGAGCACATCTGGTGCCCTCGCACTATGGGCGCGTTATGGGCAAGGGTTCATGGGATCGCGTCGCGCGGCACACGCGGCACGTCAGCACGGAGAGGTGCGGACACTGTGACCGCTCACCCGTTCACATCACACACCGTTGTTCACGCGGGCGCCGCCCGAGTGACCCTGGCCGGAGAACTGGACCTTGACGCCGCCTCGTACGTCCGGGAGGCGGTCGCGACCTGTCTGGTGGAGGGTGTGGCGGTCATCCGCCTCGATCTGACCGGCGTCTCCTTCTGTGACTGCGCCGGTCTGAACGCGCTGTTCACCGCTCGCGTCGCCGCGCTGAGGGCAGGCGTGGACCTTTTCGTCGAAGGGGTGGGGCCGCAGCTGACGCGGCTGCTCTCCCTGATCGGGGCCGAGGACGCCTTCCTCGAAGCGGACGCACCCGTGGTCGGGGAGCCGCCTCGTCAGGGCCGGGCGATGAGCACCACCGCACCGCTGCTCGGTGACCTTCTGGCATGATCGTGCGGCCCGCCACCTGCAAGGATGCCCTCATGCCCGCGCCTTCCCCGAACAGTCGTCCGGTCCGAGTCCTGCTGGTGGAGGACCACGACATGGTGGCCGAGGCGATCTGCCTCGCCCTGGAGCGCGCACCCGATCTGCGGGTCGTGGAGCGCGCCGCCACGGTGGCTTCGGCATTGGCCGTCGTACGACGATGCGACCCCGACGTCGTACTCCTGGACCGGCGTCTGCCGGACGGGGACGGCATCGCGGCCATCGCGGATCTGCTGGCGCTCGCGCCCGGCGCGCGCATCCTGGTCCTGGCCGGCGAGGGCAGCGGATCGGTGGCCGCGCGCGTCGCGGAGTCGGGCGGCGCCGGCCTGATCCTGAAGGCCCGTGGCCTGCGCGAGCTGGAGGACGCCGTGCGCCGGGTGGCGACCGGCGAGGTGGTGTTCAGCCAGGACCTGCTGAGTGACGTACTGGGCCGGCTGACCGGCAGGACACCGCGCCCCGGCGCGAACCTCACCCCGCGCGAACGCGAGGCGCTCCAGCTGCTCGGCGAAGGACGCACCACCGCGGAGATCAGCGACCTGCTCGGGGTCGCCCTCAACACGGGGCGCAACCACGTCCAGCGGGTGCTGGAGAAGCTCGGGGCGCGTTCCCAGCTGGAGGCCGTGACGATCGCCCGGCGCGAAGGGCTCCTCGCGTGACGCGGGAGCCGCGTCACCACAAGCGCGCCCGGAAGCAGGCCGCCCCCATGTCGGAGGCGGCCTTCACCCTGCTGGTCCAAGGGGTGCTGGACTACGGCATCTTCATGCTCGACCCGCAGGGCCACATCATCAGCTGGAACGCCGGGGCGGAGCGGATCAAGGGGTACAGCGCCGCCGACATCCTCGGCGAGCACTTCTCGGTCTTCTACCCGCCCGAGGACCAGGCGTCGGGCAAGCCCCAGTGGGAGCTGGAGACCGCCGTGGCCGACGGCAGGCTGGAGGACGAGGGCTGGCGCGTCCGCAAGGACGGCTCCCGGTTCTGGGCGAACGTGGTCATCACCGCCCTGTGGAACGAAGAGGGCGTGCTCCAGGGGTTCGGCAAGGTCACCCGGGACATGTCCGAGCGACGGGCCGCGCAGCACGCGCTCAGCGAGCGGCGGCGACTGTTCGACCACCTGGTCCAGGCCCAGGAGACGGAGCGGCGGCGCATCGCGTGGGACGTCCACGACGACTCCATCCAGGCCATGGTCTCCGTCGCCATGCGGCTGGAGCTGCTGGCGGAGCGGGTGCCCGAGTCGTACGCCCCGGAACTGGAGCGCCTCGACGCCTCGGTGCGCGAGGCGATCGGCCGGCTCCGCAGTCTGACCTTCCGGTTGCATCCGCCCGGGATCGACAGGCACGGCCTGATCGAGGGGCTCTCCAGTCACCTGGCCGACGTCGTGGGCTCGTCCTGGGGAATGGCGTACTCGTTCGAGCACGAGCTGGAGCGTGAACCGACCCCCGAGACAGCCATCACCATCTTCCGTATCGTTCAGGAGGCGCTGCTGAACGTCCACAAGCACGCGCGCGCGAGCCGCGTGGACGTCCGGGTGCGCTCGGCCGACGGAGGCATCGTGACGCGCGTCGTGGACGACGGGACAGGCACCCCCCGGTCACCGGACGGGGCCCGGGATCACTTCGGGGTCATCGAGATGCGGGAGAGAGCGGAGACGGCAGGAGGATGGTGGTCCATGCACAGCCGCCCCGGAACGGGGACGACGGTCGAGTTCTGGGTGCCGAACCATCTCCCGACGCCGCCACCGCCGGACATCATGCCGTGACCACGGCGGGCGCGGCGGGCGTGTCGGCCGCGGACGACCGTTCCCACCCGCCGCTCGGCGTGCTCCTGTGCGATGACAACGCCCTGCTCCTGGAGGCCCTGGCCGAGGTCGTGGGCGCACAGCCCGGCCTGGAGGTCGTGGGCACCGCACGCGACGGCGAGCAGGCGCTGCGGCTCGCGGCCCGGCACCGGCCGGCCCTCGTGGTCCTGGACGTCCGCTTCCCCGGCGGCGGCCCCCGCGTCGCCCGGGGCATCCGACGGTGTTCGCCGTCGAGCCGCGTCGTGGCGTTCTCCGCGTACGACGACAACGGTTCCGTCGAGGAGATGAAGAGCGCCGGCGTGGTCGAGTACGTCCTCAAGGGCGCGAGCAATCGGGTACTCGTCGCGGCACTGCGCCGGGCGGCGGAGCCCCGCTGAACCCAACGGCCGAAGCCGCTGGACCACCTGACAGGGTTGTGCGGGGTTATGGGGGTAGTCGGTCCGCGTGAGGCCGGGCTGCTTGGGAAGCAAGGCGGACTGTATGGATCAGACGGCGGACGATGACGGGCGAGAGCCGACGGCCGAGGGACCCCTGGCGGTCTCCCGGCTGTTCGAGGGCAGTGAGGGGATCGCGACCGCGCGGCATCTGGCCAGAGACTTCCTGACGGAGGTGCGGTCCCTGCACGGGCTCCCGGTGTCCGGCCGGGCCATGGGCACGGTGGAACTGGTGGTCAGCGAGCTGGTGACCAACGCCCGCAAGTACGCGCCCGGACCGTGTCTGCTCACCCTCGTGGTGCGGGGCGGCATCATCGAGATCACCGTTCGGGACAGCAACACCGCCCTGCCCGCGGTCTCGGCACGGGATCCGCACCGCATCGGGGGGCACGGCCTGGAAGTCGTGATGGCCGTGTGCCGGAACTTCCAGGTGCACCGGGAGCCCTCGGGCAAGCGCGTCACCGCGATGCTGGAACTGACCGACGGCCCGGACGGGCACGCGACCGGTCCCCATCCGTGACCGCACGGCCCGGAACCATGTGAACGTTGTCCGGGCGCCGTGACGTTCCCTGGGAGCGAGGCCACCGCCTGCTGCCATGAGAGTGATTATCACACCGCAAGGGCGAGGGCAGGCGCGTTCCGACCGGCGGGGGATGTGATCGTCGTCGAGCATGGGCGGCATGCGTACTCGCGGGCGAATGAAGCACGTGTGGCCTGTGCACCTGTCCGCACTGCTGATTCTGGTCTGCGTCATCGCCGTGCCCGGCAGCGGGCGCGCGACGGCCGACGGCGCGGGAAACGGCGGCCTGGCCCTGCACGTGCACATCAACTCCCGGCCGGGTACGGGGGCACTGCGACCCGGCATCCGGGTCGGCGACCCCGTGCACGCCGTCTACCGTCTGATCAACCGCACGGGGGCCGACCTCTACGACGTACGGGTGAGCGACCCCGGGCTGCCCCCGGGCACGGCCGTCACCTGCGGGGGTCGCCCCACGGTGCGGATGCTGCGCGGCCTCAGCTCGACCACGTGCACGGCCCGGACCCGGGCGCTCCCCGGGGTACGGGTGAACGACGTGACGGCCGTCGGCCGCGTCCCGTCCCTGAACACGCTCTCCCGAGCCCGTACGCGGGCGGGGTACCGGGGGGTCGGGGGCGTCCTGACCCTCACGCAGACGGCCGCCGTCACCGAGCCGACCGGCGCCATGCGGCCGGCCGGAGTCGTGCGGCGGGGGGCTCTTGGGCGACGGGGCGACCTGGTGCGGCAGGCGGCTTTCGTGCGGCGGGCCGACCTCGTGCCGCAGGTCAGCGTCATGCAGCAGACCGACCTCGTACAGCGGGCCGATCTCGTGCGGCAGGTCGGCGTCGGGCAGCGAGCCGGTGTCACGCGGCAGGCGGCCCAAGTGCGGCGGACCGGCCCCGTGCAGCAGGGCAGCCCCGTGCGGCAGGCCGGGCTCAGTCAGCAGGTCGGGGTCATCCAGTACGTCGTGGCCAATCGCGGGGATCTGCCCCTGTACGACGTTCGGGTCAGCGACGCGCTGCCGGAGGCGAAGGCCGTCGACTGCGGGGGCGGCCGTCCCGTCGTGCCGCAGCTCGCTCCCGGGCGCTCCGCGTCATGTCGTGCCCAGGCCCGTGCGGCGCCGGGCACCTATGTGAGCAGTGGCCTGGCGGTGGCCGGCGACCGCACCGCGACGCTGGGAGCCACCGGTGCGCTCGTGCCTCCGCCGCTCCTCACCGCGCGGTCCTCGGCGCGGTTCACCCTTGCGCCCGTACCGGTCCCGCCTCCGCCGCCGCCCCCGGCTGCTGCTCCGACTCCGGCGCCGGCCGGGCGTACGCCCGCGTCGGTGCCCGCGCCCGCGCCCCGAGGTCGGGACGGGCAGCGGGCCGCGCCTCCTGCGTCCGGTTCCAGAACCCCCGGCGGGCAGGGGAACGCCCAGTCGCCTCCCCTGTCCGGGCGGCCCGGGACCGCTCCGGGGGCGCCGGGTTCCGCCCCGGGAGTGCCGGGGGCCGCACCAGGGGCACCGGGATCCGTACCGGGGGCGCCAGGATCCGTACCGGGGTCCGCTCCCGGGGCGCCGGGGTCCACCCCTCTGATCACTCCCCTGATCGCGCCGCTCACCCCGCCGGCCCTCCTGCGACTCCCGGCCACGTCGGCGCCGGCCCCCGCCTCAGCAGGCGCGGTCCCCGGCCCGGCGGACGCGGCCCCCGCTCCCCGGTCGGGCGGGAATCCCCCGCTCCTCGTCTCGCCCGGGGCCGCCGCCCGACCGCCCCTGGGACCCGGCGCGGCCCCACCGCCCCCGCCGCCCGGAGCGGCCGCACCGCCGCTGCCCCCGGGAGCGGCCGCGCCCCTTCCCCCCGGAGTGGCCCCGCGCCCCTTCCCGGCCGGGATGGCCCCGCCGCCCTTCCTGCCGGGAGCGGCTCTCCCGCCCGTACCGCCCGGTCTCGCCCTGCCCCCGGCACCGGGTGTGGCTCCCCCGCCCGGAGTGGCTCCCCCGCCTCTGCCGCCAGGGATCGGCCCGCCGCCCTTGGCGCCCGGAGTCGCTCCGCCGCCTCTGCCACCCGGAGTGGCCGTACCGCCCGGCGTGGTCCCACCACCCGTAGTGGACCCCGACGCCCGCAAGGTGACCCCGGAGCAGCCGCGACGCGCCTCCCGAGGTGTGCCGCTCATGGACCACCTCTATCGTCCGGGGCACGGCCCCACCGGGGTCGGTCTGGCGGCCCTCCTGTTCCTCGTGATGGTTCCGGCCATCCTGGCGGCGATCCTCCTCGGCTCCCGTCTGAAGTGAGCCGGGGCGCCGCTGTCGCCGCGCCGGACGCAGAAAGGGCACTGATGATCGGCACGATCGCGCTCGTCCTGGGCGTCTCCCTCCTGGCCGCCGCAGCCGTACTCCTGCGCCACCGCTACTGGCCGAACGACGACAGCGAGCCGCGGGAGGACGTGGCCGAGTACATCGCGATGATGGTCGGCGTGCTGTACGCGCTGCTGCTGGGGCTCTCCCTGGTGTCGGTCTGGGAAGGCCGCTCCAGCGCGGAGGAGCACGTGCGCGAGGAGGCGAGCGCGGCCCACGAGATCTACCAGCTCGCCGAGACCCTCCCGGCGCCCGACGCGCTGCGCCTGCGCGACAGCGTGACGCGCTACGTGCGGCACACGGTCCGCGTGGAGCTGCCGGCCCTGGCGGCGGGGGAACCCCTGCCCGAGGAAGGCTGGCGTCTCCTCCAGGACGTGCGGGGCGCGAACCAGCTGCGCCCCGACGCCAAGACCATCGAACAGGCCACCGCGCAAGAGGTCATGGCCCAGCTGTGGGCCCTGGACGACGCGCGCCGGGGGCGGGAGGCGGACGCGCGCGACGGACTGTCGCCGGTCCTGTGGTTCGGCCTGGTGACCGGCGGGCTGCTCACCGTCGCCTTCATGTTCATGTTCGGCATCCAGCGCAACACCACCCATGTCGTCATGGTGATGGGCCTGACCAGTCTGATCACCCTGACCGTGCTGCTCATCCACCAGCTCGACCAGCCGTTCGCGGGCCCCATGGCGGTCGACTCGTCGTCCTTCGGCCGGTACTTCCCCGGCGCGTAGCCGACGCGGGCGGCCCGCCGCGGCGAAAGACCGGCGGCGCGCCGGCCGGCCAGGCGCATAGGGTCGTCGCGGAGAGGGCCACCCGCACCCGACTCCTGACCGCCCTCGTCCAGGAGGCCGCCCGATGAACGTCGACGCAACGCAGATATCTCAGGCACCTCAGTCAGCACCGACAGCACCGACAGCACCGACAGCTCGGACGGCGCACGGTCTCGTCGTGCGCGAGCTGCACGAACTGGGCGAACTGGAGGATGTCGTCGCGCTGTTCGAGGGCATTTGGGGCAGCGCTCCCGGCAGCTCCCCCGTGAGCGTCGAGCAGATGCGGGCCCTCGCGCACGCCGGCAACTACGTCGCCGGGGCCTTCGAGGACGGCCGCCTGGTCGGCGCGTCCGTGGCGTTCTTCGCGGCGCCCGTCGGGGAGTCGCTGCACTCGCACGTCACCGGCGCGCTGCCCGGCCGCCGGGCGGGGCCGGCCCTCAAGCACCACCAGCGCGAGTGGGCGCTGGCGCGCGGCCTGCGCCGGATCACCTGGACCTTCGACCCACTGGTGCGGCGCAACGCCCACTTCAACCTGGCCAAGCTCGGCGGACGCCCGGTGGAGTACCTCACCAGCTTCTACGGCCGCATGGACGACGCGATCAACGGCGGCGACGACACGGACCGCGCCCTGGTCGTCTGGGAGCTGGACCGCCCCGGGCATCCCGACCACTCCGACGGCCGGGACGACGCCGTGGTGGTCCCCGCCGACGCCCCGACCGTGCTGTGGGAGCGAGAGGGCCTGCCCGTCGTCGGCCACAGCGACGCCGCGACCGTCCTGGTCGACGTACCGCCGGACATCGAGTCGCTGCGGCGCACCGATCCGGGCGCGGCCAAGGCGTGGCGCCTGGCCATGCGCGAGGTGCTCGGCGGCCTCCTCGCCGAAGGGGCCCGCGTCACCGGCTTCCACGCCCGCACCAGCTATGTCGTCACGCGCGGCGCCACCGCGTGACCCGCCCCCCGGAGGAGCCGATCACCATGCGGACCAACCTGCAGATCACCGGAGTTGAGCTGCGGCGGATCGCGATGCCCCTGCGCTCGCCGTTCCGCACCTCCTTCGGCACCGAGACCGCCCGCGACGTCCTGCTCGTACGCGTGGTCACCCCGGACGCCCAGGGGTGGGGCGAGTGTGTGGCGATGTCCGCACCGCGCTACTGCTCCGAGTACGTCGAGGGGGCCGCGGACGTGCTGCGCCGCTTCCTCGTCCCGGCGCTCCCGGCCGTGGCGGACGCGCACGCGGTCAAGCGTGCACTCAAGCCGTTCAAGGGCCACAAGATGGCCAAGGCGGCGCTGGAGACGGCGGTGCTCGACGCGCAATTGCGTGCTGCGGGGCAGTCGTTCGGCTCTTTCTTCGGCGCGGGGCGCGACCGCGTGCCCTGCGGCGTCTCGGTCGGCATCATGGACTCCGTACCCGAACTCCTGGACGCCGTAGGCGGGTTCATCGACGAGGGGTACGTCCGTGTCAAGCTGAAGATCGAGCCGGGGTGGGACGTGGCGCCGGTCCGCGCGGTACGGGAGCGGTTCGGCGACGACCTGCTCCTCCAGGTGGACGCCAACGCCGCCTACACCCTGGCCGACGCCCGCCACCTGGCCCGGCTGGACGCCTTCGACCTGCTGCTGATCGAACAGCCCCTGGCCGACGACGACCTCGTCCAGCACGCCGCCCTCGCCGAGCGACTGCGTACGCCCGTATGCCTGGACGAGTCGATCGAGTCCGCCGAGGACGCCGCCGCGGCCATCATCCTGGGCGCCGCCTCCGTCATCAACATCAAACCGGGCCGTGTCGGCGGCTACCTGGAGGCCAAGGCCATCCACGACCTGTGCGTCGCCCACGGCGTCCCGGTGTGGTGTGGCGGCATGCTGGAGACCGGCATCGGCCGCGCCGCGAACGTCGCGCTGGCCGCCCTGCCCGGCTTCACCCTGCCCGGCGACACCTCCGCGTCCGGCCGTTACTTCGCCACCGACATCACCGAGCCCTTCACGCTCGCCGACGGACACCTCCGCGTACCCACCGCGCCGGGGATCGGCGTCGATCCGCTCCCCGAGATCCTCAAACGGGTGACCACGGCCGAGGAGTGGCTCAAAACGCGTACCTGATCCGCAGCCAGGGCGCGTGCTCGGCGAGCAGGCGCCGCAGCCGCGTGAGGGATTCCTGCTTGACCTCAAGGGCGTAGCGCACGTTGAGGGCGCCGTTCTGCGAACGCTTCGGCTCCTGGATGTCGGGCCGCCACAGCACCTCCTCGGCGCGGGGGTGCCAGCCGAGATTGACCTCGTGGAGCGCCTGGTTGTGGGTGAGCATGATGACCTCGGCCGCCGCCTGCTCCTTCACGCGGGCGGGCAGCACGTCGTCGAGGTGGGTGAGCAGCTCGGCCCAGGCCCGCTCCCATCCCGGGCGCAGGACGACGGGCGAGAGGTTGAAGTGGACCTCGTAGCCGGCGTCGAGGAAGTCGGCGGCCGCGGCGATCCGCTCGGCGACCGGGCTGGTGCGGATGTCCAGCAGCCGGGCGTCGTCGGGCGGCATCACGGAGAAGCGCACCCGGGTACGGCCCCGGGGGTCCAGGGCGAGCAGGTCGGGGTTGACGAACTTGGTCGCGAAGGACGCCTTCGCCGTCGGCAGCGCGCGGAACGCGGCGACGAGGTCCGCCGTGTTGTCGCTGACCAGGGCGTCGACGGAGCAGTCGCCGTTCTCACCGATGTCGTAGACCCAGGCGTCGGGGTCGCACTGGTTGGGTTCCGTCTTGGGCCCCTGGGCCCGCACGTGGCGCCGGATGTGGGAGACGATCGCCTCGATGTTGGTGAACAGGGTGATGGGGTTGGCGTACCCCTTGCGGCGCGGGACGTAGCAGTAGGCGCAGGACATCGCGCACCCGTTGGAGGGTCCAGGGGCGATCCAGTCGGCCGACCTGCCGTTGGGCCGCGTCACGAGCTGCCGCTTGACCCCGAGCACGAGCGTCTCGGTCTTGACCCGGACCCAGCGCTCGACATTGCCGTCGTTGCCGTGCAGGGAGGGGATGCGCCAGTGGCCGGCCACCTCGGTCACGCGTACGCCCGGCAGCCGGGCCATGATCTGTCGCCCGCGCGGCGAGTCCAGGGCCGCGGGCTCCGCGTACACCTCGCGTACGTCGAGCATGCGCCGCGCCTGTGGACTGTCCCGGAACGCCTCGTCGGCGCCCGGCGCCGCCGCGGTCTCCGCCCACTCGAAGAGCGGCTCCTGCTCGGGCTCCCCCGGGCCGCCTCCCGCCGCTGACCGCTCCACGTGCCGTCCTTGTCATCTCCGCCGCGCGCGATAGCCCGGCGCACTACGCCCTCTACTCTCCCGCTGATCGGGACCTCTCGCACTCCGGCGGAGCCGCGAGATGCCGACGCTGCCCGTCAGCGCACCACCACAACGTCTGTCCCGACTTTCACGAAGCCCCAAAGGCTTTTGGAGTCATCGGTCCGCAGACGTATGGCCCCGGTCTTCTTCCTCGGCACCGGTTCAGGCGACGCCCCGTCCCGCGCGGCGGAAAACGCGGCCGCCGAGCCACCGGCACGGGAGAAGTAGACGACCCGCACGACCGGAACCCCGTCGCTGCCCACGGTCGCGTCCCGCAGGCCGGTCACCTTGTGCTCACCCACACCCGGGCGGACCGACCCCGGCCACACCGCGAAGGTGTCGAAAGGCTTGTCTCCGCTGCCGCCGACCAGCCATACGCGGTCTCGGCCCAGGGAATAGACGACTCGCTTCCCCTCCCCCGATTCCTTCGGGAGCAGGTGCGGCGTTTCGCGCTTCTCGCCGCCAGGGCCCGGCGTACTCGCCTTCGCCCGGGGCTCTTTGCGGGCGGTGGGCTCGGGAGTCGATCCCTCGGCCTGCATCGCGAGTACCGCAACCACGGCCAACGCTGACACGGTAAGGCCTGACACACTGATCCAGGACGGTATCCGGCTGGCCATCGGCGTTGCTTGTCCCCTACGCGAATTGCGGCCCCGGGCCGGGCCGCGGCTGTCGGAAGCCTATCGGGCGGGCCGCCTCCCGCCCCCACAGCGTGCCCCCGAGCGGGAAGCCTTCAGGCCTCAGGCCTCAGGCTTCAGACGAAGAAGGCGTTCATCCCGGGCACGTCGGAGAGATAGGTCTCGATACTCGCGATCTTCCCGTCGCGGAGCCGGCACACCGTGGCCAGGTGCTCGTCCAGCACCGCGTCCTCCCGGCGCGCGGTGTTGTGCAGGGAGAGCGCCACGTTCTCCCGACTGACCAGGATGTGCAGCAACGTGAAGTCGAGGCCGTACGAGGCGATGCGCCGAGCGCGCTCCACCACGGCGTCGGCACCCTCGGCCACACCGGAGACGGTGTTGTCGCCGGGCAGGGTCCATGTGGCGTCGTCGTGCAACAGAGCGCGGATGCCGGCCCAGTCGCGTGAGACGAGGGCCCGGTGAAAGCTGCGTCCGAGGGCGGCAGCGGCTTCGTTGCTGGACATGGCGTTCCCTTCCTGGCACTGCAAGCGGGATGCGCGGCGCTGCGTCCGCGCCACTAAAGCGGTGATCTCCGCTTTAGTGCGACTGTAGGCACACTGCCCGCTAACGCACAACCCTTCGCTTTAGGATGGAGGGGTGAACACCGACGCATCCACGAAGCGGCCCGGTGGCCGCAGCACCCGCGTCCGTGACGCCGTACACGGCGCCGTGGTCGCGCTGGTGGCCGAGCGCGGCGCCGACCAGGTGACCCTCCCCGCCGTGGCCCAGCGCGCGGGCGTCAACTCCAGCACTCTCTACCGTCGTTGGGGCACGCTCGCCGCGCTCCTGGCCGATGTCGCCCAGCATCGCGGCGAGGACGGCGCGCCCCCGCTCCTCGGCGACCTGCGCGCCGACCTGGAGAACCAGGCGCTCTGGACGCTGACGGAGCTGTCCCGGCCCGGCGGCATCGCGTTCTTCCGCGCCGAGGTCGCGTCCGACGTCGACGAGCGGCGCGACGGGCTGCGCGAGTGCCTGCGCAGGGTCAGCGAGCGTTTCCGCCCCATCCTCGACACGGCGCGGCAGCGAGGCGACGCGCACTCACCGCGGCCCCCGTCCCCGTCCCTGGAGCAGGTCCTGGACCGGATCATCGCGCCGCTCTACTTCCGGGTGGTCTTCTCGATCCCCGGTACGGACGAGGCGTACGTCCGTGGACTCGTCGCGGAACTCCTCGGGGAGCCGCAGCTTGACCGCTGACCTTTGACCGGCGAAGACGAAGGCGCTCATGGCGAAGGCGAGGGCTAAGGCGCTCATACGGAAGCCCGGTGGGCGCACGCGGCGCACGCGGCGCACGGTGGTTTGACGCGTGCGCCACCCGTCCGGGTGGTTGGCCGCCCGGTGCCGCCGCGTGAGCGACGGGCAGCCGCTCTCGTGTGGTGACCATGCCGCGTGACTCACTTCGCCTTGCGCTCCGCGTCCCGGGGCCGTGTCCTGACCGCCACCACTCTCAGCGCCCTGGTGCTCTGCCCCCTGCTGTCGCCCTCGGTGGCCGGCGCGGCGGACGCCTCTCCCCGCCACGTACGAGGGGCGGAACCTCCCGTACGTACGTCGACCGCCTCGGAGGAGCGAGCGGCGAGGCGCCTGGAGGCCCTCCGCGCAGGAGGTGACCCGCGACGGCTGCGGGACTTCTTCCACCGGCTGCCCAAGGGCGCCGACCTGCACAATCACCTTTCCGGGGCGGTGACGACGGAGTACCTGGTGGAACTGGCCGCCCGGAGCGGGCTGTGCGTCGACGCCACGATGACGGCCGTGGACGCGCCGTGCGGGGCCGGCGCCCGCCCCGCGGCCGACGCCCGCACCGACCGGGACTTCCGCGCCGCGATCGTGCGTGCCTGGTCGATGCAGGACTTCCCGCGGGGCGGGAACGGCCACGACCACTTCTTCGACACGTTCCAGAAGTTCAGCAGGGCCACGTGGGACCACCGGGGCAGGATGCTCGCGGAGGTCGCCAACGGCATGGCGGAGCAGAACCAGTTCTACCTGGAGACCATGGTCAGCCCGGCCTCCGAGGAGACGAACCGGCTGGCGGACGAGGTCGGCTGGCACAAGGACCTCGCCCGGCTGCACGGAAAGCTCACCGCGGGCGGCAAGCTCGACAAGGTCGTGGCGGCGGCCCGCAAGGAAGCCGACGGCACCGACGCGCAGTTCCGTGCCGCGAACCACTGCGGGACCAAGAAGGCCCGGCCCGGCTGCGACCTACCGGTGCGGTGGATCGCCCAGGTCGGGCGGACCGGCCCCTCCCAGCGGGTCTTCACCCAGCTGGCGCTGGGCATGCGACTGGCCGAGCGGGACGGCCGGTTCGTGGCCGTCAACCTCGTCCAGCCCGAGGACGAGAAGAACGCCCTGCGCAACTACTCCCTGCACATGCGGATGATCGACTACCTGCGCAAGGTCTACCCCAAGGCGCACGTCACCCTGCACGCGGGCGAGCTGTGGCCGGGCCTGGTCAAGCCGGAAGAGCTGAAGTCGCACATCGGGCAAGCGGTGAACACCGCACGGGCCGAGCGCATCGGTCACGGCGTGGACCTGGTGCACGAGGACCACTGGCAGAAGACGGCACGCACGATGGCCGGCCGGGAGATCGCCGTCGAGGTCCCCCTCACCAGCAACGCCCAGATCCTCGGCGTACGCGGCCCCGACCACCCCTTCCCCACCTACCGGCGCTTCGGCGTCCCCGTGGTCCTGGCCACCGACGATCCCGGGGTCAGCCGCACCGACATCAGCCGCGAGTACCAGTACGCCGCCCAGACCTACGACCTGTCCTACCCCGAGCTGAAGGACCTGGCCCGCGCCTCCTTGGAGTACGCCTTCCTGCCCGGCAAGAGCCTCTGGCGCGGCAACCCCACCCAGGAGGGCTACCGCCTCACCGGTGTGTGTGACACCGGCCGGCCCGGCGCGGCGAAGCCTGCCGCGCGGTGCGAGCACCTGCTGAACGGCAGCCCGAAGGCTGCGGCGCAGTGGCGCCAGGAGGCCGCGTTCCGCCACTTCGAGAGCCGGGCGGGCACCAAGGCCTGACGCCCGCACCACCAGCGGCCTGTCGACCCCTACGAACCACAACGGCACCCCCTCTCCCAGGGGGTGCCGGCGTACGAAGAGGGAGCCCCGACGGCCTACGGGCCATGCGCCACGTCACCTGGGCAGGCGCCTGCGGCGGCGCCCCAGGCGCAGGCCGAGGAGGACGAGGTCGGCGACGAGCACCACCACCCCGATGACCAGCAGGTAGAACAGGCCCTTGGCCACCAGCCCGATGATGCCGAGGACGATGGCCACAATGACCAGCAGGAGGAAAAGAGCCATCTGCGTCACCTCATGGTGGGGGAAATCGGTGAGGGGAGTCGGTGGGAGAAGTCGGCAGGAGGGGGGTCGGTGGGGGTGTCAGCGGCGGGCGAGGCGGCGTTCGCCACCCGCGCCCGTGCGGTAGACCAGCTCGTAGTGCGCGAAGACCGTCTTCTCGTCCTCCGCGAGCAGTTCGCCGTCCGTGTCGATCGAGGGCGCTTCCTTGACCAGCTTCTTGTCGTAGGCGACCTTCAGATATCCCGGACCGACCGTCGCACCGCCCAGGGGGACGAAGACCAGCCGGTGCCGGGTCGGCAGGCCGACCGTCACGGTCGCGAACGCGGGCTGGTCGGTGGCGGTGTCGACGTAGACCGCCTCCAGCGCGCCGATCTTGTGCCGCTCGTGGTCGACCACATCGTGGCCGCGCCACTCCCTGATGTCTTCCGCCTCGAACACGGGGTCCCCTTCGTCTCGGGCCAGCTGAAGACCGCTGCCTCGTCTTTCTCTCGCTCCTCCCTCCTTACCTGCCTGGGGAACGTCACACCCCGAAGAGCACACAATGCCGCGCACACGGGGCGACCACACCCCCCTCTCCTGATCATCGCCGACACCCGCACCCCCTGCTACCTGGCCCTGGACCGGACGCCCACCACCCGGACCTCCCTGCAGAAGGCCTCGCCTTCGCCGCCCGGACGGCCCGGCCGGTGGTGAGGCACGGGGGGACTCGCCTGTTGCCGGAGAAACATGCGCAGCCGCAGCTTCCCTGAAACACTGCGGCCATCGGTGCCGCGGGGGCCCGGTGTGTCGTCATCGAGGTGCCCGACGAGGAAGCCCTTCGGGCCCGACGGGGAGCCGTCCGTCAGGCGCTCAGAGCGTCAAGGACATGCTCCGCCACGCCACGGCTCAGTCGCGTCGGATCAATTCGGGATTGATCCGACGCCCGACCAGGGGCAGCGTGCCGAGCACCGCCACGATCAGGACGGCGAGCGCAGCCACGGTGAGCAGGGGGATGCCCGCGCCGTCCCAGAGGACCTCTCCGCCGCCTGTGACGAGGTAGGAGGACTCAGCCAACTTTCCCGTGACCAGCGCGAGGACCAGTCCGAGGGCCAGGGGCAGCACCACCTGGGCGCACTGGACCAGCCGCAGCGTACGTGGCCTGGCTCCGATGAGGGAGAGGGCGGTGACCTGCGCACGGCGCTCTACCGCACGGTCGGTGACGGAGACCAGGAAGGCGGCGACGCCGATCACCAGGCCCATGATCATGCCGACAGCGAGCAGGGTCTCGATGACGGTGATCTGCTGAAGCGCGTCGATGTTGATGCCGACGGGGTCGACATCGGCGGTGGGCACGATGGCGCCGATGCGGTCGAGCACCGTTCTGACGGTCTCGGGATCGGACGCGCTGGCAAGGATCAGGCTGCCGGTCGCGGGGAGGGCACCGGGCGGCAGCTTGGACGGCGGGTAGAGGACCGGCGCGTCGACAGAGGTGATGTCGTAGCCCCAGTACAGGGCCTGCCGGCGCGGCACGTGGAGCTTCACGGACGTGCGGTGGTCACCCTGCCGGAGGTGGACGGTGGAGGGGGCGACGGGCTCCTCGGTGACCGCGGGGTCGGTGAGACGGAGCGGCGTGCCGTCCACGCAGCCCTCCAGACGGCGCACCATCTTCGCGAGCTGGCCACAGGTCGCGACCAGGGCACGGGCGGGAATGCGCGGGCCCTCGGCCTGGGGATCGAAGGGCGGCTCCATCACCATCGCGTGTGCGCGCAACTCCGGGATGTCGCGGAGCTTGTTCTGCTGGTCCTTACTGAGGCCCGACAGGGACAGGCCGTACTCCTGGGAGGGCGAACTGGGCCGCAGGATCTGGTCCTCCTCGACGAGGACGCCTTGAGCCAGGGACGCGGAGAAGACCAGGAGGACCAGCCCGGTGACGACGCGCATGGCGCTGCCGGGTTCGACCTCGTTGCGGCGCATGGCCAGATTCAGGGTGAGAGAGGAAGAGCGGGCCAGGCGCTTGGCGAGGAGGTACGACAGGAGCGGCATCGTGAGGACGAGCCCGAGGCCGGTGAGCAGCACGCCGAGCGGGACCAGCAGTGTGTTGATGCCCGTCGTCTGGGCCGGACGGTCGGTGAGGCCGGTCAGACAGTAGCCGGTGACGATGCCGAGGCCGGTGACGAGCAGGAGGCCGCCCCAGACGCGGGGTGCGCGGGGGGCCGCCGTACGGCGCGTACTGAGCGGGCTTGCGGCAGCCGCCCGGGCACTCGCGCGGCCGACGAACCAGGCCAGGGCCGGGCAGCCGAGCAGGCAGACGGCGAGGGTGGTGGCGGACAGCGCGCCATCGGCCGGATACCACTTGAGACCCGGCAGCCCGGTCCTGGCCATGACCTGGTTCAGCAGCCAGAACTCACCGAGGCCGAGGAGCGCGCCGAGCAGTGCGGCGGCGACGGTCTCCGCGGCGTTGACCCGCTGGGTGCCCTTGG
Source organism: Streptomyces sp. NPDC005898 (assembly GCF_040629635.1). Taxonomy (NCBI): domain Bacteria; kingdom Bacillati; phylum Actinomycetota; class Actinomycetes; order Kitasatosporales; family Streptomycetaceae; genus Streptomyces; species Streptomyces sp. NPDC005898. The sequence goes on along the minus strand of NZ_JBEXWC010000006.1, from coordinate 35,247 downwards.
CGCTCAGGCCGAGCAGGCGCAGCGCGGCGAGACGGCGGTTGCGGCTGGCGGCGGAGAGCTTGGCGCATACGGAAAGGAAGACCGTGAGCGGCAGGAGAACCAGCGTGCCCAGTGTGAAGCGCAGAATGTCGAGGGTGGAAGGCTCGATGGCGGGCACAGGCGCGTAGCCGGTACCGAAGCTTTTCAGGGCGCGGGTCGCACCGAACCCGGTGAGCTTGGAGCGGTCGGTGCCGACGTACGCGTACAGCTCGTTGGGGTCCGTGAGTCCCGCCGGGGAGATGGTCCCCTTCTGCCGGCCGGGCAGCAGCCCCTTCAAGGCGGGCTCACGCTTGAGTTGGTCACGCAGAGCCGGGGAGACGAACACCTCGCCCGGAGAGGGGAGTTCGCTCAGGCCCGCCGGTGGTTTCGGAGTGTCGACCGTGCCGCGGGCGATGAAGACCCGGTGAAAGGGCTTCGAGCCGTGCGGGTCGGACCGCTCCAGCACCAGGGTTCGGTCGCGTTCGGGTTTGCCGGGGAAGACGACGGTGGCGCGGTCGGCGGCCCGGCCGTCTCGCGCGTCGAGGATCGCCGGGATCGTCAGGACGAGTGCGAGGCAGCACACCCCGAGTGACCCACCCACGGTCATCAGCAGAAAGCGCGCCCGTGTGCCGCGCCCGGAGCCGAGGAGCAGCCGCAGCCCGAGCAGGAACTCCTTCATTCCGATGCCCCCTTGAGGGCGAGGACACCGTCGGCCATCGTGCAGCGGCGGTCCGCCTGCGCGGCAACCGTCCGGTCATGCGTCACCAGGAGCACAGCGGTGCCCTGCGAGCGGGCCAGGGACAAGAACTCCTTCAGCACGGCGTCCGCGTTCGCGCTGTCGAGCGAGCCGGTGGGTTCGTCCGCGAAGACGACGGCGGGCCGGTGCACCAGCGCACGGGCGACGGCCACGCGCTGGCTCTGCCCGCCGGACACCTGCGACGGGCGCCGCTCGCGCAGCTCGACGATGCCGAGGCGGTCAAGAACCTCGGCAGCGGCCTTCAGCGCGGGACGCTTACGAACACCCGCCAGCCGCAGTGGCAGCGCCGTGTTCTCCTCGATGGTCAGCTCGGGCAGCAACTCGCCGTACTGAAAAACGAATCCGAATCGCTCACGCCGCAGCGTGCTGATCTCCTCGTCGCCGAGGTCTCCGAACGCCTGCCCCTCGAAGCGCACCTGCCCCCGAGTCACCGGCAGTACCCCCGCCAGGCAGTACAGAAGCGACGACTTGCCGGACCCGCTGGCCCCGGTGATCGCCACGACCTCGCCGCGGGCGAGGCTCAGATGTGCGTCGCGCACGGCGGCTGTGGAGCCGTAGGAGAGGTCAACTCCTTCGGCGACCAGGACTTCCGACGTACTCACTGTTTTCCCCCAATGGGCCGGATGGGCCCCGGCCGAAGGACCGGGGCCCACAAGGTGGTGCGACTGTCGCCGGCAGCGCTTATCGCCGGTACCGCTTGGTCGGCGAGCAGTTGTCCGGGTGGAACGAGCCTCGGTCACGGCATGCGCGTATCCGGGCGTCGTCCGTGTACCGGTCGGCCGGGGCCCACACGAGATAGTCCTTCCACACCGACTGGCGCTGCTTGCCGTTGAAGCGGTTCCAGTCGTGGCCTTCCGCCTTCACCTGGACGTACACGTTGTGGCCATCACCGGCACTGGTGTCCTTGAGCCAGCCCTTGAAGTGGAAGGCACCGTGCGTCCTGGGCCCGGCGGGCTCCCACTTGTACTTGCCCGAGTGGAACGAGACGCCGCCACTCTTGCGGGTCGGGATCTTGTGCCATGACGCGGCCGCCTCGACGCCCCCACTCGCCTCTGCGAATGCTGCCCCTACCCCCGCGAAGAAGAGCCCAGCGGTGAGCGCCCCGACTGCCAACTTCCGATTCACTTATGTCCTCCCGTTGTTTTGCTGCCGTTATCCGCATGTCCATGATCGGCAGCCACGGCAGCTTAACAGTCGGTCACCATGCGAACACGGGGCTCCGGCGTGAGGTGCCCCACGCCGGGTCCAGCGTCGAACGCGATCCTCTGGCACCCGCCTTCCGAGCCCGTGGCGGCCGGGGCAATGGCCACGCATGCGCGACGCCACGCGGTACTTGCGATTCGCTGCAACGGTGCTGTGGCACACCCGTTGCCCGGCGATGCCGTTCAGCGGAGGCGGGGACGTACTACATGTGGCCCGACACGTACAACCCGATGACCGGGGTAGTACAGCATGGCCGCATACTCGGTGATCGATACGAGGCCGTCACCGCTGTACCGGCCGATCAGTGCGCGGGAGCGAGGAGACGTGGGGGACATGAAGGACGTGAACGGCCCAGCCGTGCCCGAGGTGGTGGAGAGCCCCGCCCTGCGGGCGCAGCCCACCGGCCGCCTCGCCCGGTGGATGCTGCGCCACCAGGTGCAGCCCGTCGGACCGGCGGCCGGTGAGGGGCAGGGTGAGCCGCACGCCTGGTGGAAGGTGATGTGCCTGACCGGCGTCGACTACTTCTCCAGCCTCGCCTACGTGCCGGCCATCGCCGCGCTCGCCGCCGGCGCCGCTTCCCCCTTGGCGACACTGCTGATCGTGGCGCTGACCCTGCTGGGCATGCTGCCGATGTACCGGCGCGTGGCGAAGGAGAGCCCGAACGGCGCGGGGTCCGTGGCGATGCTGGAGGACCTGCTCCCGTTCTGGTGGGGCAAGTTGTTCGTGCTGGTCCTGCTCGGCTTCGTGGCCACGTCGTGGATCATCACCATCACCCTGTCGACCGCGGACGCCTCGGTGCACGTGGTCGAGAACCCCTTCTTCCCGGAGGCCCTGCACGGCCATGAGGTGGCCCTCACGGTGGTCCTGCTGCTGGTCCTCGGCGGGGTGTTCCTGCTCGGCTTCAGCGAGGCCGTGAGCGTGGCCATCCCGCTGGTCGCCATCTTCCTGGCGCTCAACGCGGTCGTCATCGCCGTCGGCATGGTCCACGTCCTCACCACCCCCGGGGCGTTCTCGGCCTGGACGGACGCCCTGGTCGGGGGCGGCGGCTTCGGCGACCTGGTGACGCCGGCGCTCCTCGCGTTCCCGCTGCTCGTACTGGGCCTGTCCGGCTTCGAGACCGGCGTGAGCATGATGCCGCTGGTGGCCGCCGACGGCGCGAACGACGAGGAACGGCTGCGCTCCCGGATCCGCAACGCCCGCAAGCTGCTGACCACCGCCGCGCTCATCATGAGCGTCTACCTGCTGGCCTCCAGCTTCGTCACCACCGTCCTCATCCCCGAGGACGAGTTCCGGCCCGGCGGCGGCGCCAACGGCCGCGCCCTGGCCTGGCTGGCCCACGAGCACGTCGGCGAGGCGTTCGGCACCGTCTACGACATCAGCACGATCCTGATCCTCTGGTTCGCCGGCGCCTCCGCCATGGCGGGGCTGATCAACATCGTCCCGCGCTACCTGCCCGACTACGGAATGGCGCCGGAGTGGGGGCGCGCGGTGCGACCGGTGGTCATGGTCTACACCGCCCTGTGCATCCTCATCACCATCGCCTTCGACGCGGACGTCGACCACCAGGCGGGGGCGTACGCCACCGGCATCCTCGCCATGATGGTCTCCGGTGCCTTCGCGGTGACCCTCTCCGTGGCGCGCGGCGGCCGCCGGCCGGTGGCCGTCGGCTTCGCGCTGCTCACCCTCGTCCTGCTCTACGCCCTGATCTACAACATCGTCGACAAGCCCGACGGCATCACCATCTCCGGCTTCTTCATCCTCGGCATCATCTTCGTCTCGCTGATCTCCCGCGTCTCCCGCACCACGGAGCTGCGCGCCGACCGGATCGTCTTCGACGAGGCCGCCCGCCGGTTCATCACCGACACCCTCGCCCACGACGAGTCGATCAACATCATCGCCAACCGCCGCCAGGCCGGCGACAGCGCCGAGTACAGCGACAAGGAGCGCGAGCAGCGCGGCAACAACCCGGTCCCCGGACCGGCCGACGTGCTGTTCCTGGAGATCGACGTGGTCGACCCGTCCGACTTCAGCGAAACCCTCTCCGTCCGTGGCTTCGAGGTCGACGGCTACCGGATCCTGCGCGCCGAGGCGCCGGCCGCCCCGAACGCCATCGCCACGATCCTCCTCGCCCTGCGCGACACCACGGGCGTCCAACCGCACTGCTACTTCGCCTGGGCCGAAGGCAGCCCGTTGAAGCACATGTTCCGCTACTTCCTCCTCGGCCGCGGTGACACCGCCCCCGTCACCCGCGAGATCCTCCGCAGGCAGGAATCCGACCCCGACCGCCGCCCCCGGGTGCACGTCGGCTGACCGTCGGGCGGTGGGCTGCTACGGCGCCATGCGGAACCTGAGCCGGCAGATGACGGCGTCGGTGTCGCGGCGTACGGCATGGGCGAGAACCGCGCCGCGCTGGTTCTGCAGCAGGCGCTGCCACCGCCGCTCCGGCTCCGTCTCGGCGATGAGCACGGTGACGCGGGCGCCGGGTTCCGCGGCGACCAGCGCGCGGACGTACGCGGTGATCGGGCGGCCCAGCGTGCGGCGCTCGGACGGCAGGCGGACGAGGTCCACACCCGGGTTCCACAACGCCCAGTCGCGCTCCAGCGCCTCGGTCGTCACCCGGTCCTCCTCGTCCGCATGACACACCGTCACCGCCCGCACCTCGTCGCCCAGGGAGACGGCGGCGGTGAGCGCCTCGCTGGTCAGCCGGGTCAAGGACGAGACCGGCACCAGGACGAGTGAACGCTGACGGCGCGGCGGCTCCGGGATCCGGCCGATGCCCAGACGCTCCCCGATGCGTCCATACGTCCGGTGGACGTGCTCGAACAGGGCGACGAGCAGCGGCACGGCGATCACGATCAGCCAGGCCCCGTCATGGAACTTCGTGGCCGTGACGACGACCGCGCAGACGCCGGCCAGCAGCGCGCCCAGGCCGTTGAGCAGAGCCTTGCCCGCCCGGCGGGGGCCACGCTCGCCGCGCCAGTGGAGCACCATGCCGGTCTGGGCGATCGTGAACCCGACGAAGACGCCGATGGCGAAGAGCGGCACGAGCGTGTTGGTGTCGCCGCCCGAGAACACCAGGAGAGCCGCCGAGACCGCGGCCAGCCACACCACGCCGTGCCGGTGCACCTGGCGGTCCACCTTCAACCCGAAGACGTGGGGCAGGTAGTTGTCCCGGGCCAGCAGCTTCAGCAGGACCGGCAGACCGCCGAACGACGTGTTCGCCGAGAGCGCCAGCAGCACCATGGTCGCGAACTGCACGCCGTAGAAGGCCCAGTTGTGGCCGAGGGAGGCGTCGGCGAGCTGAGCGAGGACGGTGACGCCCTCGACCGGCTGGAGACCGAAGCGGGAGATCAGCGCCGACAGGCCGATCAGCATCCCGCCCAGGAGCACACCCAGCGCGGTCTCCGCACGCATCGCCCGCCGGGCGGCCGGGGCGCGGAAGGAGGGCACCGCGTTCGCGAGCGCCTCCACGCCCGTGAGCGCCGAGCAGCCGGCGGCGAACGCCTTGAGCAGCAGGAGAGTGCCGACGGCGGTGGCGTTGTCCGCGAGTACGGAGGCGTGACCGGAGGAGGCCGCGGTGGACACGGGGGCCTCGCGGAAGAAGCCGACGACGATCAGGACGAGGATCGCGCCGATGAAGATCGCCGTGGGAACGATGAACACGCGAGCCGAGTCGACGATCCCTCGCAGGTTCACCGCGGTGATCAGAACCAGGACGGCGAGGCAGATCCACAGCCGCTCCCCGTACAGCGCGGGAAAGGCCGAGGTCAGCGCGGCGACCCCGGCCGTGACCGCCACGGCCACGTTCAGCACGTAGTCCAGGACCAGCGAAGCGGCGGCGACCAGGCTCGCACGGCGGCCGAGGTGCGCCTTGGCGACGGCGTAGGAGCCGCCCCCGTCGGGGAACGCGGCGATCACCTGCCGGTACGAGGCGACCAGCACAGCCAGCAGGCCGGCTATCGCGAGCGTGACGGGAAGGGTGAAACCGAGACCGTGGGCGCCCGCGGCGGCCAGGACGAGGACGATGGCCTCGGGCCCGTACGCCACGGAGGCCATGGCGTCCAAGGAGAGCGCGGCGAGGCCGGTGAGGGCCGTCAGCCGGTGACGGGCAGCGGAATCGGGAGGTTCCTCAACGCTCGGAGCGGCGGCGCTCGGAGCGGCGGCGTTCGGGGTGGTCAGGACGGCCATCGGGTTGATCCCTTTCACGACTGGTCCGCTCAGCCTGCGCCCCGGACCGCCCGTCCCCGCACCGCCTTTCTGCCTCCTTGACGCCATGGGGCGGAGTCGATACGTCCCCTTGACGCCGCTGGCGTAGGCCGAGCGGTGCCGGGGCGAGTCGTCGGCCGTTGGGGTACAAGTCGCACGGGGCGCTGTGCAGCGGCTGTTCCAGCGCAGGGCGCATGCCGAGATACGTCACAGCAGTGCGCGACCAATCACCTCACTGCCGCGTGAGTAGGAGGAGGCGAGTCCGACACCCGCGTTACGGAGGTGCTTGTGCAGTCTGCGCACCTCCGCAAGAAGATTGCCTGTCGGCGTGACGTCACCAAGGCCAGCGCCCCTTGCCCTGACCGCACACCCTTCACCAGCACATTCCCAATGATTGGAAAATCTGTTCAAGCCGGTAGACGTCCCTGTCCCCCACCCCGAACTCCTGCCTGAGTCGCTCCAGCGCCACCCGGCAGCGTTCGACGCTTTGCAGTGTCCCGTACACCTCGAAGTGCACCAGCTCCAAACCCAACGCCGTACGAACCGTTGCGGGGTGCTCGTCACCCAGCCCTCGTCTTTGCAGACGAAGCGTCTCGACAAAGAGATCGAGTGCCTCCTTGGTGCGTACACCCGACTCGTGGTAGGCGCAGGCCAGTTCGTAGGCGGTGGACAGCACATCAGGATGCGTCGGACCCAAAACCTGTTGCTGTTCTTCGAGCACGGCTTCGCCGGTCGCCACGGCATCCCGACGACGCCCTGCCAACCTTTCCACAACGGCGCGACGGCTCTTGGTGAGCAAGGTATCCCGGTGATCGGCTCCGAGCCGGCTCGTCTGTGCCTGGAGGGTCTTCTGCGCCAGTGCGATCGCATCCGCGACATCTCCACGACTACCCAGCGGGACGATCATGGCCGATGTGCTCTTGAGCGTGTCGATTGCCATAGGGCCACACACCGAGACACGACGCTCCCGCAGCGCCGCCCCCAACTTCACAGCATCGGCATAACGATGTGCGGAGGTGTAGGCACGCAGGAGGACGTCGCCAACGCCCAGGACAGCCTCGTCGTCCTCCGAGAACAACTCCCGCCCGCGGCGATACAGTGCCTCAACTCGCTCCAGAACCGCCTGCCAACGCCCCAGGTCCGACATGTGGTCATACGCTGCGGCCAACGCGGTCAGAGCCTCACACGTGACGACTTCCTGGGGCTCTCGAGCGAGGAAGGACGGCAGGACCGGCTGCCATCGCATCGGCGCGGGACACCGATTCGTCACAGGGTCACGAGGGTCCAACGCCATCAGCAGAACATCCGCCCAGCGAGCGGCATGGCTCATCTCTTCCGGAGAAAGGAGGCCGCGCACGGTGGCGCAGTACACGGGACTGACGTGCAGTAGCGCGTCGACGAACGAGCTGAGGCCGCACTTGCCCATGACCGGGAACGCCCTGTTCAGCTCAGTTGGGTAGAGAGCGATCTCCGTACTGAGAGTGTCATCCGCGGGGCGGTACAACGAGCGCGATCCAAGGGAGCGGGCGGGCAAAGGGGTGGGGCCGAGCAGGGCCGCCGCGTCCAGCAGGCGGGCCAACCACCGGTCCGTACCCGCGAGGGAAGCGCGTACCTCTTCGATTCTGGCGACGAGGGATCCGGGATAGTGGTCGGGGCCGCCCCCGCCGAGAACAATCCGCGGGTGAGCCCGCAGCGCGTTCAGGAAACCGTCGACTGTACGGCCGCGCTTGAGCCAGGCTTCCGCATAGGCGAGTGCCAGGGGAAGATCACCGAGGACAGCCGCCATCCGCCCTGCGTCCTCGCTACCGAGCGAGCCGATGTTTCTTTGGAGATAGTCGACCGCCTCCTGTCTGTCCCAAGGACCGACGGACACGACCTCCGCCCAACCGGCCCACTCGGCCGCAGTTCCGGAGGATGTGATCAGTACGTGCCCGGCCCTCCCACCCTGCTGGAACTGGTCATAGTCGCATCCGCGCAAACCATCGACCACCACAAGCGAGGGCTTCTCACCTCCACGCAGGGCGCCCTCCCACGCGGGGTTCCCGTGAACCAACACGCCGTCCGTGACTTTGATCCAGTGCACGGACTCGAATCGTGCCGCGTTGACGTGCACCCACTCAGCGGCGATGTGGCTCTTGCCGACACCGAACGGGCCGACAAGGACGGTCGTCCCCCAAGGAGCCTGAGACACACGCCGGTCGAGCGCTGTCAAGAGTTGCCGCCGTCCCCAAAACCGCGGGTTGCGCGGCGGCACGCCGCCGACGCTGTGCGCTGCCCCCGTCCGTATCGTGAGTGCCCGTAGCGCGGCTGCCTCATCGCTCACCCGGGTTCTCCCCCGCCGTCATTGCATGTCTGCCAACCACTCGTTGGTGGAGGTCAGATGCCGCAAACCCACGCCTTCCTGCGCCCACCGCTCCCCCTTCACGAGAACGTCCACGACCGGGTCCAGGTCAGGGCCATCGCCCAGCCACTTCGCCAACGTTCTCGCCTCCTCACGCGTACGGCTGCGCTCCTTGCCCGGGAGAGGAGCTCCCACGGTCATCAGGTCTCGGTAGAGCACATGCGTGGGCCGCACCGGCGGCAGACCCAGGTCGACGGCCGCCTGCATTGCCTTGATCGGGATCTCCAGACCGCTGACGTCCAGGTCCCCGAAGTAACGGATCTCCCTGAACGGCGTCGTGGCATGACCGTCAGCGCCATGGTGGGCCCTGATGCTGCGCACCGATGCGGTGAATGAGCGGCCCACTCCCCAGGCCACGCAGCCGATGCGGTGCTGGTGCTCATGCTCACGCAGCCGACGAACGAGGGAGGTGTACGTGGCCGAATTCTCGACGACGAGCAGGACGTCACCACCGCTCAGTGGCGTGCTCTGATCGCCCGGACTGAACCGGGAGAAGCGAGCGTTGAGAAGGGGCGGGTCGGTGGGGAATGCCCAGATCAACTTGTGGAAGTCAGTGCGCTTCTCAAACAGCGGACCACCGAACCCCTTGTGGTCCAGACACTTCTCAGGCTCCGGGAATTCCGCGATGTACGCCCGCTTCCCGAAGATCTCCAGGGCACGTTCTCGCAGCGGCACCTCCAGCACCGGGTCACACAAGGCGTGCAACCAGTTGCTGATGGCCGAGTAGGCGATCTCCTGTCTCGGGGTGACCTTCCGCTGTTCCTTGATCAGCGCATGGAGTGCCGGGTGATAGAGGGTTCGTCGCCTCGATCTGGGTTCCGGCGCCGCGCGCACGGGAAGCAGATGGATCCCCGGCAGCTCTCCCGCCTTCTCGCGCATGAGCTGGATGTTTCCGGACAAGACGAGGGCTGCGAGGCACTGGCGGAGTGTCTCTTCCTCAGGATCGCTGTCGGGTCCTGCCCGATAGACAGCTCGAAGCGCTTCGAGCAGCTCCGGTCCCCGCACCTGTTTCGGTCGATAGCCGTTCCAGCTTTTGGAGTCAGCCCACCGGTACAGACGTTGCAGCAGCTCCTCGGACAGGCGCTCCATTGCCGACATCATTCAACCGCCGCTTCCCCAGACGGACGCTGGTAGTAGCGGACGGCCGTGAGGTCACCGCCGGCACCCTCTCTGAGGGAGGCAAGATGCCGGCCCACCGACAGGTCCGCCACCGAGAGATACCGGCGCCGCGCCCGGAGGTCGGCGTCGTTACGCATCCTGATGACGAGCGGAAAGACATCCAAGGCGGTTTTGTCGTACAGGCCTGTGGTGTAGATGAGCTGGACGCCGAGTGCCGCGGCCACCGCCTGCTGGAGGCGGAGCAAGTAGAGGGCCGAGGCCCGGCCGATCGGATTGTCGAGGAAGAGCACCCCGGAGTACTGGCGGCGCACCTGTCCCCGGTCGTTGGCACGGAGCGCGGCCATCGTGCAGTACAAGACGATGGCCGCCGTGAGGATCTGCCCTCCGGAGAAGATGTCCTTGGTCTGCGCCACACGCACCCGCTCCACGGCCAGCCCGACGTCCGGCTTGAGCACTGTCACGCAGAAGCCCTTGGGCGCGACCGCGGCCTCGACGCCCTTCAGCACGAGTTGATGGGCGTCCCGATTTCCCCGGCGGTCCTTCCCTTCCACCGCAGCGTCGTCGACGACCCGCCCCAGCAGCTCCGCAAGTACCTCGTCGGTGACCTCAGGGAAACCGATCTGCAGAAATTGCTGGCCAGACCAACTGCCCAGCCCTTCGGGTAGCTGTGACAGGCGCTGGGCGCGCTTCAGGGTGCGCAGCGCGTCCCGAACCTGCTGGACGAACTGGAGCACAATCTGCTTGCGGTGCCGGCCGATCGAGTCAAGGTCGATCTCCAGCGTCCGCAGTCGGGGGCGCAGGTCCGCCGTCCACGTACCGGCCCGGACGGGCAGTTCATCCCGCGGGGTATGAAGCATGACACGGCGGCTTGGCGACTGCAGTTCCTCGAAACGGGAGTCCGCCGCGTGCGTGGCGAGACGGTCGGCCAACGCCCTCTCGGCCTTCTCCGCATCTGCCGCAACCCGCTCAGCAGCGGTGTGCTCGCCCACGAACGAGTCGTGACGCTCGCGAGCGGCGGCCGCATCACCCTTGTACGGCTGAACCGTCTCGAGCGGTTCGGCGTGCTCCTCGGACGGCTGTCCGAAGAGGTCGACCAGGATCTTGAAGGCGCGAGCGGTCTGACGGGCATCGGTCTGCTCCTGAACCCGCTTGTCCAAGAGGTCCCGCAGCTCGGTGGCGAGCGCCTCGGCCTCGTCGCGGGCCTGTTCTGCCGCCGCGACAAGTCGCTCGCCGTGCGCGACGTCACGAGGTGGCCCGAAAGGTGCCAGGTCGACGGGAGCCTCATCCGGGCGGGCTTCGTCGATGGCACTTCGCGCGGTCCTGCAACGCACCACGACCTCGTACAGCGCGTTCAGACGCACATGCGCCGCAGCCACCCGGCGTTGAGCACGTGACCGACCGGCGTTCAAGGCGGCGGTGTCCACCCCGTCGGAGCCCTTGAGCAGCTCACGCGCCACGACGCGCTCATCTTCAGGGATGGAGGCCAGCGCTTTCCCGGCGGCCTTCTCCTCCCGCTCGGCCTGTTCCAAGTCGGCCTTGAGACTCGCGCCGACCTCGACCCGGCCATACTCGTCGGCGGCCGTGCGGTAGAGACGACGCAGCACCTCCAGCGGTTGTTCCGGCATGGCGTGCTGCGCGGACGCACCACCTTCGGCTTCCCGGACGGGCAGTCCGGCCAATTCCTCCTCGGTACGGGTGACCGTGACCTGCAATACGTCGACTGTGCGCCGGGCATCCGCTGCGGCACCGCGGGCAGTCTCGGCCCTGGCGCTGGCAACGTCTGCGTTCTGCCGGTGCTCTTGGGCCGCCCCCCGCAACCGCAGCGCCTCTGCTTGCCAGCCAGCAATACGTGCCACCGAACGGACGAGCACCCGCAGCGCTTCGACACGGCGGTCCAGACGCAACTGAGCGTCGCTCAGGCCAGAGAGCTCATCGCGTGCCGTCCGCAGTTGCTCGGCCGTTCCGTCCTTGGTGGCCTTGGCCGCTGCCTCCGCACCTCGGGCTGCGAGGACCTGCTCTTCCGCGGCCACCATCGCGTCATGCAGCGCCGCGAGGTGGCCCGGAGGACAAGCCTCCCGCCACTGCGCCAGCCGGGCCATGAAGCGTCCGTAGGTGCGCAGCGTCTTGTCCAGTTCGGCCAATCGCCGATGGTGCTCGTCTCTCCGAACCGTCAGCCCGAGACGTTGCGATTCACCGGCCCGCTCGTCGTACAGGGCAGGGTGGGCCGGTACGACGAAAGTGACTCCTGGCGGCAGACCGCTCTGCCCTTGGAGTGAGGTCGTGGTCCCAAGGGCCACGAAGCCGGTCACCGTGACGCCCTCGGACCCGATGATCTCAGCGGCGACCTCGAGCTGGTCGGCATCGTTGCAGAGCACACCGGTCGTCAACTGGGGGAAGGCTTCGACAAGTTCGGCGCGCCGCTCCACATCGGGGATGGAGGCGAGGTACTCCCACCCCGTGCAGGCGGGAATCTGTCGCTCGTGCAACAGGTCGCAGATCCGCACCGCCTCGAGCGACGAGGGCAGCAGGTCGTTCCTTTCCAGGGAGGTGAGTGAACGCTCGTCGGCCGCCATGGCGATGCGGACATCGATCCTGGCGGTCTCGGCATCCCCCTGGGCCCGGGTTAGCCGGTCCGCGAGCCCTGCGGCCTCGATGTCGAGTTCCCCTGACTCGCCGCTGTACAGGCCGGCGAGCTGCAAATCTTGGGCTATCCGCCGCATGGTGTCGTCGGCGGTCTGGTGATCGCGGCGAGCGATGTCGTGGGCGTGACCGGCCCTGGTGAGCTCGTTGCGGCTCCTCTCGTGCTCCTCTTCGGCCTTCTCACAATCGCGCTCCAGCCCCTCCACCGCCTGCCGGCCTTCGGCCACTCGCTCACGATGAGCGGTGGCTTCGGACTCGGCCCGGCCAGCGGCGTCCACCACCTCCATCCCGTCGAGTACCAATCCGTCCCGAACAGCAGCCGCGATCTCCTCCTGCACCTCGGTGACACGGCCGTCCAGCAACCCCGCCTTCGCCTCCTCTGCCGCTGCCGCCGAGATCGCGGCGTTGTGATCCGTCTGCGCGGTCTGGGCTTCCCGGTCGCACGCACCGGCGCGTTCACCGAGTTCACGCGACTCGTCGTTGAGGTGGCGCACCATGCTGCGCAGCGCCTGCGACAGGCTCCTCGCAGCCTCATCGCGAGCGGCGAGCGCAGGTTGAGCCGCAGCCTCCGTTTCGGTGACATGCATGCGCAACCGGCGGGCGTTGGCGACGGCTTCGAGATCGCGGAGCACAGCGGGGACGGCCTGCCAGCCCTTCTCGATCTCTACGGCCTTCCCCCACTCTTCCTCGGCCGTCCGGTGCTTTCGCTGCGCCTCATCCAGCTTCAACTGGGCTACGAGCGCGCCCAGTTCTCGCGCGACGGCGGCGCTGTGCCGGTGTCCTTCGTGCGCTCTGCGGACCTCGTCCCTGAGCTGGACGACGCCTTGCTCCCGGTCTGCAAGTGCCTGCTTCTCCCGTGTGGCACGCGCCCGGGTCTGGTGAATGAACCGGTCCAGAGCGATTCGAGCGTCCCTCTGTCTCGCATCGGCCGCCGTCCGCTCTTCGCGGGCCTCACTCAGGGGCGCCAATACCGCAAGGGCTTCCTCGATGAACGACTTCTCCAACTCCATCATGCCGCGGTCCGCCAGTTTGCCGGCGTATGTGCCCAGCACCTCGGCCAGGTCTCGCGCGGGCTGAAGCGGCAGGATCGCGCTGAGGAGAAAGTTGACGAACGCCTGGTCGCTGCCGAGTGAGAAGGCGTCGGCCGCCTCCCCCTCGTCGCTGTTCATCGCCCGCTGATAGCGGAATAGCTCGGGGTCGAGGCCCAAGACCATGAGACGGTCCGTCCACTCACCGTGGATCTGGAAGTTGCGGTAGCCGAGTGCGGGCTCTGCCACGTCGGCAAGCCTGAGCCGCTCGCAGTACTCGGTCAGGCCGAGGTAGGTGTTGTTCTCCTCGATCGGCAATGTCTCCAGGTCGAGCGTGCGCCCCGGACGGAAGTGGTACCAGCGTTCGACCAGATCGGACTCGTCGGACGTCCGACGCTCCTTCCACTGGCTCACCTTCCCGGTCACCAGCCGCTTGCCGCTGGCGGCATGGGTCCATTCCAGTACGACATGCGCCACGTCTTCGCGTCCCACGAAGCCGGCCAGTGTCTGAGGATTCCGGGTGCCCACGGCATTTCGGCGCCCAGGAAGTACAACCGAGAATATGAGCTTGATAAGTACCGACTTGCCCCCGCCGTTCTCCAGGAACAGCACACTTGCCGGGGACGGGCGGCGCGGTGGCTCATCGACGTCGAAAATGTCGCCTTGCCGACTGTTGGCCACGGGAGCGCCGACCCCGCTCAAGTCGAGCAGAACGTTTTCGTACCGAGCGGCCTGCGGGCCGACTCCTCGCAGTAGGACACGGGACAGCTCATACATGGAAGAGTCCCTCGTCCGCCGTGTCCGGTGCGGCCGGGGCCCTAGTCTGCTCCGTGGAGTTAGGGGGAACCGTACGCACGGTGCCATGTGAGGACATCGGTACGACTCCCAGGGCGAGCAGTTCGTCGAACGCACTGGTCGCCGCGAGTTCGCGCACCTGGAGTTGGTAGCGCGGAGTCGTCCGGTACCAACCGTCCTCCCCGGCTCCCGCGACCGCCAGGAATCCCTGGTCGGTGAGGAAGTTGAGGGCTCTGGTGATCATGCCCTTCGTCGAGTTCATCGCCAACCTGCCGTCCTTGGTCAGCGCTGCTTCCGGTCGACGGGCGTACGAGATCCACACCTTCTCCAGCTCAGGTGTGTCGGTGGGAGTGTCCACACCGCCTTCCGTGGCGTCCGCCCTTTCGCGCAGCCGGTCACAGGTGTCACGTACTGCCCTGTCCACAGCTTCGGCGCTGACACGGCCCGTGTAACCGTCGTTGGCCAGATCATCGGGGCGCGGGAAGGCCAGGGCCGCAACCGCCAGGTGGATGATGCCGTGCAGTAGTCTCTCGCCCTCACCGCGCTGCCGGGCGCCTCTCACGTAGTCCTCGATCTTCGTCTCGAAGACCGAGTTCGGCAGCGCCGCCAGGGCCACACCGATGTCCTCTGTGGCACCGAGGATCTTCAGCCCGAGACCGCGGGCCGTCCGTTCCACCAGCTCCCGGAAGGCACTCTCGGTTCGGTACTTGACCACCAGGTCCCGGTAGGTCCGGTCCTTGGCGGGTCGCTGCCGGGGACGCATGCCGAAGGAGATGAGTTTCGCGGCGTCTTCGGCTTCCTCCACGGTGATGGTCGACATCACTCGTCAAACTCCTCGTCTCGGGAAACGTCGTCGTCCCACTCGCCCTCCGGGGCCTTCAGACCCACCCGGGAGATGAGCAGTTCGTCACCCCCCAGTGAAGGGACGTCGAGTTCACCGACCGCCGGGGTCGCGATCAGCACAGTGCTGTCTCCGCGGAGCATGGCCTCGCTGAGGGCCGGACTGAACGCGTGTACGGCGTCGTGCAGTACCAGTCGCTCGACGCTCGGTCCATGGACACGCGCCTCGCTTAGCAACGCGCTCAAGGACCGGGTCTCCTCCACGGCAAGGTCGATCAGCTTTCCCGCGATGTGCTGGTCCTCTTCACTGAACCGCACGGCTTCCCCATCCCGCTGCACCTCGGGAACGGGCACTGCCCCGGCATACACGCTGCTCTCCGAACGCACCGTCAGCAGCCGGCCCACCAATGAGCCCATCGAGGTCACCGCAGGCGGGACAGGCGCCACTCCGAAACGGAAGAAGTCGCTCACCGGCGCCACCGCGGCGCCCACAGACAGTCCGAGAAGAGGCACCAACAGCTGGTTGAAGACATCGACCGCCGCACGTTGGGGGGGACCGGAGAACTGCTGGCGGTCCTGCTCCTTGCGAAACAGCGCTCCTGCCCCTTGCAGCCTGGCCTGCAACTGCATGTGGCGATGGATGCACTCCCGAACAATGTCGACGAGCCCAGCCGCCTGCCGTTTCTTCCGCGCGTCGCGGGCACCATCGCGGTGTTCGGTGATGTTGGTCAGGATGGCGCTCTCGTGCCGGTAGCGCGCCTCAATGTGTTTGAGCGCGTCCTCCAGCAGGGTCGGAACCTGCTGCTCCCAGTCGACGGCCCGCACGTCCCGCCGGGTCGCGTCGAGATACTGCCGCAAGTATTCCCCGTACTGCACAGTGCGGTATCTGGCCTGCTCCGCTGCAAGCTTCGCGTCCTCCAGTCGGCCACGGTTGATGAGGTATTCGAGCTTGTGTTCGGCGGCTACCTGTGCCGACTCCACATCCGTGTCGAGCGCACCCACCAGAACGTTGATGGCTTCGTCCGTGACCCGCAAATACACATGGCCATCGGAGGTGGAGTGTTCCACGAGCAGCTTGAAGTCGAAGGCGTAGCGGCTGTAGGTACCTTCTCCGTCCACCCGGCCGTACGTCCAAGTGAATCCCCGGTCGAGGGTGCCGATGTTGATGAGTTTGTGGAGCACCCACTCCGCCACCACGCGATGTTCGTGTCCCTGCTGCTCCGGCACCTGCACAGCAGCAAAGTGAGTGACCTGTTCAATGACCTTGGCGTGCTCAGCGCCTTTGTCGAAGTCCATGGCCATCGCTACCTGGTCGATGGTATGAAGCGCGAGTTCCACCATGTGGTAGGGCCGGGCGTCGACACGTCCCAGGCTGCCCTTGTTGTCCTCCAGAGCCTGGAGCGGCGCAGTGCATGCGAGGGCTTTCACTCTGCGGATGAGCCCGTCATCCGGCATGTTCACGGCTGACTCCGCTGATTCACCACGCACATCAGGCACTGTAACTACGTGCCGACCCACTCGGACGAGAAACGCGCAGTTTCAGGCATGAGCCGCGTCGCCAGTGCCCCTAGGGCTTGGCCAGTTGAGGAATGCGCCGACTCTGAGGGCGACCGCGTCTGAGAGAACGATCCCCGCCCCCAATAGGACCACCTCGCCCGGCTCCCCCCTCCTCCCCCGCCCGCCCTCGCGGCACGACGGTCGGGTACGCCACGGGCCGCCCTCCTGACCGTCAGGAAGGCGGCCCGCCGTCACGGGTGAGGCACGGGGGTCAGGACGGGTCGCCGTACTGGAGGCCGCGGCCGTTGGTGCCGATGTAGACGCGGCCGTAGGTGTCGGGGTCACCGGTGATGACGCCCTGGCTGCCGATGGCACCCCACTGGTGGGCGTTGTCGTTGACGCGGGTCCAGGTGGCGCCCTTGTCGGTGGAGCGGAAGACGCCGGTGACGTCCTTGACCGTGCCGATCAGATACAGCGTCTGGTACGAGGCGCGCGGCGCGGCCTTGCCGAAGCCGACCGCCGAGGCGGACGTCACCGAGGTGAGCCGGGTGAACCTGCCGCCGCCGTCCGTGGAGTGGAACAGGCCCTTGCCGCCGCCCGCGATCCACAGGTCGCCGGCCCGGCCCGGGATGGCCTTGAGGCGGCCGTCGGCGGGCAGGCCGGTCGCGCGGGCGGTGAAGGTCGCGCCGCCGTCGGTGCTGGCGTAGAGGGTGCCGCCGGTCAGGGAGTAGAAGGTGCCGGCGGCGGAGCGGTCGGCGACGACCTCCGCCCCCGTGCCGAGCCCCCGCACCTTCGACCAGGTCGCTCCCTTGTCCGTCGAGCGGTACGGGGACTGCCCGGCCTGGGTCCACACCAGCGTGGAGCCGTCCGCCGCGAGGGCGATACGGCCGCTGTGGGCGCCGGCCACCGGTTCGGCGGCGAAGCCCCGCCAGGTGACGCCGCCGTCGGTGGAGTAGGCGCCGTCCTGCGCGCCCCCCGTACCGACCCGCGCCATCACCGACGGCTTCGACGCGGCGTAGTCGATGTCGGTGCTGTTGCTCATCAGCGGGTTCTTCATGCGCCCGGACGGCACCCGCGTCAGGTCGGTGTGCCGGAATCCGCCCTGGTCCCCCATGGCGGTCAGGACGCTCGCGCCGCCGGGCGGGGCGATGGCGTCGAGGATCGCCGTCTCCTCGAGTCCCTTGGCCCCCACGGTCCAATGGCTCGTCGCGGCGTCGGCGTCCTTGCTCCGCCAGATTCCGTTGCCGGTGCCGTACAGCACATGCCCGGAGTCGAACGGGTCGATCGCGAGGGCCGTCATCCAGTGACCGGTGTGGGTGCCGACGTAGGGCGCGCCGGAGGCGCCCCGCACGGACTTGCCGGCGAGGGCCTTCCAGGTCGAACCGCCGTCCGTGGTGCGGTAGATCTCGTCCTCGGGGTACCAGCGGTCCAGCGTCGTGACCATGACCGTGGACGGCTTGCGCGGATCGACGGCGAGCCCCGAGAAGCCGTACGAACCCTTCGAGGGGGACACGTCCTTCCAACCCCCGCCGCTCGGCGTGTACTTGTGGACCGAGCCGCCGGTGACGCCATTGGGTCCGAGGTTGTCGGTGTACGTCACATACAGCGTGCCGTCGCCCGTGACGACGCCGTGCTGGGGCAGCCGGCCGGTCGGCTGCCCGGCGACCGCCTGCCAGGTGGCACCGCCGTCGGTCGACCGGTAGAGGGACGTGGACTTGTCGGCGACACCGGCGTACACGGTGCCGCTGCCCTTCGGCCCGTACGTCACGAACGAGATCCCGGCACCGCTGCCCGCCCCGTCCTTGACCGGGAAGGACTCGACCTGCCGCCAGGTCGCACCGTAGTCGGTGGACCGCCACAGGCCGTTCTTGCGGGAGCCGAGGAGCAGCTTCGAGTGGTCGGACGGGTCGACGACGAGGCGTTCCCCGGCGCCGCGGCCGTCCTCGTTGCCGCCGATCTTGAAGGGCAGCTCGGTGCGTTTGAAGGTGCGGCCGCGGTCGGTGGAGCGGAGGATCGCGCCGTTGCCCGCCCAGTCGTTGGTGTACGTGCCCGCGCCGAGGTAGAGCCGGTCGGGGTCGACGGGGTCGGTGGCGAGGGAGTCGATGCCGAGCAGGTTCCAGTCCTTCTCGCCGAGCCAGTCGGTCAGCGGGATCCACTTCTCGGCGCCGGCGTCCCAGCGGTACGCGCCGCCCATGTCGGTGCGGGCGTACAGCAGACCCCGCTCCCGCTGGTTGAAGACGAGGCCGGGGACGTAACCGCCGCCCACGGTCTGCGCGTTCCTCCACTTGTACGGTGTGGCCGCGGACGTCCGGGCCTTCGCGGCCTGGGAGTCGTCCTGCGTGAGGAGCAGGTACGGCACGGCCGCGGCGGGCACCGCGAGCAGCAGGGCGATGGCGCCCCGGCGGCGACGGTGCAGACCGCGCCGCCGGGATGCCCTGCGGGTGGGGGAAGAGATGTTCATGGGGAAGGCGTGCTCCTTGCGGATGACTGACTGTGGAACGGTGGAACGGGGAACGGTGGAGCGGCTCAGCGCCTGAGGGTCAGCACACCCGGCCGGTACGGCAGCGCGTCGTAGGGGGCGTCCGACTTCGGGTCCTTGCCCTGGTAGAGCAGCTGGAGGTTGCACGGGTCGACGGTCATGGTCTGGTCCGGGTTGGAGCGGGTCAGGTCGCCGTGGCTGATGTCATTGGTCCAGGTCGCACCGCTGTTGGCCTTGCCGGCGAAGGGGTTGGACTCGGTGGCGGCCTGCGGGGTCCACGTACCGTTCAGGCTGCTCGCCGTGAAGGAGCGGAAGTAGCGGTTCTCGTTGGCGCCCCGCGCCTCGACGATCATCAGGTACTGGTTCTGGCCCTGGACCTTGTAGACCTGCGGTGCCTCGAAGAGGTTCTTGACCGTGTCGCTCATGACCGTCGTGTACGAGGAGCCGAAGTTGCCGGGGAAGTTCCCGATCGGCATGGACGCCCGGTAGATCTTGCCGTTGTCACCGGCGAAGAAGAGGTACATGTTCTGGTCGTCGCCGATCAGCGTCTGGTCGATCGGACCGGTCCGGGAGTCGGGCAGGCTGCCGGTGAACAGGGGCTGCGGCGCGGACCAGCCGTTGGGGTTGGTCGGGTCGGTGGAGGTGCGGTAGCTGAAGGGCGAGGCCCCCCACTGGTACGTCAGCACCCAGATCCTCTTCGGCGCGAAGTAGAAGAGGGTGGGCGCGACCGCGTTCTGGTTCATCCTCGTCTGCGTGGTCGTGGCCATGCCGGACCAGTCGGCGAACGGGGCGAACGCCATCGACCCGTAGGAGGTGCCCGTCGACATCGACCCGTAGACGAGGTGCTTGCCGTTGTACGTGACGTGGGTGAAGTCCTTCAGCGAGGCCCAGCCGTTGGCGGGGTTCGCGAGGACGCCGGTCGAGCTCCACTTGTACGTGGACGGCAGCGCGCACGTGCCACCGGCCGACCCGGAGGGGGCCGTCCACTTCTGGTTGGCGACGTCGGCGCAGGTGTACAGCTGGATCTTGGTGCCGTTGGACGTGCCCGCGCCGACCGCGTCCACGCACTTGCCGGACTGGACGCCGGAGATCGAACCGTTGGCGTTGATGTTCCACTGCTGGTTCGTGCCGCCGTTGCAGTCCCAGATGACCACCTCGGTGCCGTTCGCCGTGCCCTTCGCCTTCGCGTCCAGGCACTTGTCGCCGAGCACCTTCAGCTGCTTGGCGGCGCCGTACGTCCAGGTCTGGTTCGGCTGCCCGTCGCAGTCCCTCAGCTGTACTTGGGTGCCGTTGGCGGTCGAGGAGGCGGGGACGTCGATACAGCGACCGGAGGGCAGGCCCTTGATCGCGCCGGTGCCGTCGCCCGCGCCCGCCGGGGTCCGTCCCGGCCCGGTGCCGAACGCGTCCTTGACGGCGTCGTACGCGGGCTTCGGCTTGCCGGCCGCGTCGAAGAGCAGCGGCTTCTCGTCCGCGCGCCACGAGTCGCTGTCGCGGACGCCCCACACCGTGATGCCGGTGCAACGCCGCACGCCGAGACAGGCGTTGACGGCGCTCGCGTAGTGCCCGGGGGACGCCTGGGCGATGTCCAGTTCGGTGATCTGCACGTCGACGCCGAGGGCGGCGAAGCTGTCGAGGGTCTTCTTGAAACTGGCCGGCGGGCCGCCCGCCCCGAAGTGACTCTGGAAGCCGACGCAGTCGATGGGGACACCGCGCGCCTTGAAGTCCTTGACCAGGCGGTACACGCCCTGCGTCTTGGCGGCCGACCAGTCCTCGATGTTGTAGTCGTTGTAGCAGAGCTTCGCGGCCGGGTCGGCCGCGCGGGCGGTGCGGAACGCCTCCTCGATGAAGCCGCTGCCGAGCACCTTCTTGAACACCGACTCGCGCAGCGCGCCGCTGCCGCCGTCCTGGAAGGCCTCGTTGACGACGTCCCAGGCGTAGATCTTGCCCTTGTAGCGGCCCATCGTCGTCTTGATGTGGTTGTTCGTGACGTCGCGCAGCGTGCCCGGGTCGTTGATCGCCTTCACCCAGTCCGGCAGCTGCGAGTGCCACACCGTGGTGTGGCCGCGCAGCCGCTGGCCGCGCTCCAGGGACCGGGCGACGATCCGGTCCGCGGCATCGAAGCGGAACCTTCCGCGGGACGGCTCGACCGCGTCCCACTTCATCTCGTTCTCCGGGGTGATCATGTTGAACTCCCGGTCCGCGATCTTGGTGTAGGTCGCGTCGCCGAGCCGGCCGGCGGCTATCGCGGTGCCGAAGTACCGGCCCGACGAGGATGCCTCGTCCTCCAGGCTCGCGGCCCCGGCGGAGTTGGGGAGCAACGTCACGGCACCGGCCACGAGGGCCGAGGCGCTCAGACCGATCGCCAGCGTCCGGCGAGGCCGGCGGAGGCGGTGCAGGCCTTTGCGGGGTTCGTCGGTGTGTCTGGTCATGGGGGGTGGCCTTCTTCAGGGGACAGATCAGCGGGGGACGCCTGTGGAGGGGCGCCCCTGAAGAGGAGGCCGGGGAAGGCGGGTCGGCGTAACGAAAAATGTGCACGCCGGCGCGGTGAGGGATCTCGCAGCAGAAAAACGTAATGCGGGGCGCGGTCGTGAAGTCCCTCGCTCTATACGCGGATCCCCGCGCTCACCCCTGCGGCGCGCGGACGACGAAAGAGGCCTGGCCGGTGAAGGTACGCGTGCCGTTGAAGCCGTCGAGGTGGATCGATCCGTCGCGGGGGCGCAGGGCGGAGCCCGGGTAGTTGTGCGCGTACAGAGTCACCGATCCGTCGGCCGTGCCGGGGCGGGGGCAGAAGGTGGCGTCCTCCCGGAACAGCCGACTGCCGTCGTCGGCGCTCAGGCGCAGCCGCAGATAGTGGTGGCGCAGATACCGGCCGTCGGCCGCCCGGAACGTGACACACCGGCTGTCCGCGAGCCCCTTGCTGACGGTGAAGGTGGCGGCACCGCTGCTGAGCGTCGCGTAGTCGCCGTCGTACGTGAGGAACTGGCCGGGCCGGTCCACGGACTCGAGGGACCGCACACCCAGCGGAACCACGGCCGGGCCTGACGCCGACGACGATGGCGATGGCGTCGCCGAGGGAGCCCGGGTGGCCGAGGGAGCCGGGGTGGCCGAGAGGGTCGGCGTGACCGGTGTGGCCGATGGAGCCGTCGTGTTCATACCGGCCGTCGGCGCGGCGGCGACACCGGGCGCCCGGTGCTCCGGTTCGGGCCAGGCGACGTACGTGGCGGTCCCGGTGACGAGCACCGCGCCGGTGGCGAGGGCCGCGATCGGATGGGCGGTCACCGCGTGGAGCTTGCCGAGCAGAGCGCCGCCCCCCGCCGCCGTTCCCGTGGCGCTCGCGGTGGCCGCCGTCGTCACCGTCGTGGCCGACAGCAGGCCCTTCGCGACCAGCGCCCCGAGGAGTGTCGCGGGCACGGCCAGCGGTGTGAGGCGGGACAGGAGCAACTCGGCCGGTACGCGCTCGGCCGCCGTCGCCGTACATACAGCGCAGTCGCGCGTGTGCCGAGCGATCCGTTTGCGCCACACGGACGTTCGCGCGCCGTCCCAACCGGCGACGGTCGCGGTCAGGCCCGGGCAGCGCGGGTCGGCCGCCAGCGCGGCGACGATCGTGCGGCTCAGGTCCAGCTGCTCGCGCATGCGTTGGAGGCGCACCCCTGTGTGGGAGACGCCGAGGCCTGTCGCGTCGGCGATGTCCCGGCGGCTGAGCAGCCCGGCGCACTCCTGCCACCACAGCGAAAGGAGCACCCGGTGTTCCGGGTCGAGCCAGCGGCCGGCCTCGGCCGCCTGTGCGCGCTCGTCCGACATGCGCAGCCGCAGGATCGTCGTGTCCTCCAGTGGGGCGGCGGCGTCCGGCAGCGAGAGGGCCTCGTCGATGAGCGTGGTCCGGTCGGCGAGGGTGCGCTGCCGCTGCCAGTACGTGTTGATCTGCCGGAGCGTGATCGACACGAGCCAGGAGCGGAAGCTCTCCGGGGCCCGCAGGGCGGGCAGGTCGCGGACCGCGCGCAGCAGCGTCTCCTGGACCACGTCGTCCACGTCGGCATGGCCGCTCAGCGCCCGCCCGACGATGTTGTACAGCAACGGCAGATACGCGGAAACGAGCTCCTCGCGCGCCCGCTCGTCGCCGCGCTGCGCCGCGACGACCAGCCTTACGTGATCCGCGTCCATGAGCCCCGGTCCCATCTCTTCAGGGGAGTGATCCGCCGAGTACGGCGGATCACCCTAACCGTGTGGACCGGACGTCGCCCCCCAGGGGCAAGGCTCACACGACGCCCCGGTCGGTTGCCCGGGGGGGCGGCTGGTCGGTCCGGCTCAGTAGGCGTAGCTGGTCTGGCTGTTGCCCGCGGTGACCCGGGTGAACGGGTTCTCCTGGCCCGCGACAACGCCCGCACCCCGGACAACACCATCGGCGCGCCCACGCTGCGCACGGCGCCCCACCTGATGCCGGTGGGCGAGGCGCCCCAGGGCATCAAGGCCCGCACCGTCGCGCTGACCGTCGACAAGCCCCCGGCCCGGGCTGGAACCACACCTGGAGCATGACCAACTCCGAGGCCACGGAGGTCTCGTTCACCCTGAAGCCCAACGACGAGATCCAGTTCGGCGCGCTGAACTCCATGTCCCGCATCGTCGGCGACCTGCACGTGGACGGCACCGGCAAGCTGGTCAAGGACATCGCGGTGGACGGCCCGTCGACGACGAACTCCTCCACGGTCGTGGCGCAGACCTACACCAACCCCGACAAGTGCCAGAGCGTCCGCCCGTCCGGTGCCACCGCGAAGCAGCCGGACGACAACGGCGACCGGAGCGCCAAGCCGCGGGCCGGCACCGCCCAGCGCCGGCTGACGGGCACGTACCGGCTGGAGAAGGGGGGCGTCTGGCGCAAGACCGGCTGACGCGACAACCGCACGGGCAGTCGGACCGGGCCTCGCTCCGGCTGCCCGCTGGTCACTTACGGCCCCATGCCGCCGCACAGGCCGTGCCGCCCGTCCCTGTGCACCGCACGCCGGCCATCGCCAGCAGCGCCCGCTTCCAAGGGCGCACTCCGAATACCCAAGGCAAGGGGCCCGCGGCCGGAATGCCGACGTGTCGAAGTGATCTACGACTCTCGCGCAAATCAATCCCCAGCAGGTAGTGTTCAAGAGCGTTGATGATCACCTCGGCACTGCTGTGGCCGGGTAAAGGTACTTGGGGTAGAGGTAGTTGTGGTGGTAACGGGCAAGATCCTGCGGTTTGATGAGACGCGTGGTTACGGCTTCATCGCTCCCGACGACGGGGGTGAGGACGTCTTCATGCACGCGAACGACCTGCGTGACGACAAGTACCTCTTCCGAGCCGGTCTGCGGGTCGGGTTCGAGGTGGAAGACGGAGATCGCGGCCTGAAGGCCTCCAATGTCCACCTCCTCGAGAAGCCCGTCCAGCACACCCCACCCGAGAGGCCGCTCAGCACGGTGGTGCGCGACGAGGACGACGAGAGCCTCTGTGATGTCCTCTCCCGTGGGGACTTTCTCCAGGAGTTGACAGAGGCCCTGATCCAGGGCGTACCCACCCTGACCGCCGCTCAGATCCAGCAGGCCCGGCGGTGCGTCCTGGAGCTGGTCCAGACGCACAACTGGGTGGAGCCGTAAAGAAATCAGCAGAAGCGGGTCGCGTGTTCCAGCGCGGCTCGCTGTTCTGTCATGCATACCGGGGGAAGGCACGTTGGTGATGAGACCGCTGTCCATCGAGGGCACCTGGTTGTTCGAGCCTCAGCTGTTCGACGACACTCGGGGCACCTTCGCAGCGTGGTACCAAGGGGACGTTTTCCAGCAGGCCACCGGCCGCAGCATGCCGCTCGGCCAGGCCAATCTTTCGACCACTCGCCGCGGGGCCATTCGCGGCATCCACTTCGCCGATGTCCCACCGGGCCAGGCGAAATACGTCACCTGCGCGAGCGGCACCGTGCGCGACGTGGTCGTCGACCTGCGCGTCGGGTCGCCGACCTTCGGCCGCTGGGAGGCCGTGGACCTGGACGACCAGAGCCACCGGGCGCTTTTCCTGCCCGAGGGCATCGGGCACGCCGTGCAAGGGCTCACCGAGGAAGCCACGATCGTCTATATGTGCTCCACCGGCTATGTCGCGGAACGCGAGCGCGCGATTCACCCGCTCGACCCGGATCTCGGTATCGAGTGGCTCCCCGGCATCGAGCCCATTCTCTCCGCCAAAGACACCGTTGCGCCCACCGTGGCCGAGGCCCAGGCGGCCGGGCTGCTGCCCGTTTACCAGCCCTGAATCTCCCGATCTGGCAGCACAACGGCAGGCAAACGCAGCGCAACGCATCTCAGCGAGGAGTACCGTGAAGGCGCTTGTCCTTTCCGGAGGTTCCGGAACTCGTCTACGCCCCCTTACCCACACTTCCGCCAAACAATTGGTGCCGGTAGCCAACAAACCGATTCTCTACTACGTCCTCGAAGGAATAGCAGAGACCGGGATCAGCGAAGTCGGCATCATCGTAGGTGAGACCGCCGACGAGATCCGCGAGGCGGTGGGTGACGGCTCCCGGTTCGGTGTCGAGGTCACCTACATTCCGCAGGAAAAGCCGCTCGGCCTCGCCCACGCCGTCCTGACGGCGCGCGAATGGCTCGGTGACGACGACTTCGCCATGTATCTCGGCGACAATTTCCTGCTCAGCGGCATCACCCAGCAGACCGAGCAGTTCCGGGCGACACGGCCCGACGCGCAGATCATGCTCACCCGGGTCCCCGACCCGACCGCATTCGGTGTCGCCGAAATGGACGCGGACGGCCGGGTGACCGGCCTGGAGGAAAAGCCGGAGATCCCCAAGAGCGATCTCGCGCTCGTCGGCGTCTATTTCTTCACCCCGGCGGTGCACGAGGCGGTCGACAGCATCCGTCCCTCCGCGCGCGGCGAGTTGGAGATCACCGACGCGCTGCAGTGGCTCATCGACCAGGGGCGCCGAGTGGACTCCTCGATCGTCACCGGCTACTGGAAGGACACCGGGAACGCCACCGACATGCTGGAGGTGAATCGTTCCGTCCTGGATCGCCTCGAACACCGCGTCGAAGGTGCGGTGGACGAGCAGAGCGAGCTGGTCGGCAGGGTGGTCGTGGAGCCCGGGGCCTCGGTCGTGCGATCGCGGATCGTCGGCCCGGCGATCATCGGCGACGGCGCCCGTGTCGAAGGCTCGTACGTGGGGCCCTACACCTCCGTGGCCGACGACTGCGCGGTCGTCGACAGCGAGATCGAGTACTCCATCATCCTGCCCGGCGCGACCATCGACGGCGTGGGCCGCATCGAGGCCTCGGTCATCGGCCGTGCCGTGGAAGTGACCCCCGCGCCGCGCACCCCGCAAGCCCACCGCCTCATACTCGGCGACCACAGCAAGGTCCAGATTCGCGCATGAAGATCCTCATCACCGGCGCCGCCGGGTTCATCGGCTCCCACCTGGCCCGGCTGGTCCTCGGCTCCGAGCGGCCGCTGGGCGACGATGTCCAGGTCACCGTCCTGGACAAGCTCACATACGCCGGAAGCCTCGACAACCTCGCCCCGGTGCGCGAGGCCCCCGGCTACACCTTCGTCCACGGCGACATCGCCGACCCGGCGCTCGTGGACCGGCTCATGCCGGGGCACGACGCCGTCATCCACCTTGCGGCCGAGTCCCATGTGGACCGCTCCATCGACTCCGCTCAGGCCTTCGTGCACACCAACGTGGTGGGCACGGGCGTGCTGCTCGACGCCGCGCTGCGGCACGGGGTCTCCCGGTTCGTCCACGTGTCGACCGACGAGGTGTACGGATCCGTCGAGTTCGGCTCCGCGACCGAGGAGGACCGCCTCCAGCCCAGCTCGCCGTACTCGGCCACCAAGGCGTCGAGCGATCTGCTGGCCCTGTCCTACCACCGCACGCACGGGCTCGACGTCCGGGTGACGCGCTGCTCCAACAACTACGGCCCGTACCAGTTCCCCGAGAAGGTGATCCCCCTCTTCGTCACCAACCTCCTGCGGGGCCGCAGCGTCCCGCTGTACGGGGACGGGGAGAACGTGCGGGACTGGCTGCACGTGGACGACCACTGCCGCGGCCTGCTCGCTGTACTCACCGGGGGCCGGGCGGGCGAGATCTACAACATCGGCGGCGGTACGGAGCTGTCCAACAAGGAGCTCACCGCGCTGCTGCTGGACGCCTGCGGCGTGGGCTGGGAGCGCGTCGAGTGGGTCGAGGACCGCAAGGGGCACGACCAGCGGTACTCGGTCGACTGGAGCAAGATCCGCCGCGAGCTCGGCTACCGGCCGGCGCACGCCTTCACGGCCGGGCTCGCCGAGACGGTGGACTGGTACCGCGCGCGGCTCTGAGCCATACGCACCGACGCCGGGTCCCCGCAGCGCGATCGCTGCGGGGACCCGGCGTTTCGCCGTGCGGGAGGATCAACGGGCGGCGGACGCGTCCCGCTCCCCCGACGCCTGGCCGTTCACGTACCCCTCGATCAGCTCGCAGGTGGTCTCGACGCCGCGGTCGCCGACGATCCGCGGGCCGAGGGCCGCGGCGCGCTCAGCGATGCGCGGGTCGCCGAGCACGGTCGACACGGAATGGTCGAGCAGCTCCTGGGTGAGCTTGGTCAGCGGCACCGGCTGCGACGAGACACCCATCTCCAGGAGCCTGGCCGCCCAGTACGGGTGGTCGGCGAAGCACGGCAGCACCACGTTGGGCACTCCCGCCCGGAGCACCTCCGCCACCGTGCCGGGGCCGCCGTGGTGGATGACCGCCGCCGTACGCGGGAAGAGCCAGCTGTAGTCCATTTCGCCGGCCCGGAACACGTCGTCCGGCATATCGCCCTCCGGGCCGTCCACCAGGACCATCCGGCGGCCGGCCTTGCGCACCGCCTTGAGCACCCGCTCGAAGGTCTCCTCCCCGTAGACGGGCCAGGTGCTGCCCAAGGTCAGCGCGACCGGCGGCTCCCCGCTCTCCAGGAAGTCCACCAGCTCCGCCGGGGGCTCCCACGGCCGGTCCCAGAACCAGTAGCCGGTCACATGGGCGCGGGCGGGCCAGTCGGACGGTGGCACGACCACGCTGGGGCTGGTCGCGTGGAACACCGGGTACTCGACGCCCAGCTTCTTCGCCGGCGAGCCACCACTCAGCGGGGGCAGCCCCCTGTTCTTGCGGAACTTGTTCACCGGTCCGCGGTTCATCGCCCAGTCGAGCTGCCCGGCGAGGGAATGGCTGAACCGGGCGTACGGGGCGCCCAGCGGCAGCTCGGGGAAGCCGAAGGCGGGGAACCGGCCGGTCGGCACGATCGGCCACCAGGCGACGGTGCCCCAGGGCACGCCCGGATCCGCGTAGCCCGCGCCCCGGGTGAGCATCGCGTTGACCATGAAGTCCGCGCCCTGCGTCGCCTCGTGCATCGCGTCGAGTGCCGCGACGACCTCGTCCTGGGTCGGCCGCGGGATCGCCCGGCTCGCCCTGACGATGGAGGGGCTCTTCCGCAGCGCCTTGATGACCCCGGGCATTTTGAAGTAGTTCCCGGTGCTCCCCGGGATCTCCCGGAAGTTCAACCCGGCGTGCTCGACCATCCCTTTGAAATCCGTGGTGGTGGCCAGGTCCACCTCGTGCCCACGGGCCCGGAGCCCGGTACCCAAAGCGAGGAATGGTTGTATGTCGCCTCGTGACCCAAAGGCGAGGAGTGCAACCTTCATGCCGTCCTCCGTAACTGGTGGCCATGCCCCATTCGGGAGCTTTCAGCAGGCGCAGCTCCCCCGATTTACAAAACAAGATCATCCTCGTGGCAGCAAAGGCCCACGCACAAGCCGAGCTTGACCGGGCGCCGTGTGAAGTCAGTCACCCCGTACGGGAGTTCACCCGCCGATACGATGAGTGCACTCAGCATGTCTGCGCAGGCGCATTTGCCCGCACCCATCGCACAACGAAATTCCTACGAGGGGAACTCACCGTGAATGGCACGTGGTTGGTCACTGGTTCGGGAGGACTGCTCGGCCAGGACGTTTTGACCGGCCTACGGGAGGCGGGGGAGACCGCGACGGGCTTGGACCATAAGGCCCTGGACATCACCGACGCACACGCGGTACGCGAGGTGATGGCGAAACACCGGCCCGCGATCGTCGTCAACTGCGCCGCATTCGCCGCACCGGACAAGGCGGAGAACGACGAAGAGGGCGCGTTGCGGATCAATGGCGGGGGCGCCCGTATTCTGGCGACCGCCTGCGCGGAGTTCGAGGCGCGCCTCATCCATGTTTCCACCGATTACGTTTTCGCCGGCGACGATTCCGGCGGCGTCGCGGTGCCCTTTGCGGAGGACGCCCCGACCTGCCCCGTCAACGCCTACGGCCGCACCAAGGTCGCCGGGGAGCGTGCGGTGCTCGAATGCCTGCCCGAGACGGGTTACGTCTTCCGGACCGCCTGGCTGTTCGGCGCGGGCCGCACCAACTTCGTACGCACGATGATCCGGCTGGAGCGCGAAAGGGACCAGGTGGAGGTCGTCGCCGACCAGTGCGGTCAGCCGACCTGGACCGTGGACGCCGCCGACCAGCTGATACGGCTGGGGCGCGCCGCGCTCGACGGGAGGGCCCCCGCGGGCGCCTACCACGGGAGCGCGGGTGGCCAGGCCAGCTGGTACGAGCTCGCCCAGGAGGTCTTCCGACTGCTCGGCGCCGACCCCGAGCGGGTGCGGCCGAGCACGGGGGCGGCGTTCGGCCGCCCGGCGCCGCGGCCCGCGTACAGCGTGCTGGGGCACGCGCGCTGGCAGGCCGTCGGCATCGAGCCGATCCGCCACTGGCGGGCGGGGCTCGAAGCGGCCTTCCCCTCGCTGGTGCGGGCCGAGGACGCGGCGCTGCCGGCCTGACGTGCGCGATGGTGCCGGGCGGGCCGGGTTTCCAGCCCGCCCGGCACCCGCGCATCGGCGTCAGGCGCGCAGAACGCGGTCCAGGTACGCCTCGATCTCGTCCGCGGCCCGGCCGGCGCCACCCGCCTCGCGGGTCACGCGCCGCATCTCCGCGACGTTCCGGCCGATCTCCGCGTCCCGCGTCACCTCCAGCACCGCTTCGCGCAGCCGCTCGGGAGTGACCTCATCACGCCCGATCCGTACGCCGAGGCCCAGCTCGGCGGTTCGGCGCGCGGCCATCTCCAGCTCCACGGCCTGCGGCACGGCCACCATCGGGACGCCGAAGTGAAGGGCCTCCATGGTGCTGCGCACACCCCCGTGCGTCACGAAGGCACTGGCGTACTCCAGCACGGCGAGCTGGGGTACGTGCTGATGCGCCTCGATGTTCGGCGGCAGCGGGCCGAGGTCGGCGGGGTCGACGTGCCGACCCACCGCAAGCACCACGTGCCATGGCTGCTCCGCGAACGCCTCGACGCACATCCGGTAGAACTCGGGGCGCTCGTTGAACAGCGTGCCCAGCGCGACGAGCAGCACCGGGGCACCGCTCTCCGGCGGCGTCCACGCGCCCTGGGTGCTCGGGTCGGCGAGGCTCGCCCCGACGAACGCGTACCGCTCGTCGAACGTGTCTGCCGCGGGCTGGTAGTCCTTCGGCAGGAACACCAGGTTGAGGTCCTCGACGACACCGAAGAAGTCCGCGGGCGACGCCTCCCCCATCCCGTACGAGGCGCGGAACTCGGCCAGTTTCGTGCCGAACTCGATCAGCGCGGGGTGCTGCGGGTCGAGGGCCGGGAACTCGGCCGCCAGTTGCTGGGCGACCGAGAAGTGCTCGTTCGACGCGAACAGCGGGATGAACTGGGCGGTCGGCCGCTGCCACTTGTGGGCGAGCGCACGCGCCGCGGAGTGCATCAGCGTGTCGTAGACCACCACGTCCGGCAGGTCACCGTCGTAGGCGGGCTCGGCGCCGGTCGCCGCCGCGACGTTCTCGACCAGGTACTTCAGCGGTCCTCCGGCCATCTCGTCGGCGGAGACCTGCGAGGGCGCGCTCCGGCCCGCGGGCCAGGTGGACTCGTACCGCACCACCTCGACGCCGGTGGCCGCCACCGCCGCGGAGAACTCCTCGGTCGTGACGTAGGTGACCCGGTGCCCCCTCCTCGCCAAGTCGGCGAGCACGGCCAGCGTGGGATTGACATGCCCCCAGAAGGGCGCACCAAAGAATGCGATGTGACGCTTCAACGCTTCAACTCCATAATCCATTCTTCAACGGCTCGCCCGGTCGAATCGGTGTGCTCCTCCATGAGGGAGAAGTGATTTCCCGACACCGCCTTGACCGTGTGGTCCAGCTTCCAGGTGATGTGCAGACCCTCGTCGTCGCCGAGAGTCCCACCGGCGGTGGGCAGTTGGTCCGTGGCCTTTACCAGCAGGGTGGGCGTCTCGATCACTTCAGGACGCCAGTCCTCGAGAATGCGGTGGTACCCGCCCATGGCCGTCAGGCGAGTCGCATTCATGATGTCCCCACCGAGCTTTGCCTCACGGTCGAAGACCACACCGAGCATGGCCGTGCTGGCCTGCTCGCTCACCTCGTCGCCCGGCCACGGCGTGTCCAGGAGCGCGAGCCCCACAGGACGCCGCTCCCCCAGCCTCTCCAGGCGCGTGGTGACGGCATGCGCGATCTGCCCGCCCGCGGAATGCCCGACGAGCACGTACGGACCGTCTCCCGCCGCACGCAGCACAGCCTCCGCGAGCAGTGCGGCGAGTGCCTCCATGCTCTCGGGGAGGAAATCGCCCCGCATGTAACCCGGCAGCGGCAGCACGGAGACGTCGCGGCGACCGCGGAAATGCTCGGCGAACCGCGAGTACTGCTGCGGACCGGCCGTCGCGACCACGGCGGGGAAGCAGATCAGCCGCGTCGCGGCGTCACCCGTGGACAGCCGCACTGCGTCGGGAACCTGCTCGGCCACAGAGGCACTGCCGAAGGTCGGACGGAAACGCGAAGCCGCCACGATCAGGTCGTTGCCCACGGAATTGCGCCCAGTGGCGAAAGCCTGCCTGAAGAGCGCCACGATGCCGTCCTGCGCCTCCACGTCGAAGGCGGCTCCAGCACCCTGCGGCTCGGCTTCGGACCGCCGTGCACCGGCCCCGGCCAGTTCCCGGCGCAGATGGGCGACCACCGCGGTGGGCGTGCTGAAGTCGAACAAGAAGGCGCTCGGCAGGCTCAGCCCCACCGCCGCGCTCAGCCGGTTGCGCAGCTCGACGGCGGTCAACGAGTTGAGGCCCAGCTCGAAGAAGCCGTGGTGGACCTCGATCTCGTCCGGTGAGTCGTGCCCGAGGACCGTCGCCGCCTCGGCACGGACGAGCGCGAGCAGCGCGGCCTCCTGCTCCCCGTCCGGC
Organism: Streptomyces sp. NPDC005898; assembly: GCF_040629635.1. NCBI lineage: Bacteria > Bacillati > Actinomycetota > Actinomycetes > Kitasatosporales > Streptomycetaceae > Streptomyces > Streptomyces sp. NPDC005898. The sequence goes on along the minus strand of NZ_JBEXWC010000006.1, from coordinate 2,999 downwards.
AGCCCCGCGAGGCGCTGCGCCGGCGAGAGCCCACCGGCCATCTGCTCGACCGCAACGGCGCGACGGGCCGGAGTGCGTACGGCGGGCGCGCCCAGGGCACCGGACGGCACGGGCGCACGCTCCCCCGCGAGCTCGGCGATGGCCTCCAGCGCCTCGGTTTCCAGCCGGACCAGCGCCAGGGAGTCCACCGATGCCACCGGCGCACCAGTGGCATCGGCCATCCGGACGGTGAACGCGTCGGGCCCGCTCTTGCTGATCCGCACCCGCAGCGTGGACGCACCGACCGCGTGCAGTGCCACGCCCCGCCAGGTCGCGGGCACCCATACGGCGTGCTCCCGTCCCTCGGCGTCCTCACCTGTGCCGGGCGCCATTCGCCACGCGCGCACAGCGGAGTCGAGTAGTGCCGGGTGGATGCCGAACCGACCGGCCTCGACCTCCTGGTCCTCGGGCAGGGCGACCTCCGCGAGGATGTCCTCGCCGTGCCGCCAGGCCGTACGCAGGCCCGCGAAAGCGGGGACGTTGCCGACGTCTGCGGAGCTGAGGTCGACGCCTGCGGAGCTGTGGCCGACGCCTGCGGAGCTGAGGTCGACATCTGCGCAGCTGTGGCCGACGCCTGCGGAGCTGAGGGCCCCGTACAGAGCGTCCGGCTCCAGCTCGACCGCACCCGCCGGCGGCCACACCCCGAGCTCCCAGTCCGGCTGCGGCGTACGCTCGGCAAGCGTGCCCTCGGCGTGCCGCGTCCACCCTTGCTGAGCAGCCGCGCCCTCCGGCCGCGCATGGATGTGCAGCGCGCGACGGCCGTCCGCGTCCGGCTCGGCGACGGTCAGCCGGAGCTGGACACCACCGCGCTGCGGCAGGACCAACGGGGTGTGGAGCGTCAGCCGCTCCACCACCTCGTAGCCGACCTGGTCCGCCGCGCGGATCGCCAGCTCCACGAACGCGGAGCCCGGCAGCACCACCGCGCCGCGCACCGTGTGATCGGCCAGCCAACGGTGCGTCCGCACCGACAGTCGTCCGGTGAACAGGAACCCTTCGGAGTCCGGCAGCTCCACGGCCGCGCCCAGCAACGGATGCTCCGCCGAGCCCAGCCCCAGCGCGGAAGCCGCCCCCGCACCTGAGGCCAGCACGTCCGAGGTGTCGAGCCAGTAGCGGCGGCGCTGGAAGGCGTACGTCGGCAGATCGACGCGCGAGGCGCCCGTACCGGCGAAGAACGCGGCCCAGTCCACGGCCATGCCTTGGGTCCAGGCCCGGCCGAGACCCGAGAGCAGCGCCTGCGTCTCTGAGCGGTCGGAGCGCAGGGCGGGTACGAACACCGCGTCGGTGACGATGTCGGCACCCATGGCGCTCAGCACGCCGTCGGGGCCGAGTTCGAGGAACGTCGAGATGCCCTGCCCAGCGAGGGCGGCCACGCCATCCGCGAAGCGGACTGCTTCCCTGACGTGGCGCACCCAGTACTCGGCCGTGCCCAGCTCGTCGGACGTGGCCAGCTTGCCAGTCACGTTGGAGACGACGGGGATGCGGGGCGCCGCGTAGGCCAGGCTTTCGGCGACGGTACGGAAGTCGTCCAGCATCGGGTCCATGCGGGGCGAGTGGAATGCGTGCGAGACGTCAAGGCGCTTGGTCTTACGGCCCTGGCCGCGCAGCGTCTCCGCAACAGCGAGGGCGGCGTCCTCGTCGCCGGAGACGACCACAGAGGTCGGCCCGTTGATCGCCGCGATGCCGATCCGGTCCCCGTACTCGGCCAGGAGAGGTGTGACTTCGTCTTCGGTGGCCTGGAGGGCGATCATCGCCCCGCCTGCGGGCAGTGCCTGCATCAACCGGCCGCGAGCCGCCACCAGCCGGACCGCGTCCTCCAACGAGAACACCCCGGCCACATGAGCCGCCGCTATCTCACCGATGGAATGCCCACCCACGAACTCCGGGGTCACGCCCCAGGATTCGACCAGCCGGAACAGTGCCACCTCGACCGCGAACAGGCCGGCCTGCGTGAACACCGTCTGACCCAGCAGATCCGCGTCCCCGAACACCACCTCACGAACCGAGCGCTCCACATGCCCGGCCAGCTCCTGGTCCAGGAGCCCGCAGACCTGGTCAAACGCTTTCGCGAACACCGGGTACTGGCCGTACAGCTCGCGGCCCATTCCGACCCGCTGACTGCCCTGGCCCGAGAACAACACCGCCAACCGACCCGAACCCACACCCTGACCGACGACAACGCCAGGAGCAGACTCACCCCGCGCCAACGCACCCAGCCCGACCCGCAGAGCGTCCCGACCGTCACCGATCACCACAGCGCGGTGCTCGAAAGCAGAACGCGCGGACGCCAGAGACCAGCCCACATCCACCGGCGACAACTCCCCGTGCGCCTCGAGGTGGGACAGCAGACGCTCCGCCTGACCCCGAAGCGCCTGGGCACCGCGGCCCGACACCACCAACGGCACTGCCGGAAGCGTCACCGCCGACCCCGCGGACTCCTCGGCCACCTCGGGGGCTTGCTCGAGGATGACGTGCGCGTTCGTACCGCTCACACCGAACGAGGAGACACCGGCGCGGCGCGGACGGTCGCTCTCCGGCCAGGCCCGCTGCTCGGTCAGCAACTCGACCGCGCCCGCCGACCAGTCCACCTTCGTCGACGGCTCATCGACGTGCAGGGTCTGCGGAAGCTCGCCGTGCCGCATGGCGAGCACCATCTTGATCACGCCGGCGACACCCGCGGCGGCCTGGGTGTGGCCAATGTTCGACTTCAACGAACCCAGCCACAACGGTCGGTCCTCCGGCCGGTCCTGACCGTACGTCGCCAACAACGCCTGCGCCTCGATCGGATCGCCCAACGTCGTCCCCGTACCGTGCGCCTCCACCGCGTCCACATCGGCAGCCGTCAACCGTGCGCTCGCGAGCGCCTGACGGATCACCCGCTGCTGCGACGGACCATTCGGCGCCGTCAACCCATTCGAGGCACCATCCTGGTTCACCGCCGAGCCACGGACCACCGCCAGCAC